>NZ_PVBJ01000040.1:0-411 GCF_002968565.1 Neorhizobium sp. T25_27
GCTGTAACCCCAGAACAGCTACAGCATCATCGCTTTGTGCTGGAAAGCGTAAACGGTAAGCCCGTGACCAGCGATAAAAATCCGCCAGAAATCAGCTTTGGTGAAAAGATGATGATTTCCGGCAGCATGTGTAACCGCTTTAGCGGTGAAGGCAAACTGTCTAATGGTGAACTGACAGCCAAAGGGCTGGCAATGACCCGTATGATGTGCGCTAACCCGCAGCTTAATGAACTCGATAACACCATTAGCGAAATGCTGAAAGAAGGTGCACAAGTGGATCTGACCGCGAACCAGTTAACGCTGGCGACCGCGAAACAGACATTAACTTATAAGCTGGCGGATTTAATGAATTAATAGCGGCCACAGCTCCCGGCGGCAAGTGACTGTTCGCTACAGCGTTTGCCGTTGGGT
>NZ_PVBJ01000041.1:0-409 GCF_002968565.1 Neorhizobium sp. T25_27
CCATCATGTTGGCGCGAGAGATACTCAACCGTCCCCGGCTGAACGATGCCATTGTTGCCAAAGGCGGTGAAATCACCCATGAAAGCCTTGCCAAAGCGGGCGACTCACAGATCGGCAATACCAACCCCAATATCCAGAGCGCCGATCCGTTCCATGCGAAAACCGATGCGCAGGTCGTGCAGGCATTCAGGGGGAAATTTGATGATTGGCGGGACAAGTCGGAAGACTTCAGTGCCTTTTTTGGCTCAGAAAAACACCGGTACGTGAAAAGGGAAACGATTGCCGAGATCAGCAAGGACCCTAACGTAACGGACAACAACGGTGAAGCTGTACGGGATCCGCGCACCGGGTTTCCGTTGAAAAAATACACTGAGCAAGAGGTGTACCTGGCCAAGAATCTCACGGAGCG
>NZ_PVBJ01000042.1:0-404 GCF_002968565.1 Neorhizobium sp. T25_27
GCTGAAGGTGAAGTGGTTTATACAAAAGAGGAAGCGGCACAACACTTTAAAAATCAAGATGCAGCAACTCATTTACCATACATTTACTTAAGTGCTGGTGTTTCTGCGGAATTATTCCAAGAAACTTTAAAATTTGCTCACGAAGCTGGTGCTAAATTCAACGGTGTACTTTGTGGCCGTGCTACATGGTCTGGTGCTGTTCAAGTATACATTGAACAAGGTGAAGATGCTGCTCGTGAATGGTTACGTACAACTGGTTTCAAAAATATTGATGACTTAAATAAAGTATTAAAAGATACTGCGACATCTTGGAAACAAAGAAAATAAGTATAAAAGGGGATTAATGCTATGAATAGAGAAGAAGTCCAATTATTAGGTTTTGAAATTGTTGCATTTGCAGGGGA
>NZ_PVBJ01000043.1:0-402 GCF_002968565.1 Neorhizobium sp. T25_27
GATGTACACAGACTTCTCCCTAGGGAAACGCGAGTCTCGAAAGACAAGCGGTGGTGTTGCGGGGGTGCCGTTGTCAGGCGGTGGGGGTCTTGCGTCCGGCGTCGAGGTCGGCGTCGGTGTTGTCCCAGTGGAGGTCCAGCGTTGAGGCGACCCCGGCGACGTAGTCGGTCAGTTCTGCGCTCTTCTTGAACCACTCGCCCTCGTCGCGGGTTGCGGCGAATCGGTCATGCAGGGCCATTTCGTCCTTCCTAGTACCTGGGGCCGCTGTGATGATCTTCGCCTCTCGCGTGTTCATGTTCTGCGGGGCCGCAGTCCCGTTGCCGGAGACCTGGATCTGGCGCAGACGGGACTCCGGGTTGACGCTGAAGCCGATCTTGATGAAGTCGTCGCACTCGAAGAAGT
>NZ_PVBJ01000044.1:0-398 GCF_002968565.1 Neorhizobium sp. T25_27
GCAGTGAATTCCTGATCGAGAAAGGCGCGATCGACATGATCGTCCGTCGTCCGGAAATGCGCCTGAAACTGGCGAGCATTCTGGCGAAGTTGATGAATCTGCCAGCGCCGAATCCTGAAGCGCCGCGTGAAGGCGTAGTGGTGCCACCGGTACCAGATCAGGAACCTGAGGCCTGATAACTGATAAGGGCAGGGCCACTGGCTCTGCCCTTTTGCTATTCTCACCGTAACGAATCAGCGGATACCATGATTATCAAACGCACTCCTCAAGCCGCGTCGCCTCTGGCTTCGTGGCTTTCTTATCTGGAAAACCTGCACAGTAAAACTATCGATCTCGGCCTTGAGCGCGTGAGCCAGGTCGCGGCGCGTCTTGGCGTCCTGAAACCTGCGCCATTTGTG
>NZ_PVBJ01000045.1:0-397 GCF_002968565.1 Neorhizobium sp. T25_27
CCGTTATACTATGGGGCTACGGTTATCGTTTGTTCTAGAAAGTTCTTTTGAGTTGCATTGCTGGCGTAAATGTCAGCAATGCAGCATTTCCTCACGATTCTCCTTTGACGATCGCACTTTTTGCTCGTTATGATGGCGTCGCTAGCCTCAGTAAATCCTTACTCCGGCGGTGCGCAACCCGTGCGCGTGAACCACTATCTGAATGCTCATCATGCCGAAATTTCGAGTTTCTTTATTTAGCCTGGCCCTGATGCTGGCTGTGCCTTTGGCACCGCAGGCCGTTGCGAAAACGGCAGCCGCTACCACCGCTTCACAGCCGGAAATTGCCTCCGGTAGCGCGATGATTGTTGATCTGAATACCAACAAAGTGATCTATTCGAACCACCCGGATCTGGTG
>NZ_PVBJ01000046.1:0-396 GCF_002968565.1 Neorhizobium sp. T25_27
TCTGCGACCTGCGCGACTTTACCGCAATCTCCGATCTCTGGCCGCGCGACGATGTCATCCATCTGCTCAACGACTATTTCGACGCCATGTCGGACCCGATCGAACGGCATGACGGAGAGATCCTGAAATTCATGGGCGACGGATTGCTGGCGATCTTCCCGTTAGCCAAGGAAACCGCCTGCCTCGATCTGCTGCAGGCGATCCGCGAAGGGCAGACATCGATGGCTGAGCTGAACGACCAGCACGTGCGCATGGGGCGCGAACCGCTGCGTTATGGCGTCGGGGTGCATGTCGGCGATGTCATGTACGGCAATATCGGCTCGCGTACGCGCCTGGATTTCACCGTAATCGGCCCGGCGGTCAACGTCGCCTCGCGGCTGGAAAGCCTGACCAAGG
>NZ_PVBJ01000047.1:0-396 GCF_002968565.1 Neorhizobium sp. T25_27
CCATCACCCGCAGCGACGGTGACCGTCATCATTTTGCGATTGCTGACCGTGGAGCCTATACCGGCGTAACGGCAAAGTGGCTTCACACCAAAGACCCGAAGCCGCAAAAGCAGAAGGTAAAACTGAAACGCAAAAAGAAAGAGAAACACCTGCGCGCACTGGAGCACCCGAAAGCGAAACCAGTCACGCAGAAGAAAGCGCCAAAAGTACCGGAAGCGCGCGAAGGTGAATACATGGCCGGTGAGGCTGACAACGTTTTTGCCCTGACCACGGTATATGCCACGAAAGCGCAGGCCATGCGCGCCGCTCAGGCGAAGTGGGATAAGCTGCAACGGGGCGTGGCGGAGTTCTCCATCAGCCTGGCTACCGGTCGGGCAGATATTTACACGGAAACAC
>NZ_PVBJ01000048.1:0-392 GCF_002968565.1 Neorhizobium sp. T25_27
ATGTATATCATCGCGCGTGAAGGTCTTCGTCAGGGCCAGCTGCGTGGTGGCGCTGTGGGTACATTGATGAGCAACATGGGGCTTGAACTGGCGCTGAAACAGTTAGGTATTCCATTTGCGCGCGCGAAAGTGGGTGACCGCTACGTACTGGAAAAAATGCAGGAGAAAGGCTGGCGTATCGGTGCAGAGAACTCCGGTCATGTGATCCTGCTGGATAAAACCACTACCGGTGACGGCATCGTTGCTGGCTTGCAGGTGCTGGCGGCGATGGCACGTAATCATATGAGCCTGCACGACCTTTGCAGCGGCATGAAAATGTTCCCGCAGATTCTGGTTAACGTGCGTTACACCGCAGGTAGCGGCGATCCGCTGGAGCATGAATCAGTCAAAGC
>NZ_PVBJ01000049.1:0-386 GCF_002968565.1 Neorhizobium sp. T25_27
GCTGTATATCATCATTGCCACCGGAATGGGGCTGCTGATCTCCACCTTTATGAAAAGCCAGATTGCCGCCATTTTCGGAACGGCGATTATCACGTTGATCCCGGCGACACAGTTTTCCGGGATGATCGATCCGGTAGCTTCGCTGGAAGGGCCTGGACGTTGGATCGGCGAGGTTTACCCGACCAGTCATTTTCTGACTATCGCCCGCGGGACGTTCTCGAAAGCGCTGGATCTGACTGATTTGTGGCAACTTTTTATCCCGTTACTGATAGCCATCCCGCTGGTGATGGGCTTAAGTATCCTGCTGCTGAAAAAACAGGAGGGATGATGCGCCATTTACGCAATATTTTTAATCTGGGTATCAAAGAGTTGCGCAGTCTGCTCGG
>NZ_PVBJ01000004.1:0-429534 GCF_002968565.1 Neorhizobium sp. T25_27
AACAAACCCAACCCCGCCCGCTGGCTGGTGGTCGCGGTACCCTATCTCTGGCTGCTGCTGTTCTTCGTCGCCCCTTTCCTGATCATCTTCAAGATCTCGCTCTCCGAGACGGCGATCGCCATGCCGCCCTACACGCCGCTCTTTGAAGGGTTCGGCGCATTCGGCGATTTCGTCTCCGAACTGGACCTCGACAACTATCTCTTCCTGACCGACGATCCTCTCTACATAGAGGCCTATCTCTCTTCGCTGCGCATCGCGGTAATCTCCACCTTCCTGCTGCTGCTGATCGGGTATCCCATGGCGCTGGCCATGGCCCGCGCGCCGACCATGCTGCGGCCGACGCTCGTCATGCTGGTCATCCTGCCGTTCTGGACGTCCTTCCTGATCCGCGTTTACGCCTGGATAGGCATCCTGAAGCCCGATGGCCTGTTGACGCTGCTTTTCCAGTCTGTCGGCCTTCTCGGCGCAGATGAGCAGGTCCAGGTCTTCCGCACCGACTACGCGGTCTTCATTGGCATCGTCTATTCCTACCTGCCGTTCATGGTGCTGCCGCTCTATGCGGCTTTGGAAAAGATGGACAACACTCTGCTTGAAGCCGCGAGCGATCTCGGCTGCCCGCCCTGGAAGGCATTCTGGAAGATCACCTTCCCCTTGTCGCTGCCGGGCGTGATCGCCGGTTCGATGATCTGCTTCATCCCGATCACCGGCGAATTCGTCATCCCGGATCTGCTCGGCGGTGCCGACACGCTGATGATCGGCAAGACGCTGTGGACGGAATTTTTCGGCAACCGCGACTGGCCGCTGGCATCGGCCGTGGCGGTCATCCTGCTGATCATGCTGGTCGTGCCGATCATGATTTTCCAGAACCAGCAGAAGAAGGTGGCTTGAGATGAAATCATCCCGCTTCGATGCCACCGTCCTGACCCTCGGTTTCGCCTTCCTTTACATCCCGATCATCATCCTGGTGGTCTATTCGTTCAATGCCTCCAAGCTCGTCACGGTCTGGGGCGGCTTTTCGCTGCAATGGTATCGCACGATGTGGTCGAACCAGGGTCTTATGGACGCCGCCTGGATAACGGCGCGCGTCGGCGTCATCAGCGCCACGATCGGTACCGTGCTCGGCACGCTCGCTGCCCTTTCACTCGTGCGCTTCACGCGCTTTCCGGGTCGGATGCTGTTTTCCGGGATGATCTATGCACCGCTCGTCATGCCGGAAGTGATCACCGGCCTGTCGATGCTGCTCCTGTTCGTCGCCGTCGGCATCGATCGCGGTTTCTGGACTGTCATCATCGCCCATACGACCTTCACGATGTGCTATGTGGCGATCGTCGTGCAGTCGCGGCTGCTGACCTTCGACCGGAGCCTGGAGGAGGCGGCCCTCGATCTCGGTTGCCCGCCGGTCAAGACCTTCTTCAAGATCACCCTGCCGCTGATCTTTCCGGCGGTCATCGCCGGCTGGATGCTGGCGTTCACGCTGTCGCTGGACGACCTGGTGATTGCGAGCTTCACCACAGGTCCCGGCGCCACCACATTGCCGATCAAGATCTACAGCCAGGTTCGCCTGGGCGTCACGCCGGAAATCAACGCGATCTGCACCATCCTGATCGGGCTTGTCACCATCGGCGTCATTATCACCTCGATCACCACCAAGCAGGCCGAGATGCGGCGTATTCGCGACGAGCACGTCGCAGCCCGTGGCACGACCTGAGGCTCACTCGCCTCCGCGCGGCGGCATGAAGATGTAGATGAGCAGCCAGGCCGGCAGCACGATGACGGCGCCGAGCACGACGCGCGGTACCGACCAGACATAGGCGTTCTCGAGCCCGATCCGGATATCGTCCGGCGTCAGGTGCAGGAGCGCCAGCAGCGACGGCATGGTGATGCCGAAAAAGCTTAAGACCGCGCCCATGATGAGACAGGCGAGCAGCGCCTTGCATAGATTGATCAGGAACCGCGCCACCAGATTACCCCCATCCGGTTGATTCGGTTCATTGTAGGGGTTTCGCCGGAGTTTGCGAAACAGGCCAGATGACCGGATTGGGCCAGGACCCGCCGATGAAGACCATCAACGGCACGGTATTGGCACCCTGCGGGATCGTTTCGACGATCGCCGAGAGCGCGAGGCTGTTGTTGATATAAGGAATGACGCCCGAAAGCGTCAGCGTTTCCGCGGCGCCGGTGATCTTCCCCTCGCGGATATCGGCCGAACCCTCCGCAAGATTGGCGGATATGTCGATATGGTCGAATTCCAGGCTGCCGGCGCCGGCATCGCTCAGGGGAAAATAGGGTTTTTGTGCCGCGAGCTGCCGGATGCCGGCAATATTGACGCCTGAAAACGAACCGCGGTCCGCGCGGAAGCGCAAGGTACCCTTGGCGTTGCGCCAGGCGTCCGGCTCCAGCGGCCGGTCGACGTCGAGCGCCAGGTCCAACGATCCGCGTGCTGCCGGAAGTGGCCCGGCGAGGCCGAGTTCCCTGACGATATTCCCGAAATCGGCGTCCTGGACAGCAAGGCGCAAGGCGACAGCCCCGGCCACGCCGCCTTTTACGGTGGCGACCCGGCCGGTCAGCCGGCCCGTCTCGAAATCGCTGTCGGCAATGTCGATACGGGATTGCTCGCCGGTGTTCATCACGCTCACGGCGGCCTCCGAAAGCTGGAAAGGTCCGAGTGTCGCCTGCTGGGCGGAAAGCCTCAGGTCGAGTTCCAGATCGGCGAGCTGGCCATCGCTCTCGCTGGCGTCTCCCATGGTGCGTGGCTTAATGGCGACAAGCGCCGCGGAAAAATCTATCTGGTCGAAGGCGAGCGTGCCGGTCAGTCTCGGCGGTTTGTCCGCGGGCAGCAGCAGATCGAGTACGCCCGTCGCCTTGGCGTCGTTCAGGCTGAGGGAGAGGTTGTCGAAGCGCAGGACGTTGTCGTTGGTAACGAGGTGGGTCGTCAAAGAGAAGCTTTTCAAGCGTTCCGTGCCGGAAAAGTTCAGGCCGGCCCAGCTCATTGCCGCCGCAAGGTCGGGGACCGTCAGTTCGGCATCGCCGGAAAGAAATGCCTGCGCCGCAAGGTCGGCGACGCCTCGGAACTGGCCCCGAAAGAGGGAGGACGCCATCGTGCCCGAGATATCGCCGCTTTTGCCCGAGAGCAGCAGTAGGGGTTGGGTCGAGCTTATGTCCAGCGTCAGCGCCCGGCCGTTGAGCTCGGCATCCGCCTTCAGCTCCAGGCCGCGAGAAAGCCAGGGCCAGTCGAGCGTTCCGTCGATCGATTGGAACCGTGTGACGCGGCCGCTGGCGAGGTCGGAGATTTCGAGTGTTCCGTTGGTGATGCCGACATCGCCCATGCGTGCATCGTCATCCGCCGTCAGCGCCTGGCCGCTGCCGTCCGGCCGTGCATCGCGCACTGCACGGCTGAGCAACCCGTCATTCGCCCAGTCGAGCCTGCCGTCGACCTCCCGGATGACGTAGATTTCCGGATCCGTGAGCCGAAAGTCCTTGAACTCGGGCTGGCCGACTAGGGCCTGCACGAGATCGAAGGAGGCCGAAAGCCGCGAGACCCGGCCGAGTACGCGCTCGCCGTCTTCCGCCTGCTTGCGGATGGTGATGTCCCTGAGCGTGACCCGAGGCTCGGGCCAGAAGCGGATATCCGGTGTTCCCTCGATCTCCACGTCATGGCCGGTCCATTCGGCGACCGCCCGCTCCATGCTTTCGCGCACGACGGCCGATGAAACGAGGAACGGTGCGATAACCTGGAAAAGCGCGAACAGGCAGAGAGCGACGATGGCACCGATCAGAACGCGGCGCGACCGCCGGCCCAGCGGGCGGCCCAGGTTCTTCCGCAGATTTCCGATCGGATTGGTGAGCATGATCATCACGCGCATATAGGAAATGCCGGCCCCGTGCAAATCCGGGAAACATCCCCGGCTGTCTCCTTTATAATGCGGTGCAACATGCTATAAAAGCCGATACGCTGCGAGCTCGCAGGGTCTGGCGTGATGGAGACGAGGCAGAACCCTGGTTTCCGATGTCGGGGCGGGGTTCTCCGAGGGTGGAGGAATGGGAATGGGCAATGAACAGCCGCTCTGGGAGCCCTCGAAGGAAGTACAGCAGAAAACCCCGCTTTATCATTTCATCAATTGGTGCGCCGAGCGTTTTGGCAAAAGCTTTCCCGACTATGATGCGTTCTACGCGTGGTCGATCAGCGAGCGCGCCGAATTCTGGTCGGCGGTCTGGGATTTCTGCGGCGTCAAGGGCGAGCGCGGCGAACGCGCGCTGATCAACGGCGAAGACATGCTCGCCGCCCGTTTCTTCCCTGATGCGACGCTGAATTTCGCCGAAAATCTACTCTCCGGAACAGGCGCCGGAGACGCGCTGATCTTCCGCGGCGAGGACAAGGTGGGCTATCGCTGGTCCTGGGATAAACTCCGCGCCGAAGTCTCTCGTCTGCAGCAGGCCTTCAGGGTGCTCGGTATCGAGAAGGGCGACCGCATTGCTGCGATGATGCCGAATATGCCGGAAACCATTGCCTGCATGCTGGCCACCGCCTCGATCGGTGCCATCTGGTCTTCCTGTTCACCTGATTTTGGCGAACAGGGCGTGCTCGACCGTTTCAGCCAGATCGACCCAAAGCTGTTCATCACCTGCGACGGCTACTGGTACAACGGCAAGCTCCAGGACGTCGCCCCCAAGGTGAGGGCGGTCTCGGAGGTCCTTAAGACACCGGTTTTGGTGGTGCCCTATGCGGGCGACGCTCCCGCACTCGCCGCATCGCTTGCCGATGGCCGTACACTTGCCGATTTCACGGCGCCTTATGAAGCGAAGGCAGTCGAGTTCGAGCCCCTGCCGTTCTCCCACCCGCTCTACATTCTCTTTTCGTCCGGCACGACCGGGGTGCCGAAATGCATCGTCCATTCGGCCGGCGGCACGCTGTTGCAACATCTCAAGGAACATCGCTTCCATTGCAGCCTCGAGCCTGGCGAAAGGATGTTCTATTTCACCACCTGCGGCTGGATGATGTGGAACTGGCTGGCGTCAGGCCTCGCGGTCGGCGCCACGCTCTGCCTGTTCGACGGGTCGCCCTTCTCGCCGGACGGCAATGTCCTGTTCGATTATGCCGAAGCTGAAAAGTTCGCGGTGTTCGGCACCTCGGCGAAATATATCGACGCGCTCCGCAAGGGCGGCATCGTGCCGAAGGAGAGCCACGATCTGGCTGCGCTCAGGCTCATCATCTCCACCGGTTCGCCGCTCTCGCCGGAAGGTTTTTCCTTCGTCTATGAAGGCATCAAATCCGACGTGCATCTCGCCTCGATTTCAGGCGGCACCGACATCGTTTCCACCTTCGTGCTCGGCAATCCGCTGAAGCCGGTCTGGCGTGGCGAGATCCAGGGGCCGGGTCTGGGGCTTGCCGTCGACGTCTGGAACGACGACGGCAAGCCGGTACGCCGGGAAAAGGGCGAACTCGTCTGCCCCAAGGCCTTCCCGTGCATGCCGCTCATGTTCTGGAACGATCCCGAAGGTCAGAAATACCGGGCGGCCTATTTCGAGCGCTTCGAGAGTGTCTGGTGCCATGGCGATTTCGCCGAATGGACCGAACATGACGGCATCGTCATCCATGGCCGTTCGGACGCGACACTCAATCCGGGCGGGGTGCGGATCGGTACCGCCGAGATCTACAATCAGGTGGAGCAGATGGAGGAGGTTGCGGAAGCCATCTGCATCGGCCAGGACTGGGACGACGACGTCCGCGTCATCCTGTTCGTCCGCCTCACCGGCAACCTTAAGCTCGACGACGATCTTACCAAGGCGATCAAGGCCCGCATCCGCACCGGCGCTTCGCCGCGCCACGTACCGGCAAAGGTCATACAGGTCGCCGATATCCCGCGCACCAAGTCCGGCAAGATCGTCGAGCTGGCGGTGCGCGACGTCGTGCACGGCCGGGCGGTCAGGAACAAGGAGACGCTCGCCAATCCGGAAGCGCTCGATCTGTTCGACGGCCTCGTCGAGTTGAAAAGCTGAATCGCCTTGTATCCCCAACGAGGCGACATGCATCGATATGGCACATCTTCAGCATAAATTCCAGAAATGGGCCGGCGTTAACGACCCATTAAGCCGCTTTGATCAAAAGTGGAGCAACATGGTTTCGTCTCGTGTATGAACTACGCCTAGCCGCGAGCTTTCATAGACATGACGTCTCCACCGACCCTCGTTGGACAGCATTAAATTTCAAAGGCAGCTTCGGCTGCCTTTCTTTTAATGTCTGAAGCAACCCAGGGGCGCCACAAGTTTCGCCACAACCATCAGTGTGCCCGCTACTATCACAAGCCGAGCCACGAGAATGCGAAAACCAATCGCAGTCTCCTGGATCAGTTCGCCAGCACCCGCGGTGAGGGGAAGGTGATTTCCACCAGCGTGCCCTCGTTCGGTGCAGAGGTGATCGCGAAGGCGGCGCGGTTTGCATCGACCATCGCCTTGGTCAGCGGCAGACCGAGGCCCGTGCCGTCGCCGCGCTTGCGGGAGGCGCTCGCAACCTGGCGGAACGGCTTCATCGCAAGCTCCAGCTCCGAGCGGGTCATGCCGATGCCGGTATCGCGGACGCGAAGGACCACGTTGCCGTTGGTCTCGTAGGCGGTGGACACGACGATCTGGCCGCCGGAGGGCGTGAAGCGGATGGCGTTCGACAGGATGTTCAGCACGATCTGCTTGATCGAGCGCGGATCGGCGACCACCTGCGGCACGGCATGCGAGAGGGCCGTGCGGATGATCACCCGCTGGCCGTTTGCCTGCGGCTGCACCAGCGAGACGGCTTCCGACACCGCCTCGTTCAGGCCGACCGCGACGAAATCAAGCTCCATCTCGCCGGCCTCGATCTTGGAAATGTCGAGGAGGTCGTTGACGATATCGAGCACATGCCGGCCGGAGCGGCTGATGTCATTGGCATATTCCACGTAACGCGCATGGCCGATCTGGCCGAAACGTTCGCTCGCCATCATGTCGGCAAAGCCGATGATCGCGTTGAGCGGTGTGCGGATTTCGTGGCTCACATGGGCGAGGAACTCGCTCTTGTGGGCATTCGCCGTCTCGGCAGCACGCTTGGCCGTGCGCAGCTCGTCTTCGGTGCGCTTCCACTGGGTGATGTCGCGGATGACCGCGCAATAACCGTTCGAGGAGGTCAACTTGCCGATCGTCATGAACAGCGGCAGGAAGCCGCCGGAAGCCTCGCGGCCGATGACTTCGCGGCCGTCGTTGAGAACGCTCGCCACGCCATGGCCGGCAAGTCCGGCGAGATAATCGAGGATCGCCCGCTGGCTTTCATGGGCGAACAGGGTGACGAAAGGTTTGCCGTTGATCTCTTCATTGTCGTAGTTGAAGAGCGCGCTTGCCGCCCGGTTCAGGGAGCGGATGTCGCCATCGGCGCCGATGATCACCACGCCGTCGGTGGCCGTTTCCAGGATGGCGCGCAGTTCGGTTACCTCGACCTGCAGCTTGGCGAGCTGGTCGGCGGCGCGAGGCGCGCGCAGGGGAATGACCGCCGCCGCTTCGCCATCCTCGGTGGAGCCCTGGGTCTCGGCCACGACCGGCATCAGCGCCAACATCAGAACGGTCGAATTGTCCCAGCGGACGGACTGCAGACGCGCCGTCACCGGCACCAGCACATCGTCGGCGCGCACCACGACCATGCCGCCGGCTTCCGTTGTCTTGCCTTCGAGGTCCTGGCGCTGCAGCAGCGCATCGAGACCGCCGACTTCCGCCAGCTCGTCGATCGAGGCATAACCGGTCAGCCGCAGGAATTCCGGATTGCCGTAGATCAAGGTGTCGCCGCTGTGGACGAGAAGCGCCACCGGCATCTGGTCGACGATCTCCGCGGAAAGGCCGATACGCTCGCGAACCGGTATCATCTGGCTCAACAGTTCGCGGTCTGAAAGCTCCGGATGCGGGTCGGCCGGAGCCTCCACAGCGGTTTCCGTCTCTTCGCTGGGCTCGATCGGTCCGTCGGCAAAAGCCTGGTTCGCGTCTTCGGCGAAGGCGATCGCCTCTTCCTCAGAAATCTCTTCCGAAACGGGCGCGACAGGTTCCTCGTGCACCGCCTCATGCTCGAGCTGTGCCGGCTCTATCGCGCTCGGCTCGTTCTGTTCGACAACAGGTACCTCGGCCTCAGTCGGGGCCTCCGGCGTCTTTTCCTCGTTGCGGCGACCGACGAAATTGTCGAGCTGTCGGGCGATTTCGCGGAAAGCCGCCTGTTCGACGGGGGTCAGTCCGTCGCGGCGGTTGGAGCGGCGCTCTTCCAGCTGGATGACCTTGTCGGAATGGCGGCGACCGGCATTGTCGACGATCCGCAGTGCCGGGCGTTCGCCGGCCGGCCAATCGAGCAGCGAAGGGATCTGCCGGCCCGACTTGGACGCCTGCGGCGCGTCCTCTGGCTCCGGCTCCGGCAGCAGGTCTTCGGATGGCGTC
The DNA here is from genome assembly GCF_002968565.1 of Neorhizobium sp. T25_27. Taxonomy (NCBI): domain Bacteria; kingdom Pseudomonadati; phylum Pseudomonadota; class Alphaproteobacteria; order Hyphomicrobiales; family Rhizobiaceae; genus Neorhizobium; species Neorhizobium sp. T25_27. The sequence goes on from NZ_PVBJ01000004.1 coordinate 8,434, forward strand.
GCATCGGCGGATATGTCTTCGGCGCCAGCCGGCTGCTCGGCGTCTTCAGCGACTTCCAGCTCTTCGATCACCGAAGCCTCGGCAGCCGGTTCGTCATACTCGGAACTTCCAGCAATGGCATCCTCGGCTTCGCCCTGCAGACCGTCGTCTGCCACCATTTCCGGTGCATCGGCGGGAACCGCGTAGCTTTCGAAAACAGTCTCAGCTTCCGGCTCGGCCACATCCTCCGGCACCGCTCGGGTCAGGGTCAGGCCGACGGCATTCGGATCCTCGGCTGCATCGCCGATGCGCACGATGCCGAAGCCGCGAAAACCGTCGAACTCGCGGGTGCGGGTATAGGTCGGCAGCGCGGCGAGATCGACCGGCACCATCAGCGACGTGCCCTCGATCGGCCACCAGATCGTCTTGCCGGACCAGGTATCGCGCTTCTGGAGCAGCTCGGTGATCTTGCCCTCGGGATCGAGATGGAAGAGGGCGGCGAGATCGGTAAAGGCCATGCCGTTGATATCGGCGGCGTGGGGGCCGACGGCATCGGCAAATTCGCTCGAAACTTCCCTGAACCGGCCTTCCGCATCGATCTTCCAGACGAAGCGCGTGGCGCGCCCGTCGCCGCGGAAGACGAAACCAGCCGGTTCCAGCGCGGCCGTTTCGGCGGCTGCGGGTTCGATTGGAGGCGCAACGTCCACTGTCTCGAGCTGGGCAGCCGATGTTTCCTCGATCGCGGTTGGCGAAACCAGCTCCTCGGCCGTCTCGACCGCGTCATCGGAGGAAAGGGCCTCGACGTCTGCGGCCAGCACGTCCTTTTCAGGCGCGACCTCTTCCGCCGGTTCCTCGAAGGCAGCGGACTGAACCGGCGCGACATCCCCGCCGGCTTCAAGCGAAATTTCTTCTTCCGGCTCTTCCGTATCCTCGATTTCGGATACAGCGGCGATCACCTCGGCAAAATCGTCGACCGGCTCGGCCTCGACCGTGAAGTCCTTGGTGTCGTCGCTCACAACGGATTCCGTAATTTCCTCGCCGATCTCGGCATTCACCTGATCGTCTTCGGAGAGTGTCGGGGCCTCATAGCCGTTAGCGACGGCGGCGCGGCCCTGTTCCGTCTCGACCGTGAACAGGAGATGCAGGGCCGGTTCGTTGGAAAGCTTGCCGATCGCAGCCGGCAGGTAGCCCTTGGAGGTCGGGATCGGGCGCTTGACGAGGCGGCTCGGATCGGCGCCCGCCATGGTCGCCATCATCTTGGCCGTCTGCACGGAAACGCCGAGCCCCGCGAATTCGGCCGAGGCGGCAAGCACCTCACCGTTTTCGTCGATCACCGCCATATGCGTATCGGGATCGTCGAATCCTTCAATCATCCGGGCCGCGGAGGCCGAAGGCGCGAGCCTGCCCCGTTCCACCGGCGCGCTGAACAGCACGGCCGTTTCGCCCTGGACCTGGACGAGCTCGCAGATTGCCTGCACGGGAATGCGCTGGAAACCGGAGGCGACGCCGATCGTCAGGTTGCGGATATCGCCGACTTCGCCGAGCTGGCGCGCGGCCGCTTCGATCTGACGGAAGGCGATATCGACGCGGTTGGGACCCTGGTCGAGGAAATCGTAGATGGAGCCGAAACCGAAAAGATCGGCGCCGCGCCCGTTCGCCCAGAGGGGGCTTTGCATGTCCGGAGAAAACAGCACGATCGCTTCGCCTGCCGCAAAACGATCGCGGACGCGCTCGTGCACGGCAATGTCGATGAACGGGTATTGAACTGCGGACATAGGCAAAACCTACAGGGCGTTTGTGACCGGATTTCTACGTAGTTTAACGGATTGTTAATAACCTCCCCCTGCCTTCGGGTCGAGAGCGGCGCTGTCCAAACCTCCGATAGGGTTAATTCCAGGACTCATTTTATTGTGCGGCGCACAATCATATTGCAATGCACAACGAGATGGTCTATATAAGAGGCATGACATCTTCGGTTCTGCCGAAGAAATCGCCAACGAGGACCTGAAACGATGGCATACAAGACCGACGATATCTTTTCCTTCTCCGCTTTCGATCCGTCCAAGATGACCGAAGGCTTCCGCGACTTCGCCGAAAAGGGTGCCACCCAGTCTCGCGAAGCCTATGCTAAGATGAAAACCGCTGCCGAGGAAGCCACCAAGACGGTGGAATCCACAATGCAGTCGGCCCAGGCTGGTTCTGTCGAACTTGGCCTCAAGGCGATCGACGCTCTGCGCACCAACGCCGAAAACTCGCTGACCCATATGGAATCGCTGCTCGGCGTGAAGTCCTTTGCCGAACTGATCGAACTGCAGACCGGTTTCATCCGCAAGCAGGCTGAAATCACGGTTGAGCAGGCCAAGTCCATGCAGGACACCGCCCGCAAGATCGTCGAAGACGTGACGAAGCCGGGCAAGGAAGCCGCTGAAAAGGTCATGACGACCTTCAAGGCTGCCTAATTCCTCAGCTTCATTTTAAGGAGAAGGCCGGAGCATGCTCCGGCCTCTTCTATTTGCGGGAAAGGACTTTCTATTTGCGGGATAGGACTTGCAAAAAAAGTCCGATCGCCGTATGTGACCCCCCAACGGCGCCCAAGGGCGCTTGTGCGGTTGTAGCTCAGTTGGTTAGAGCGCAGGTTTGTGGCACCTGAGGTCGGAGGTTCGAGACCCCCCAACCGTACCATTTCTTCCAGATCAAGAGTTTTGTCGGGACGGATGGCACTCCGAGTGTTTAGGCACTCGTGCACCGTGGAATCGACTAGGTCTGCCGCTGAATTCCGCACCTTGGATTGTCGCGGACGGGTCGGTTGCCCGATAAGATTATCGAGCAAGGCCGTCTTCCCTTCCATCTCACCAGCGCAGCAGCCGGGGTCCCAGAAGTGCGCCGAGAATGCCGGTCAGCAGGATGCCGAGCGAATACCAGATGAGCACGAAAGGCATGCCGTTCTCGGTGCAGAACCAGGAATAGACCCAGGCGCCGGCAGCGCCGGCCGCAATCCCGGCGATGAAGCCGGTGAGCCTCAGGTCTGTCGGCGCGCCGCGGCGAAGCACCCACACGTTCCCGGCAAGCACCGGAAGCGCGAAGAGGAAGATCAGCAGAGGGCAATGCAGCGCTGACGATCCGATGATCAAGGAGCGATAGGTCTCAGCCGGCGACATCATCAGCTGGCTGACCGCAACCAGAGCCATGATCGCGACGATCGCCGCCGCGACCTGGAAGAACCGCCCCCTGGAACCATCTGGCCGTGCCAGATGGTAGGCGGCGAGGAACGCGGCGATCGCCAGCAGCACGTTATAGGCGGACTTGATCCAGAACACCGGCAACATCAGAGCTTCCGCCATGTCTAGGCGCAGGCCGAGGACCGCCAGCATCAGCACCAGCGACACGGCGAGCGCCGGCAGTACGCCGGCCACGAAGCGCCGCGCCAGCGCATGGCGCGGCACAGGCTTCAATTCACCCACCAGGCTGTCGATGATGTCGTCCGTCTTTCTCACTGTCCGCCTCGCAATTTCTCCGCCAGTGCCTTGATCCCTCTATGAATGCCGACCTTGACGGCCGATTCCGATTGGCCGGTCCGGCTTGCCGTATCCGCGACGGATTGGCCCTCGAGCTTCACCTGGCGGATCAATTCCCGCTGTTTCGCCGGCAGGCCATCCAGAAGCCGTTCGACATCCATGCGCGCCGTCAGGCCTTCCTCGTTGTAGTCGCTCTCGAATTCCTCGCCGAGCTCCGTTTCCGCCATCATCCGGCTGCCGCGGCCGCGATGGTGGTCGATCAGCTTGTAGCGGGCGATCGAGAAGAACCATGCGGTAAACGGCCGCTCGCGATCATAGGTTTCCCGGCGGGAATGCAGCGCCAGCAATGTTTCCTGGACGAGGTCTTCCATGTCCGCTTTCGTCGCAGCAGCCATTCGGCGGCTGTAATATCCGACAAGCAGGACGCGCACTGCGTTGAGCAAACGCCGATAGGCGGCCTCGTCCCCATCAAGAGACAGAAGCATCAAGGCCTTCAGGGCTTCTTCCGAATGGGTGCTCGTCATGCTGTTCAAATGATTATTCGGAGAAGCACATAAACGGTTACATCCGGAATGGAAAATAATCCGGATGCTTTCGGCCTATCACATAACCGTGACGCTGTAACGACTTTCTGCGTGGGTCGAATTGATGGCTGTGAGCCCTCGGCCCGCAGCCGGCGGACACATCGATTGATCCCAGGAGGGCACCCATGACCAAGCTTCTTTCCAGCCTCGCAGCCTGCATCTTCGTTGTCGGTCTTTCGCTTGCCGGCGCGGCGAACGCCCAGAGCAGCATGAACTCCGACGCGATGAAGAAGGACTCCATGAAGACCGACGCCATGAAACCGGATGCTATGAAGAAGGACTCGATGGCGACCGGCAGCACCAAGACCGACTGCATACACAAGGCCGGCATGGAAAAGGACGCGATGAAAAAGTCCGAGATGATGAAGGCCTGCGACGCGATGAAATGATTTGACCGCGGCCGCTGAAACTTTCTGCCCGGCGGCCGCGTCTATCTTCTGGAGCCCGATTCCCGCATTCGGAGGAAACACCATGGCCACGATCGATGCCGGCGCTGCGACCGGCCGGACGGTCATCTACCGCCACAGCCTGCTGGTGCGCTTGTCGCACTGGGTGAATGTGCTCTGCATGACCGTGCTGCTGTTCAGCGGCCTGCAGATATTCAATGCCCATCCGGCGCTGTACTGGGGCCAATACGGTGCGAATAACGATCCTTCCTTCATTTCCATGGAGGCGGTCGAGGATGGCGACAAGGCGAAGGGCCTCACGCATATCGGTTCGCTCACCTTCGACACGACCGGATTTCTCGGCGTTTCCGACGTGGACGGCGAGGCGACCGCACGAGGGTTCCCCGATTGGCTGACGATCCCGAGCTATCAGGATCTCGCAAGCGGCCGGCGCTGGCATTTCTTCTTTGCGTGGCTGTTCGTCATCAACGGCTTCATCTATCTCGCCTATGGATTGGTGAGCCGTCATTTCCGCCGCGATCTCCTGCCGGCCCGGGACGAACTGACGCCCGCCCATATCGGCCACGAAATCGTCAATCACGCCCGGCTGCGGTTTGCGAAAGGGCCGGAGGCGCGGCATTACAACACGCTGCAGAAGCTCAGCTATGTCGCGGTGATCATCCTGCTCCTGCCGCTGATGATCCTGACGGGGCTCACCATGTCGCCCGGCTTTAATGCCGTGGCACCCTGGCTGCTCGATGTCTTCGGCGGCCGGCAGTCGGCCCGCACGATCCATTTTCTCACCGCGTTTTCGCTGGTCGCCTTCGTGGTGGTCCACGTCGCGATGGTGATCCTGTCGGGCGTCTTCAACAATCTGCGTTCGATGATCACCGGCTATTACGCGATCGACCAAGGGGACATTAAGGGAGGCAAGCAATGACCAGCATCCTCACCCGCCGCCGCTTTCTGATCGGCGCGACCATGACGGCTTCGGCGCTCGGTTTGAACGGCTGCGACGCGCTTGTCGAAAGCGACCGGACGAAATCGGTCCTCAAGATCGCCGAGGGGCTTTCGATGAAAACCCAGCGCTTCCTGCTCGGCGACAACGCGCTGGCGCGCGAGTTCACGGAGGCGGACCTGTCCCCGGTCTTCCGCGCCAACGGCACCAGCATGCCGGACAATCCGCAATATCTCGACTGGATGAGCCGGCAGTTCTCGACGTGGAAGCTGGAGGTCGGCGGCCTGGTCGAAAAGCCGATGCAGCTGTCGCTTGCTGAATTGAGGGCCCTGCCGGCCCGCACCCAGATTACCCGGCACGACTGCGTCGAAGGCTGGAGCGCCATCGGCAAATGGACCGGCGTGCCGCTCGGCGCTCTGCTCAAGACGGTCGGCCTGAAGCCCGAAGCCCGCTACATCGTCTTCCATTGCGCCGACGAATACGAAAAGTCGCTCGATGGCAGCGGCTGGTACTACGAGAGCATCGACCTGGTGGATGCCTTCCATCCCCAGACCATTCTCGCCCACACGATGAACGGCCGGGACCTCGAAGTCGCGCATGGCGCGCCGCTACGGCTGCGTGTCGAGCGCCAACTCGGCTACAAGCACGCAAAATATCTGACCCGCATCGAGGCGGTGGCCGATCTCGGTCGCCTTTATGGCGGCAACGGCGGTTTCTGGGAGGATCGCGGCTACGAATGGTATGCCGGGATCTGACGAGGCTTTAAGTTCCCGCCTGTGCCGGAGCAACTCTCGGAAGCCGGATGATGAACCGGGTGCCGCGGGCCTTGCTGGCGGGCGGGCTCTCGACGGCGATCGATCCGCCGAGAACTTCGGTGACGATCTGGTGGACGATATGCAGCCCGAGACCCGTACCGCCGCTGTGACGGGCCGTGGAAAAGAAGGGTTCAAATATCTTCTGGATGTCCGTCTCGTTTATCCCGCGACCGTCGTCGGTGAATTCGATGAGGACCTGGTCTGCCAGTCTGCGGACATCGATACTGATCATGCCAGGTTTGCCGGCATCGAAGGCATGCAGCAGCGAATTGTTGAGAAGGTTCGACAGGACCTGGGCAAACGGTCCCGGATAGGTGGTGATCGCCAGATCAGCGGGCACGTTCAACGCCATGCTGACGCCGGCGCTGGCGTCCCATTTGCGCAGGCGCGGATCGGCATCGGGAATGAATGCGGCGAGATCGATATCCCGCCGCTCCAGCGTCGCGCGGTCGACCGCAACCTGTTTGAAACGCTGAACCAGCGCGGTGCACCGGTGGATAGCGTCGCGCACCAGATCGAGGCTGGTATCGCTGTCTGCGACATAGAGGTCGAGATCCGAGCGGCGCAGCCCCGCTGCAATCCGTTCCTTGAAAAGCCTGAGATCCTTGGCGGCCTTGCTGAGCACGAGTGCCGCACTTCCAAGCGGCGTGTTCATCTCATGGGCGACGCCGGCAACCATCAGGCCCAGCGACGACAGCCGTTCGGCTCGCGCAAGCTCCCGCTGGGTCACGTTCAGTTTTTCATTGGTGTCGCGCAGCGCCTTGTTCGTGTCTTCCATCTGCCGCGCCCATTCCGCCTCGGCCTCCATGCCGTTGGCCAGGCGGCCGGTTACCGCCAGCGCCACCATGGCGAGGATTGCCGCGACCGCGCCGAGAATGAGTTTCCCCCTCGTTTCCTGATCGTTGATCGCGGCCGCCGAGTCACGGGCGAGCAGATAGAGGTCGGCACCCGCGGCACGTCTTTCCGTGACTTCGCCTGTTGCCAGTAAGCTCGCAACGGGCTGGAAGCGGCGGTAGTTCCAAACGCCGTCCCTGCTGCCGAAAAGCCCTCTGTCCCCCTTGCCGATCGCCCGCAACATCTCCGCCTCAGCCGGGCCGGGCGTTGAGGCCCCAAGCTGCCAGCCCCAGTTCGCATCCGCATTTGGACCTTGGAGCCAGTATCCGGCCTGGTTCATCAGATAGAGCTCGACGCTCCTGTCGAGCCGCTTCAGGCGTTCAAGCAATCGCGTGGCGCGGTAGTTGATGACGATGATGCCCTGCTTGATCCCATTGCGGAAGACGGGGCTTGCTACGCGCAACGTCGGCAGATGGGGGACCTCGACCACGCCGTTGTCGATATTCAGATCGAGGGCAGAGAAATAGAGACCGTTCAGCGGCAGCGGAATCGTATCGCGAAAATAGGGTTGGTCCGCCTTGTTCTGCAGCTGCTCGCTGCTCACGACGACCGGTTCCGCGCCGCTGCGGCGGTTGACGCGCAGCCGTTCATTGCCGTCATTATCCAGCCACCGTACCTGATCGTAATCCGGCGAGCTGGCGGCGAAACTCTGGAAGATCTCGGCGCTCAGCGGAGCAGGCCGAGTGGTCGTTTCACCGAAGCGCGATTGCAGGTCGGCGAGAAACAGGGCGTCGCGGCCAAGCCGGTCCAGAGCCCGGCCGAGAATGTCATAGCCTTGCGACAGGGTCTCCTCCCTGTTGCGAATCTGGGGTTCCCGCGCGTTCGCGCCGATCTGATGCCAGAGCAATGGAACGCCGATGCCAAGTCCCACCATCCAGGGTATCACGAAGACGGCAAGTCGCCTGCGATGGCGATAAATGGCCCGGAGAGACGGAAACATGCGGAGTGGAGACGCGGGGATCATCGGCCGCTACACCGTCTTGACCAGCGAGTTTTGCAACCGCGCCAGGAATTTCTCGAAGGGCTCCGGGCGAGCGTAGAAATAACCCTGCGCCAGGATGCATTTTCTTGCCCGCAGCCATTCCGCCTGCTGCTCGGTCTCGACACCTTCGGCGAGGACACGCATGTTCATGCGCTCGCCAAGCCGAATGATCATCTCGACGATCAGGTCACTCTGGCTGGACTCTCCGAGACCGGCAATGAACGACGGGTCGATCTTGAGCGTGGCTGCCTCGAACGACCGGAGCTTCGTCAGCGAAGAATAGCCGGTGCCGAAATCGTCGATGGCGATCGCGAAACCTTCGCTTCTGAGAATGGAGAGCATGTTGTTGGCGTGCTGGTGCTCTTCCATCGCGACAGTCTCGGTAATTTCCAGTTCCAGCCGATCCGGGGACAGGCCATAACGGCGCGTGGTGGCGATCAGTTCGTCTATGAATTCCTTTCGCCCAAGCTGTATCGGCGAGACATTGACGGCGATCGTGACGCTTGGGAATCCTGCTTCGCTCATGGACCGTAGCGCGCTGCATGCCTGTTCCAGGATTTGCTGACCCAGGGGCACGATCAGCCCGTTCGCCTCTGCGAGCGGAATGAAATCTGCCGGAAATACGACCGAACCGTCCGGACGCGTCCAGCGCGCCAGGATTTCGGCGCCGACGATCCGATTGTCGGCGAGGTCGATCTGCGGCTGGAATACGACGCTGATTTCCCGGTTGAGCAGCGCCTTGTAAAGCTGCTGCGAAAGAGCGAACCGACGGCGCGTCTCGTCTTCGACATTGGGGTCGTATTCGATGAGTTGCCCGCTCGTCCCCTTCAGTCCCGCCTTCTTCAGGAGCAGAAGCCCGGTCGCGATGACGGTTTGAGCCGACGTGAAGTGATTGAGATCGAGGGAGGCCGCTTCCGCGCCGAAGAACAGGGCTTCGGGCGAATGGGCGCCCGCTTCGAGACGATTTACATAGTCGATCCGCACGAGATATTCCGGTCCGAGCACGGCAAATACGTCTTCGTGCAGACGCGCGATCATGCAGGGCGGCGGAAAGGCCGCTGCCAGACGCTTCACGAAAGCGCGCAGCAGATGATCGCCCTGTTCGACCCCGAGCGAGACGCAGCTTCTCGCATACTGGTTCAGTTCGATGAACAGGACCTTCCGTCTGCGCGGCGGGGGAACCTCGAGCGCCGCTTGAATGCCGCGCTTCAGCGCGTTGCCGTTCGCGATCTCGAGCAGGCCGTCTTCATAGGCGGTGCGGTCGAGTTGGCTGGTCAGCGCCACATTGATCAGGCCGGTGCCGATATTGGTCGCGAAGACCCGCAGCAATTCCCGCTCCGTGTCGTCGATTCGCCTGTTTGTGGCGATGTACGCCGCTGCAGGAGGTGCGACCGCCTGGCCCTGGAAAAACAGAACCTGTGCTTTCGCGGTTTCGATACTCGCCTGCTCGTCGAGCGAGCGCTGGATCAGGTCGCGAATGGATTCGTCTTGGATGGTATCGAGGGTCTGGTTGAGGACCGAAGCGAACCGCCCTGCCGAGCCGATGATCTTCGGTGGCTGTTCGCGGTCACGCCCGCGGACGCAGACGATGCCATCCTCGCTGACGCCGAGAAGTGCGGCCAGTTCGTGGATCATCCGGCGGGAGAAGTCCTCGAATCCTGACGACCTCGCCAGGCTATTGCTCGCCTCCACAATGCTCTGGAGGCCCCGGCGCGCGCGGTTCAGCACGTCGATCTGCTCGAAGGTCCTGAGATTCGCAGTGAGAATGCTGTGAAGCCGCTCATTGGTCAGGTCGGTCTTCAGCCAGTAATCGGCAATATCATAGGTCTCGAGCGACGATTGCATCGGCGCGATGCCCGGTTGCCCCGTGAGAAGCACGATACGCAGCTGCGAGTTGCCGAGCACCTCGCGGATCGTGCGAACCAGCCTGAGCCCCGCATCGTCCGTCTCCATCACGACATCGAGCAGCAGGACCGCGACCGAAGGCGTTTCGAGCAGAAGCTTGGCCGCCTCGTTGGCAGAAGAGGCCATCAGTATCCGCGGCGCGATGCCGCGATAGGTGAAGCCAGAAAGCGAGAGCCTGAGGGAGTTCTGGAACATCTCGTCGTCATCGACGCTCAAGATGGTGAAATCCCTCATCTCCGTTTGGAACTGGTCGGGCGAAGCCCCTGTCTGGGCGGCGGGCTCTGGATGAAATTCGAAGAGATCCTGAGATTTCTTTTCTTGTTCGATATCGCCCACGGACACATCCCCCGATTGTCACGCAAGGGTTGCCCCTGCATTTCCGCGAATCCATTAATTCACTCAAAACCAAGTATGTCTCGCAAAAAGATGCAGCGAGGTCGAGATTTTGGTCTTAACCTCGGATCGAGGCCGTTGCGGCGTGGGGATGGTCGCCGTAAAAGGCGGAACCTCTCAAGCGGCGCTTGACCTGCGGCCGTGCGGAAGGCCGGGCGCCGAAAACTTTTCTCCTTTCGGGCCTGCCACTGCTTGAGGAAGCCCACCGCTTCGGCGAAAAGGTATTGCCGCGTCTCGATGTCTCACGCGAGATGTCGGCATCGCGTCATTCACCTGGTAGACGCTCTTCGATCGTGATCTTTCCACGGTCAGGACCGCCTGATTCTCCGGCAAAGGTAAGAGCCCTTGGCAGCCAGCCCATCCGACTTTCTAGAGCAGACGGCAGTCCGGGGCGATAGCCTTGCGGCGCGGGTGCTGAAGGGCGTCGAGGCCGCGCTCGGCACCATTGCAGCGCTCATCCTCGCCTTTCTGCTGATGGTCGTGCTGGTCAGCGTCTGCCTGCGCTATTTCTTCAGTACCGGCTTCATCGGTGCCGAAGACCTCGGGATATGGCTGCATGTGGCGCTGATCTCGATCGGCGCCCCCCTCAGCCTCAACAGTGCGCTGGCCATGCGGCTCGATGCCTTCGTGCGTTTGGCTCCCATCCGACTGGTGCCGGCGACCCACGTTCTGGCCGACGTGTTCACCGTGCTGGCCGCCATGATCCTGCTCTTCGGCGGTTCCGAAATCATGTCCATGCTCGGTGGCATTTCTCCGGCGCTCGGCGTTCCGGAGTGGATCCGCTTCGGTTTCTTAGGTGTCGGCGGCGTGCTGATCCTCGTCGTGCTCCTCCTGCAAAGGCTTGCCGAGGGCAGGGCGCTGCCGGTGCTGATATCGCTCGTCCTCGGGGCCGCGCTCTATTTTGGCGTTCCCGAAATCTTTATCGACAGCGAGCTGCCGCCGAGCCTGTTCCTGGCGCTGGTGGCAGCACTCGGTCTGGTCCTGGCCGCCCCGCTGGCGCATGCGTTCCTGGCGGCAGCCTATGTGGCGATCGCCTTCGGCAGCAGCCTGCCGGAACCGGCGATCGTCTCTTCGACGGTGGCCGGCATGTCGAAATTCCTGCTGCTCGCCATTCCGTTCTTCTTGCTGGCCGGCGGGCTGCTGACCTCTTCCGGCGTCGCCAACCAGCTCGTCCGGTTCGCGGCATCCATGGTCGGCCATCGCCGGGCGGGACTAGCGCAGACGACGCTTCTGACCAGCGTGCTGTTTTCCGGCGCATCGGGTTCGTCCGTTGCGAATGCCGCCTTCGGCGCCTCCACCTTCCAGCCGGAACTGGTGAAGCACGGTTACCCACCGGCACAGGCAGGCGCGATCATCGCCGCCACCTCGGTGCTCGACAACGTCATCCCGCCGTCGATCGCCTTCCTGATCCTTGCGACGGCCACCAATCTGTCGGTCGGTTCGCTGCTGGTCGGCGGCTTTTTCGCCGGCGGCCTGATGGCGGTTTGCCTCGCCGTGGCCATCCATCTGTCCGTCAGAGAGCAAGTTGCCTTGCCGCGCGCCTCGGGTCGCGAGCGCGGGCAGGCGGCGATCTCCGCCATTCCCGCCTTCGGTCTCGGCATCATCGTCGTGGTCGGCATCCGCATCGGCATCGTCACTACGACCGAGGCTGCGGCTCTCGCGGCCCTCTATACGATCATCCTCGCCGTCTGGGGCAGGGTCGGAGCAGGTTCGCTGCTCGCCTCGTTCCGGCAGGCGGCGACGGAGTCCGCTGCGATCGGCCTGCTGATCGGCACGGCCGGGCCTTTCGCCTTCCTGCTCGCGGTCGACAACGTTTCCGGCCTCGTCTCGGAACTCGTGACGATTTTCGGCGGCAGTGCGCTCGCGGTCCTCATCCTCTCCAACGTCATCCTTCTGGTCGTCGGACTGGTGCTCGATATCGGCGCGGCGATCCTGCTGTTCGGTCCGATCCTGTTGCCGGCAGCCGTCGCCGCAGGCATCGATCCGATCCATTTCGGCGTCATCATCGTCGTCAATCTGATGATCCACGGCCTGACCCCGCCGCTCGGCATGCTGATCTTTGTGGTCAGCGGCGTCACCCGCATTCCCGCGACCGCGCTGTTCAAGGCGGTCGTGCCCTATCTGCTTGCACTTCTGGTTTCCCTGGCGATCCTTTGCGCCTGGGCGATCATCTTCTGATTCTTCCATAATTCCGGGAACCTGAGACATGGACAACATCAACCGCCGAACCCTTCTGAAGACTGCCGCAGCAACCGGCGCGGCGCTCGCCGCTCCGGTTTTCGTGCGCAGCGCGGCCGCTCGCACGACGACGATCACCACCGCCTCGCTGCTTGGCGACGACAAGCCGGAATCGAAGATCTGGGTGAAGCTCGGCGAGCTGGTGGAAGCCAGGCTGCCCGGCCAGTTCAAGTTCAACGTCGTCAAGAACGGTGCGCTCGGTGGCGAGAAGGAAGTGGCAGAAGGCGCCCGCCTCGGTTCCGTGCAGGCAAGCCTTTCCACCGTCTCGTCACTGTCCGGCTGGGTACCGGAGCTGCAGGTCCTCGATCTGCCGTTCCTGTTCCGCGACGCAGCCCATGTCCGCAAGACGGTCGACGGCAATGTCGGTGCAGATCTCAAGCAGAAGCTCGCCGCCCAGAATTTCGTGATCGGCGATTTCATCAACTACGGCGCCCGCCATCTCTTGACCAAGGAGCCGGTCACCCGCCCGGAACAGCTGAAGGGCAAGAAGATCCGCGTCATCCAGAGCCCGCTGCACACCAAGCTGTGGGCCGCCTTCGGTACCGCCCCGGTCGGCATTCCGATCACCGAAACCTACAATGCGCTGGCGACCGGCGTCGCCGACGCCATGGATCTCACCAAATCCGCCTATGCCGGCTTCAAGCTTTATGAAGTCGTCCCCTGCATGACCGAAACCGGCCATATCTGGGCGTCCGGCGTCATCTATTATTCCGCCAGCTTCTGGAACCAGTTGAACGCCGAGCAGAAGGCGGTCTTCCAGGAGGCGTCGAAGGAAGGGGCCGCCTATTTCAACCAGCTCATCGTCGACGACGAGGCGGCATCCGTTGCCGTGTCGCTCAAGAATGGCGGCAAATTGCTGAAGCCGGAAGCCTTTGAGGAATGGCAGAAGGGCGCTCAAGGCGTCTGGCAGGATTTTGCCGCGATCGTCGGAGGCATCGACAGGATCAAGTCGATTCAGTCGGCCTGATGCGTTTTTTTGAAAGTTAAGAAAATTTAATGTGGCACCGCAAAAGCGGTGCCATTCATGTTTTTTCAGCTCGATTTAAGGCAAAAATGCCCGATTCCGGCCATTTTGACAGCGCCGGGTAAAGAGACGCCGCCTTCTTTCGACCCGAAAGCGAACACATTTTTGTGCACTGCAGTAATCGCCCTTGTCTCGGCCGTTAGCATGCCTATGTTTGCGGCAGCCGGTGCCTAATTTTTTAGACTCCTGCGTCTAGGGCGTTCGTCCCCCTTCACCTGACCGGTTTTCGGCAGGCCATTCCAGAAGGAGCATACAATGACAATTTCGATCAATAATTTCGCATCCGCCAATGGAGCGAAGCTTTCTCCGCAGCACATTGCCTCAGCCGTCGCCGAAACGCGACGTTCTGTCGGCTACAGCATCGAAGAGCTTGCCATCACGACCGGCCTCGTCAACGACGAGATCGTTCGCATTGAAAACGGCACCGATGCCGACCCGGCCAAGCTGAAGCGCATTGCCGCGGCACTCAAGGTTCCGGTTACGACCTTCCTGCCTTCTTGATACAAGGTTTTCCGGCCGCTTCGGCGGCCGGACCCTGTTTTGGGTCTTCTTCTTTTTCCTCTTGAAGGCCGTCCTGTCCGTCACACAAAGATGTAGCTTTCCCCGTCGACCAGTTCCTTCAGGAACTCCACCACCGTCCTCAGCCGCATCAGGTCGCGCGTCGTTTCATGATAAGTGGTCCAGTAGGACCTCCGGATGATGGTCTCGGGCAGCACGCGCACCAGTTCCGGATATTGCCGCGCCACATAGTCGTGCAGGATTCCGATGCCGGCCCCGGAACGCACCGCCTCGGTCTGGCCGATGGCGCTTGAAATCTCGAAGCTCGCATCCCAGTCCCGCATCACCTCGCCTGTAAAATTCAGGGACGGCGAAAAGATCAGGTCCTCGACGTAACCGATGCGCGGATGGCTTTTCAGCGCCTCGACCGTCCGCGGGGTTCCGGCCTGATCGAGATAGGACTTCGAGGCATAGAGGCCCAGCGTATAATCGGTCAGTTTCGAAGAGACGAGCCGGCCCTGTTCCGGACGTTCGATGGTGATGGCGATATCCGCCTCCCGCTGGGAGAGCGAGAAGGATCGCGGCACGGGCACCAGCTGCAGCTTGAGTTCCGGATGCCGGCGCGTCAGCCGCCCGAGCCGCGAGGCAAGGAAGGAGACCCCAAAACCGTCGGGCGCACCGATCCTGACCGTGCCGGCGATCGCCGCGTCGATCCGCCCGGTGCTCGCCTGCGCCGCCAGCATCTCCGTTTCCATCCGCTCGGCGGCCCGGAAGAACACCTCGCCCTCGGCGGTCAGCTCGCAGCCATTTGTGCGGCGGATGAGCAGGCGGGTGCGCAAATCCTCCTCCAGTGCCGTCACTCTTCGCCCGAGCGTCGCATGGTTGACACCGAGCCGCCGCGAAGCAGACAGGATCTGGCCGGTGCGGGCGACCGCCAGAAACATACGCACATCGTCCCAGTTCATCAGAGGCTCCAATGTCGAAATTTGCACAACGGATGCGTAAACTACGGCGTTGCCTTGTGCAAATCTGAGAGTATCCTCGGCTATTCAAAAAAGATCGCCACAAAAGGCAGGAGGAGCATACCCATGCGTGAGATCGGGCATTTCATCGGCGGCAAGCATGTCGCCGGCACCAGCGGCCGCGCGGCTGACGTCTTCAATCCGGCAACCGGCGAAGTCCAGGCGAAGGTTTCGCTCGCCAGCGTTTCGGAAATCCGCGCTGCCGTCGAAAACGCCAAGCAGGCCCAGCCGAAATGGGCTGCCACCAATCCGCAGCGCCGCGCCCGCGTGTTCATGAAATTCGTCGACCTGCTCAACCAGAACATGGACGAGCTCGCCGAAATGCTGTCCCGCGAACACGGCAAGACGATCGAGGATTCCAAGGGCGACGTCATCCGCGGCCTGGAAGTCTGCGAATTCGTGATCGGCATCCCGCACCTGTCGAAGGGCGAGTTTACCGAAGGCGCCGGTCCCCAGATCGACATGTATTCGATGCGCCAGCCGGTCGGCATCGGCGCCGGCATCACCCCGTTCAATTTCCCGGGCATGATCCCGATGTGGATGTTCGCGCCGGCGATCGCCTGCGGCAATGCCTTTATCCTCAAGCCGTCGGAGCGTGACCCGTCACTTCCGATCCGCCTTGCCGAACTGATGATCGAAGCGGGCCTGCCTGCCGGCATCCTGAACGTCGTCAACGGCGACAAGGCGGCCGTCGACGCGATCCTCACCGATCCGGATATCGGCGCCATCTCCTTCGTCGGCTCGACCCCGATCGCCCGCTACGTCTATGGTACGGCTGCCATGAACGGCAAGCGTGCGCAGTGCTTCGGCGGTGCCAAGAACCACATGATCATCATGCCGGATGCCGATCTCGACCAGGCCGTCAACGCGCTGATGGGCGCGGGCTACGGCTCGGCCGGCGAGCGCTGCATGGCTGTTTCGGTTGCTGTCCCGGTCGGCGAGGAAACCGCCAACCGTCTCGTCGAAAAGCTGATCCCGAAGATCGAGTCCCTGCGTATCGGTCCCTATACGGACGACAAGGCCGACATGGGCCCGGTCGTCACCAAGGAAGCTCATGCCCGCATCAACGGCCTGATCGACCGCGGCGTCGAGGAAGGCGCCAAGCTTCTGGTCGATGGCCGGGGCTTCAAGCTGCAGGGTTACGAGAACGGCTATTTCGTCGGTGGCACGCTGTTCGACAACGTCACGCCCGAGATGGACATCTACAAGCAGGAAATCTTCGGTCCGGTCCTTTCGGTCGTCCGCGCCCACAACTATGAGGAAGCGCTCGATCTGCCGATGAAGCACGAATACGGCAACGGCGTTGCGATCTACACCCGCGATGGCGATGCCGCCCGCGATTTTGCCAGCCGCATCAATATCGGCATGATCGGCATCAACGTGCCGATCCCGGTTCCGCTTGCCTACCATTCCTTCGGCGGCTGGAAGGCCTCCAGCTTCGGCGATCTGAACCAGCATGGCACGGATTCGATCAAGTTCTGGACCAAGACCAAGACGATCACCGCCCGCTGGCCGTCCGGCATCAAGGACGGTGCGGAATTCGTCATGCCGACGATGAAGTAGAACGACAATCAGGACAGAGCATCAGGCGGGCCTCTTCGGAGGCCCGTTTTTATTTTGGCGGTTGAAAGCTTCGTCGCGATGTAGAGCAGTGATTGAAATGGCATGTCGCGGCCTTACAATGAGGCGAAGAATCGGGCAGGCGGCCGTCTCGACGGTATTCGGCAAGGGGACACGACATCATGGCAATGGCAGAGACGGCGCCTCGGGCGGCGGAAGGACAGTCTTTTGAACGCGCATCCTTCACCGGCAGCGCCAGCGAATATTTCGGCATCTGGATCGTCAACGTTCTGCTGACGATCATCACCCTCAGCATCTATTCGGCCTGGGCGAAGGTGCGGCGCATGCGATATTTCTACGGCAACACGGTCGTTCTCGACCGTGCCTTCGAATATCACGCGACCGGCAAGCAGATCTTTATCGGCCGGCTGATCGTCACCGCGTTCGTGATCGTGCTCAACATCGGCACGGCGATCTTTCCGCCAGTCGGCATCGTGACCCCGATCCTGATCCTGATCGCTCTGCCGTGGCTCATCAAGCGCAGCCTGCGCTTCAACGCCCGGGTGACGAGCTATCGCAACGTGCGTTTCGATTTCGTCGGCACGGCAGGCGGCGCCTTCGTTGCGATCATGCTCGGCAGCTTGGTAGCCTTCATTTCCTTCGGCATCCTGGCGCCGCTTGCGAGCCGCTGGACCTGGCGATACCTCTTCAACAATCTGCGTTACGGCGACCGGCCGTTTTCCAGCGACCCCCAGCTTGGCCGGCTTTATGGCGTCTGGATCCTGCCGGCATTGATCGTGTTCCTGGGCAGCATCATCTTCGGGTTCATTGCCTTCATCGCGATCATGGGTGCCGCGACCGTCATGCGCGAGAGCGCCGAATTGACGAACACGCAGATGACCGTGCTGAGCATCGTCGGTCTCTACGCCGGTCTCTTCATCTATTTCATCCTCTACGGTATTGCTGGTCTCTTCTACCGGGCGGGTGCGCGCAACGTCGCCTGGTCGGCGGCGGAGCTCGACGGCCGCCATCAGCTGGTCAGCGATATCTCCCGGCCGCGTTATGCCTGGATCGCAATCAGCAATGTGATCGTCACCGTGCTGACGCTCGGGCTGATGCGCCCCTGGGCGGCGGTCCGGATGGCGCGGTATGTCAACGAACACACCGGTATCCGCATCAACGGCGACCCGGGCGAAATCCTCGCCTCGATCGAGGCGAGCGGTGCTGCGATCAGCGCCGAATACATGGATATGGAAGGGTTCGACTTTGGTTTCTGACGGAGCGGTCATCGCGAAAGGCGAATGGCATCCAGCCAATTCCAGCCGCGCAATCGAGGCCGTCCTGCGCGAGGACGGCACTCTCCTCGTCGCAGCGGAAGAGGGGCGGGTTCTCGCATCGGCTGTGCCGGAGCGGGCCGAGATCAGCGCGCGGGTCGGCTCGATCCCGCGGCGGGTGAGTTTCCCGGACGGTTCCGTGTTCGAGACGCGCGACAACGACGGGATCGACACCTATCTCCACGGCAAGCGCGGCGCCGGCGGCGGCTTGATCCACCGGCTGGAGCAGTTCCATCCGCGACTGATCGTCATGACGATTGCCGTCATGCTGCTTGCCGTCTCGATCTATCGGTTTGCAGTCCCCGTGCTGGTCGAGGTCGCCGTCCTGGTAACGCCGCCCTTCGTGCCGGAACTGATCGGCTCCGGCACGCTGGCATCCCTCGATCGGACTATCCTGAAACCGTCCGAATTGCCGGAAGGCGAACGGCAGGCGATTTCCGACGGCTTCGCAAAACTCGCCGTCCATTCGAAGGGGGGGCAAAAGGCCTATCATCTCTACTTCCGGGATGGCGGCGTGATCGGCCCGAACGCCTTCGCGCTGCCGGACGGCAGCCTGATCCTCACTGACGATCTGGTGAAGCTCGCCGGCGGCGACCGAGAAATGGTTCTTGGCGTGCTCGGCCACGAGATCGCCCACGTCGAAGGCGAGCACAGCCTGCGGCAGCTCTACCGCGCCGCAGGCGTCGCCGCGCTGGTCATGCTGATTGCCGGCGATGTCGGCTCGGGCGTCGAGGACATCCTCACACAGGGCGGCGCACTGGTGGCGCTGTCCTATTCCCGGGCCGCGGAAGCGGAGGCGGACCGCCGGTCTGTCGAGCTGATGCGTGCAGCCGGCTACGACCCGGCAGCACTGGCCCGCTTCTTCGCGGTCCTCGAAGACAAGCTTGGAGATCATGAAGACGCAAACATTCTCTCGAGCCATCCGGGCACCCCGCAGCGCCAGCAGGACATCCGCAATTATGCCGCTGAACTGGAAGGTAGGCTTCAGGCAAGGTAGCCGTGATCGATAGCCTCCATTGACGTTTCCGCAGACTATCCTAATTTAGTCCGCGGAGTAGGAGTGGGGATGTATGTCCATGGTGTACGAGTGGGATGCGAAGCGTGCCCGCCGCGCGTATCTGGCGAAGATCGGCCTTAGCCTGCTGGCTGCAATGGTGGTGGTAGCTGTCCCGGCCTGGGTGGCGATCGCGATGACCAGTTGATGCGAGCCGAAACTTTTCCGGCGCCGCCGCGGATCCGGAATAGCGAACTGAGGCTGCGGGAAATCGACCCATAATAAAGCGAGGTCTTCCCGGGAGAGCCCGCCCGGAGGTCTGCCTATCCCCCTGATCCAGCGTGAATTCGGCTTTCCGGTCTTCGATTGTGGACGAACAATTCGTCGCTTGAATTCCGCGCCGATGAAGGCAAGCTGGCGCAGCGCGAAAACTTGATGACAATTTTCTTATTTTGGAATTGTTCAAAACTAGCGGAGCCATTATATAGGGCGGGTACGAGTCTCGGGAGACCAGCATGCGCTTGACCAAACAGACGAATTACGCAGTACGGATGCTGATGTATTGTGCCGCCAACGAAGGCCACCTCAGCCGGATCCCCGAGATCGCAAGAGCATACGGTGTTTCCGAACTCTTCCTCTTCAAGATCCTCCAGCCGCTCACGAAGGCCGGCCTGGTGGAAACCGTGCGCGGTCGCAACGGTGGCGTAAGGCTTGGCCGCGCTGCCGATCGCATCACCCTTTTCGATGTCATCAAGGTGACTGAAGACAGCTTTGCCATGGCGGAGTGCTTCGAAGAGGGAGTCGCGGAATGCCCGCTTGTTGACAGCTGCGGCCTGAATGCTGCGCTTCGCAAGGCGCTCAACGCTTTCTTCGACGTGCTCGCCGAATACACGATCGACGACCTCGTCAAGGCGCGTCCGCAGATCAATTTTCTGCTGGGCATCGATATGCTGCATCTGCCAAAGGCCATCCCGAAGGTCATCGCGCCGGCCGCTTGATCCTGCCCGTTCCTGCTTCTTGAAGGCGCCGCCGTTGAGGCCGGCGCCTTTTTGCTGTCCCCGTATGCGGCAGAAGAGGTTGACCTCCCGCCCATTTGCAATAGAAGGGGACTAGGCGTTTTTCTGGCTTTTGTCAGTTTTCTTTCCTGTGGCGCCTTCAGGATTAAGCCATGCCCCTTTCGGAATTGCGCACCTTCGCGCTGACTGCGCTGATCGGTACTGCCGGTGCGCTGATCGCAATTCTCATTGCCTTTCCGGCTCCTTACCTCATCGGTCCGGCAATCGCGATCACCGTTGCAGGGCTTGCCGGGCTGAACCTGGCGGTGCCGGCGAAGGTCCGCAACGTCTGTTTCATCGTCGTCGGTGTGTCGATGGGGGCGACTGTCACGCCGGAGGTGATCGTCGCGGCGCGCACCTGGCCTCTGAGTTTCGTCATGGTGCTCGTGGCGGTGGTGATCCTGCTTTATGCAAGCTCGTGGGTGCTGCAGCGGTTCTTCCACTATGACCGGATCACCGCGCTTCTCGCCTCTTCCCCCGGCCATCTGAGTTACGTGCTCAGCCTCGCCGCCGAAACCCGTTGCGACCTGCGCGCCGTCAGTGTCGGCCAGAGCGTGCGCGTGCTGGCACTGACGGTTACGGTTCCGTTGATCGTGGAGATCTTCGATCTGGTCGGCACCGATCCGGTTCTGGTGCCTCTGGCGATGAGCACACCCGTTCTCCTGGTCATGCTTGCGGTCTCAGCGCTGTTCGGCCTGCTGTTCATGCGCTGGAATTTTCCGGCAGCCCTGCTGCTGGGCGGCGTCGTGGTGTCGATCGCCACGCACGTGACGGGGTTCGTCAGCGGCGGCGTTCCGGACTGGCTGCTGGTTCCGACTTACGTCATCCTCGGTTCGGTCATCGGCACGCGCTTCTGCGGCGTGTCGATTACCGATTTGCGCACCGCTTTCGTGGCCGGCGGCGTGGTGACCGTGGTCGTCATCGTGCTTGCGGCGGCGATTGCCGGCGGGGTTTCATATCTGACCGGCGTGCCGCTCGATGCGGCGCTGATCGCCTTTGCGCCGGGTGGGCTCGAAACAATGTCGGCGATGGCTGTCATGCTGCATGCCGATCCGACCTATGTCGGCGCCCACCACGTGTTGCGGCTGATGTTCCTGTCGGTGCTGATGCCAATCGTGCTCGGCAAGGACGCCCGGCAGCGTTGAGCGTCAGTTGACGAGGCGCACCGAGGTAATCTCGGAGCCGCTTCCACCGGCTGCGCCCGTATAGGGTTCGATCTTCCAGTTGGACGAGTTCATGATCATGGTGTTGACCACCAGCGTGATGAGGTTCGTCTGGTTCGTCGTCGAATTGTAGGTGACGTCGCGGTTTGGAAGATGGATCACTCCCTTGAGCGTTTCGCCATTGGAACCGTTGAAGATGTATTGCTGCTTGCGGGCATTGTTGGCGGTATCGCTGGTCTTTTCGAACATCAGGATGCCCTTGTAGGTGCCGCTGGTCGGTGCCGACGCCGTGAAGCTCAAGTTGCCATTGGCGCGGATTTCGCTGTCGGTGTCGGGAAAATAGAAGGTCACGCCCTCTGCGACGACCGTCGAACCGGAATTGATGATCATCCGGCCCTTGATGATATGGAGCCCGGGCTTGAACGTGATCTTCGGCGATCCGTTGAAGGTGGTGCCGCAATGGACGCCTGGAGCCATTTCCTGCACCGCTCCGTCCTTGGTGCCACTGGTCGTGCAGGTGGAGGAGACGGTAGGCTCGGCAATGCTGCCGGCATAGGGATCTCCGGAAACCTTGCAGCCCGGCTTCAGGTTGCTGAGCGTCCCGCCGTTCTTGATGTACTGGGTGCCGGCAACGCAGAAGCTGACCGTATCGATCGTCGCCCCGCCGTTCATGATGAAGGCCGGGTTCTGGGTCGAACTGACCTCCACGCCGCATTTCTCCGACTGCACGTTGGCGCCTGAATTGATCAGAACCGCCTGTGACACGTTGCCGAGCACGTAGATGCATGCGCCTGAAGGCTTCGCATTCTTGTTCGCGATGGCGGTGGATCGGACCTTGACGTCGATGGTGTGGATACCGAGCAGGCCGAGGAAATTGGTGGGGACACCTTGGGCATAGGTACCCGTCAGGCTGCCGTCGCTATTCGCGGCAACGACAAGCGCGGTGTCGAGGTCGGTCTCTTCCGGAACCGTATCGGTCAGAAAGCGCAGCGCTTCCCGGCGCTGACTGGCGATATCAGGTTTTGCAACGGCGCTGAGCACAGCCGCATCGAGCGCACCCTGCAGCCGGCTGCGTTCGAACGAGGCCTGGGTGAAATCAACCGCCCCGCCGGCGGTCGTCAGGAGAACCGGCAGCGCGAGAGCAGTCGCTATCGCAAAATTGCCGCCCGTATCGCGCAGGATGTGATAAACGCGAGGCGCAATAATATTGATGAGTCGCCGCATGATCGTGGATCTCGAGTTGGATTTGGAGGGCGGAATTCGGTTGAAGGTGGGTCCTTTTATCGTAGTCTCTCTAAGGTTCCCGTAAGAGAATTGGAAAACCCGAGGTTAACTGCGATCTCCACAATTCGGCCTTGCCGCCTCCTGAACGCGTTATCAAATGGAAGTCAGTTATGCCCGCAATCGAACTCACGTCCCCTCTTGCCGTCGTCGTCATGGGTGTCAGCGGGTCGGGGAAGACATCGGTGGGCGAGCACCTCGCCGCGCGTCTCGGCTGCGCTTTCGTGGAGGGTGACCGTCTGCATCCGGAGGCGAACGTCGCCAAGATGGCGAAGGGGATTCCGCTGACCGACGACGACCGCTGGCCATGGCTCGATCTGATCGGCAACCAACTGGCCGAGGCGAGGGGACGGGGCGAAAGCGTGGTGGTGTCGTGCTCGTCCTTGAAACAAACCTATCGGGACCGGTTGCGGCGGGAGAGCGGCGGCACGCTCTATTTTGTCTTCCTCACCGGCGACCCCAAGGTGCTTGGGCAACGGATGGGCGCGCGTACCGGCCATTTCATGCCGGCGTCACTGCTTCAGAGCCAGCTTGCAACCCTGGAAAGCCCGGAGCATGAGGCCGGAGTGGTAACTGTCGACATCGACGCAAGTGTCGATACCATTGTCGATAAGGCTTTCGAAGGTATTACCGCGCTCACTGGAGCATAGATAATAGGATTTAAGCTACCGTTTTCTTCGATGTTCTGTCTTGTGCATCGGCGTGGAAAGTATTCTAAAAATTACCGGCCTTCGTGATCCGATGCTCTTCGGGCGTCGTATAAACAAACAGTTTGTGTTCAAGCAATTCTGCCCTCGGCTACCGGAAAACCTCACCGGCAACGAAGGCAGCGGTTGGCAGGTGTTTGAGGAGACGGTTTGCGGATGCCAGATTCGACGCAAGGACCAGGGCGGGGTTCCCTTCGCCGGGTGCCGAAACAGGAGCGGAGCCGCGAGCGCATCGATGAAATCCTGAAAGTATCCATGGAACTGATCGGCCAGAAGGGCATCGACGCAGTGACCATGAAGGAGATAGCCGCCCTCTCCGGCGGGCCTATCGCATCGGTCTATCAGTATTTCCCCAACAAGTCCGCCATCATCGCCACGCTCTACGAGAGTTACGCCGAAGAGGTCCGTACCCTGGTGACGGAGCAGATCGGAAGGATCACCACGGCAGAAGAAGCTCTGCAGGCACCGGCCGAGCTTTTCGATTTGTACTACTACAATATGCGGGAAAGGCCCGCGACCCAGGATCTCCTGAATGCCATCCAGGCGGACAAGGCGCTTGCGGACCTCGATATCGCCGAGACCCGCTTCCAGGCCGACGTCTTTTACAAGGCGACCGAACCTTTCGTTGAACAGCCGCTGCGAGAAAGTTATGCGCAGACGCTTCTGGTGATGTTTCACATGGCCGGCGCCACCCTGCGGCTGGCTCTCATGATTCCGGAAGACGAAGCCGCCGGAACCGTGGCGCAGTTCAAGTCCATCGTTCGGGCGCAAGCGACCTACTACCTTACAGGCAGCTTCCCGGTTTCTCTCTGATCCCTTGATCAGATACCCAGTCGGTCGCGCAACCCATACCACCAGGCGCCGAGCACGGTGAGCGGTACCCGGAAGGTGCGGCCGCCCGGGAAGGGCAGGTTGGGGAGCGACGACCAGATGTCGAAGCGTTCCGCGTGGCCGGCGACCGCCTCGCCGAGAATCTTGCCGAGCAGATGGGTGGTAGTCACCCCGTGGCCGCTGTCGCCGTGCGAGAAATAGACCTTGTCCGACAGTTTCCCCATATGCGGGATACGCGTCAGGGTGAGCGCGAAATTGCCGCTCCAGGCATAGTCGATCTTCACGTCCTTCAATTGCGGAAACGTCTTCAGCATATTGGGCCGGATGACGCCCGTGAGGTCGCTCGGGTCGTGTCCGCCGTAACCGATGCCGCCGCCGTAAAGCAGCCGGTTGTCCGCAGTGCGCCGGTAGTAGTCGAGGATGTAATTGGCGTCCTCGACGCAGTAATTGGCGGGCAGCAGGCTCTCGATCAGCGCCGCGTCGAGCGGTTCCGTCGCCATCACCTGGCTGGAAACCGGCATCATCCGGCCGCTGATCTCCGGAAACTGCGGAGAGAGATAGGCATTGCCGCAGACGAGCACATACGAGGCCTTCACCGAACCCCTTTCTGTCCGCACCACCGGTTTTCCGCCCATGTCGAGGCCGGTCACGCGCGAGGCTTCGAAGATGCGTCCGCCAAGGCTTTCGAACGCCGCAGCTTCCCCAAGCACGAGGTTGAGGGGGTGGATGTGGCCGCCGAGCTTGTCGATCATGCCGCCGGCATATCGATCGGTCTTCACGTATTTGCCGACATCCGCCTTGGAGACCATCTCCAGCCCGCCATGGCCGTATCGTTCCCAATCAGCGTTGTGGTGCTCCATTTCGCGGATCTGCTTGTCCGTGAAGGCTGCGAAGAAGCCGCCATGCACCAGGTCGCAGTCGATCCCATATTTCGCGAC
Organism: Neorhizobium sp. T25_27; assembly: GCF_002968565.1. NCBI lineage: Bacteria > Pseudomonadati > Pseudomonadota > Alphaproteobacteria > Hyphomicrobiales > Rhizobiaceae > Neorhizobium > Neorhizobium sp. T25_27. The sequence goes on from NZ_PVBJ01000004.1 coordinate 33,490, forward strand.
GCGGCTGCGGATGATCTCGCCGCCTTCGAGCGACATGGCGCCGAGCTTCACCGCCTTGTCGCGCCCGTAACGGCCGGCAATGGTTTCGAGATCACGGCTGTAGCCGTTGACGATCTGACCGCCATTGCGGCCCGATGCGCCGAAGCCGATGCGCTCCGCTTCCAGCACCACGACGGAATATCCGCGTTCGGCAAGTTCGAGCGCCGCGGAAATGCCGGTGAAGCCGGCACCGATAACGCAGACATCCGCCTCTATCGCCCCGTCGAGGGCAGGGCGGACCTGCTTGTCCTTCGCGGACGCCGCATACCATGAATTCGTATGGCCTGGATTGTTTGCCGGTCTAAAGGCCATCTCACACCGTCCGAAAAGGCTTCGCATTCGACGTCGGTCACGCGCAGGGCATGTTCCGACAGTTCCCGCTGCTCGCAGGCCGCCCCACTCACTCGAGCAGAACTAGGCGTTGAAACGCTCCGGCCTGTAGGCCGAGATGTCGATCAATGTCTTCTGCCCCGTGATCGCCTCGGCAATCACCTGGCCGGTCACCGGGCCCAGCGTCAGGCCGTGATGCGCGTGACCGAAGGCGAACCACAGGCCGTCGTGGCGCGGCGCCTTGCCGATCACCGGCATCATGTCCGGCGTGCAGGGGCGGGCACCCATCCAGGGCTCTATGTCGAGCCGCTCTGCGAGCGGGAAGATGCTCCGCGCCACCGCTTCTGCGCGTTCCAGCTGAACAGGCGTCTTCGGCGCATCGCGGCGGGCGAATTCGGCGCCTGTCGTCAATCGGATGCCCTGGTTCATAGGGGCCAGGAAATAACCGCGTTCCGCATCCATGGTCCAGCCGTTGAGCTTGGCATTGCCCTTGGCCGAATAGTGCATGTGATAGCCGCGCTTGACGCCGACCAGGAAATTGTAGCCGAGCGGTTTGGTAACCGTATCGGACCAGGGGCCGAGCGCCACCACCACATCCTTGGCTTCCACCGTGCCTTCGCCCGCGACGATCCGCCAGCCGGTCTTGGTCTGCGACAGGCTCTTGGCATCACCCTTCAGCACGCGGCCGCCGAGCTTTTCGAACAGCGCCACATAGGCGCGCGTCAGCGCCAGCGGGTCCTTGACTGACCAAGGGTCTTCCCATCGCAGGCCACCGACGAAATCGTTGGACAGATTGGGCTCCTGCTCGGCGATATCGGCAGGCGAAAGTTCCTTGAAGGCGACACCATACTCCTTGCGAAGCCGCTCGGCCTCGCCGATCTCGCCATCATGCTTGCCGCGGGTGCGGAACACCTCCGTCCAGCCGTTCTTGGCGATCAGGTCTTGAGCTCCAGCTTCCTCGATCAGCTCGTTATGGGTCGCGATCGAGTGCTCGATCAGCGGCGCGTAGGCGCGGGCGATCAGCTGATGGCGGGTCAGGTTGGAATGCCACCAGTATTTCGCCAGGAACGAGGTGACCGAGGGGATGGCTTTCCAGTGGAAGTGCGCATCGATGCGGTTGTTCAGGGCGTAGCGCAGGATCAGACCGAATTGCTGGGGGAAGCCATAGGGCACGACGCCCTCGCGCTGGATCAGGCCGGCATTGCCATAGGAGGTCTCCATGCCGGGTTCTTTCCGATCGACAAGCACCACCGATTTGCCGCGCCGGGCGAGCTGCAATGCCGTCGAAACGCCGACAATGCCGGCTCCCAGCACGATCGCATCTGCTGTCATGATCTGAATTCCATTTCCCAAGTCTTTTATCGTTCGAGGATTTCAACATGCCGCCCGGAATGCTGCGGCGCAAACGAAAAATCACGGTTGCTTATATGGATTCCCTATTTCTTCGCATGGCACCTCCAATCGAAAGCCTATGGGGCCGTCGCTACCTTTCGGATCGTGCATCGGTTTCGATGCGGGCTCCGCGCGGACAATGCCGCGGGCCGATCCCAACAAGGAGTGACTGAAATGTTTGGTCGTCTGGGGAGCGTCTACTTCCTGCATCTTGCTGAAGCCAAGGCCCGGCAGCGCCGGCTGTCGCAGCCAGATCGCCCGGTCGATGCGAATCTCGGGGTCTTCCTGAGGCTCCTCGGCGTCATCGGTCTCGGCCTCTGCGTCGCCGGCCTCGTTTCCATGATGGTGGCTTGAGGAGAAGCACGATGAGCAAGGCAATGTCGAAAGTCGAACCTCCCTCGCGTGGAGTGCGTTTCACGGTCGGCCGCGATGCCGGCGGCCGCTGGATTGTCTCCGACCGCGATGGCCTCGTCGGCGGATTGTTCACCGATCGGGCGTCGGCGGTGCATTTCGCCATGTTCGAAAGTGATCGCACGCCGGGTGCCGTCTGCTGCGTGCCGGAAGACGTGACCTTGAGCCTCGGGCCAATTTTTGAGACCCCGGTCAGGGTCCCCAGGGCGATCGATCCCCGCATGAAGATCGTCGGACGGGGATGAGGAGAATGCCGATGTCCAAGGCCGTTCACCATGTGCGCGGAGTTGTCTATCCGCGCTCCCGGAATTTCGGGAATCCGGACTATCTGCGTGCATCGAGCATCATTCTCGGCATGCTCGCGGTGATGCTGATGGTGCTCGTTTTCGCCTATGCCATAACCTTTGCGGCCGCTTCCTGAGGGCAATCGCCGCCGGAAAGAACGAAATTCCTATAGGATTTTTATTTCTTTCCTCTGCGCTCCGTCTCGAACCCCTATGCGGTCGCGCCGCATATTAGCGTCCGGGAGATCGCAAAAGATCGTTTCCAAGCCGAAAGCACTCAAGGTGCCGTCTTCAAGGGATGGCACCCTTGTCCTGTCCGGCCTCGCCTTAACAACAGGAGTCCAGATCAATGTTGGACGTCATTCTACTCGGCACCGCAGTCGTCTTCTTCGGTCTCTGCTTTGCCTATACCCGCGCCTGCGACAGGCTTTGAAGGGAGAAATACCGATGATCCTCGATTATGTCCTGAGCGGTGCCGTGACGGTGTTCCTCACCGTCTACCTCACCTACGCTCTCATTCGCCCCGAACGCTTCTGAAAAAGAACGCTTTTGAAAAGAACTGGCGCTTCCAGCCAAGCAGCCGGGTATTGAAAGTTAACTCCAAATGACCCTCAACGGATGGCTTCAGATCCTGCTTTACTGCGGGATCATCATCGCGCTCGTCAAACCGCTCGGCGGTTACATGACGCGTATCTTTTCAGGCGAGCGCACGTTTCTGTCACCCGTCCTCGTTCCGATCGAACGGGGACTGTATGCCATGGCCGGCACCAGCGAACGCGAAGAACAGCATTGGGCTTCCTATGCCGTCTCGCTGCTGATGTTCAACCTCTTCGGCGTTGTCGTGCTTTACGCGATAATGCGCCTGCAGGCCGGCCTGCCTTATAATCCGGCGGGCATGGGTGCCGTTCCGCCCGAGCTTTCCTTCAACACCGCCGTCAGTTTCGTCAGCAATACCAACTGGCAGAACTATGGCGGCGAAAGCACCATGTCGTATCTCACCCAGATGGTCGGCCTCAACGTGCAGAACTTCCTGTCCGCCGCGACAGGCATGGCGATCGCCGTCGGTCTCATCCGCGCCTTCTCGCGCGCATCGGGTAAGGCGATCGGCAATTTCTGGGTCGATATGACCCGCGCCATACTCTATATCCTGCTGCCGATCTGCATCGTGCTGACGCTGGTTTACGTCTATCTCGGCGTGCCGCAGACGCTCGGGCCCTATGTCGAAGCGACGACGCTGGAAGGCGCCAAGCAGACCATCGCGCTCGGCCCGGTCGCCTCGCAGCTTGCCATCAAGATGCTCGGCACCAATGGCGGCGGTTTCTTCAACGCCAACTCCGCCCATCCGTTCGAAAACCCGGATGCGATCTCCAACCTCATCCAGATGCTGTCGATCTTCGCGATCGGGGCTGCCTTCACCAACGTTTTCGGCCGCATGGTCGGCAACCAGCGCCAGGGCTGGGCGATCCTCGCCTCGATGGGCATCCTGTTCATCGCCGGCGTCGGCATCACCTACTGGGCGGAAGCGGCCGGAAATCCGCTGATGCATGCCTTCGGTCTTGAAGGTGGCAACATGGAAGGCAAGGAAGTCCGCTTCGGCATCACCTTGTCGTCGCTGTTTGCGGTCATCACCACGGCGGCCTCCTGCGGCGCGGTCAATGCCATGCACGGCTCGTTCACCGCGCTCGGCGGCCTGATCCCGCTCGTCAACATGCAGCTCGGCGAAGTCATCGTCGGCGGCGTCGGCGCGGGTTTCTACGGCATCATCCTCTTCATCATCGTCGCCGTCTTCGTGGCAGGCCTCATGGTCGGACGTACGCCAGAGTATCTCGGCAAGAAGATCGAGGCGAAGGAGATGAAGATGGCCGTGCTCGCCATCCTCTGCCTGCCGCTTGCCATGCTGGTGTTCACGGCGATCGCCACGGTGACGCCGTCCGCCGTCGCCTCGATCGGCACCGCCGGCCCGCACGGCTTCTCCGAAATCCTCTACGCCTATACGTCGGCTGCGGCCAACAACGGCTCGGCTTTCGGCGGACTGACGGGCAACACGCCCTGGTACAACGTGACGCTTGGCATCGGCATGCTGATGGGCCGCTTCCTGGTCATCATTCCGGCGCTCGCCATCGCAGGCTCGCTGGTCGCCAAGAAGACGGTTCCGGCCTCGGCAGGTACCTTCCCGACAGATGGCCCGCTCTTCGTCGGCCTGCTCGTCGGCACGATCCTGATCGTCGGCGGCCTCACCTTCATGCCCGCCCTGGCGCTCGGTCCGGTCGTCGAACACCTGGTCATGATCGCCGGCCAGACGTTTTGAGGTACCAAGGGGAGCAATGCCATGAGCATCCGCAAAGCCCTCCGCAGACAGTCCACCCTTGCCTCGCAAAAGCGGGGCAAGGGTGGACAGAGCCCCTACGGATCCTATGCAATTTTTATCATGACGGCGGTCATTCTTGCCGTTGTCCTCGTGATCGAAGTCTTGCGCGGCTGATCGACCCTTCGCCGCCTCGATTGACAAGCCAACTCATTTTCAAAGCTGGAGTCTCTTATGAGCCAGGCAAAATCCGCGAGCATCATGGATACTCGCATCCTCATTCCGGCCGCAGGCGATGCTTTCAAGAAGCTCAACCCGCGGACCCTTGCCCGGAACCCGGTCATGTTCGTCGTGGCCACGGTCTCGGTCCTGACGACCGTCCTCTTCCTCCGCGACCTCGCGGCCGGTAACGGCAATCTCGGCTTCTCCTTCCAGATCAATCTCTGGCTCTGGTTCACCGTGCTGTTCGCCAACTTCGCCGAAGCGGTCGCCGAAGGCCGCGGCAAGGCGCAGGCGGATTCGCTGCGCAAGGCCCGCACCGAAACCCAGGCCAAGCTGCTCTCGGGCAGCGACCGCACCCAGTACAAGATGGTCGCCGGTACGAGCCTCAAGGTCGGTGACGTCGTGCTCGTCGAACCGGGCGACATCATTCCGTCAGATGGCGAAGTCATCGAGGGTGTCGCCTCTGTGAACGAAGCGGCGATCACCGGCGAATCCGCGCCCGTCATCCGCGAATCCGGTGGCGACCGCTCGGCTGTGACCGGCGGCACGCAAGTTCTTTCCGACTGGATCCGCGTCCGTATCACGGCCGCTGCCGGCTCGACCTTCCTCGACCGGATGATCTCGCTCGTCGAGGGCGCCGAGCGCCAGAAGACGCCGAACGAGATTGCCCTCAACATCCTTCTTGCCGGCATGACGCTGATCTTCGTGCTCGCCACGGCGACGATCCCGAGCTTTGCGATCTATGCCGGCGGCTCGATCTCGATCATCGTTCTCGTCGCGCTGTTCGTGACGCTGATCCCGACCACGATCGGCGCGCTGCTGTCGGCGATCGGCATTGCGGGCATGGACCGCCTCGTCCGCTTCAATGTGCTCGCGATGTCAGGTCGCGCCGTGGAGGCCGCCGGCGACGTCGATACGCTGTTGCTCGACAAGACCGGGACGATCACGCTCGGCAACCGCCAGGCCACTTCGTTCCGCCCCGTCCGCGGCGTCTCCGAACAGGATCTTGCCGATGCGGCCCAGCTCGCTTCGCTTGCCGACGAAACGCCGGAAGGCCGTTCCATCGTTGTGCTTGCCAAGGAAAAGTACGCGATCCGTGGCCGTGATATGGCGAGCCTCAAGGCAACTTTCGTCCCCTTCACCGCCCAGACCCGCATGAGTGGCGTCGATCTCGAAGGCTCTCAGATCCGCAAGGGTGCCGTCGATGCGGTGCTCGCCTATGTCGGCTCGGGCCCAATGCCGGTCTCCGGCAATGCGGCAATCGCCGCCAGCCCGCAATCCGATATCGTGCGCGAACTGCAGGCGATCGCCGATGAAATCGCCAAGGCCGGCGGCACGCCGCTTGCCGTTGCCCGTGACGGCAGGCTGCTCGGCGTCGTGCAGCTGAAGGACATCGTCAAGGGCGGTATCCGCGAGCGTTTTGCGGAACTGCGCCGCATGGGCATCCGCACCGTGATGATCACCGGCGACAACCCGATGACCGCGGCGGCGATTGCCGCCGAAGCCGGCGTCGACGACTTTCTCGCCCAGGCGACGCCTGAGAACAAGCTGACGCTGATCCGCGAGGAACAGGCCAAGGGCAAGCTCGTCGCCATGTGCGGCGACGGCACCAACGACGCCCCGGCGCTCGCCCAGGCCGATGTCGGCGTCGCCATGAACACCGGCACGGTCGCCGCCCGCGAGGCGGGCAACATGGTCGATCTCGACAGCGATCCGACCAAGCTCATCGAGATCGTCGAGATCGGCAAGCAGCTACTGATGACCCGCGGCGCCCTGACAACTTTCTCGATCGCCAACGATATCGCCAAGTATTTCGCCATCATCCCGGCGATGTTCCTGACCTTCTACCCGCAGCTCGGCGTGCTGAACATCATGGGGCTGGCCACGCCGCAAAGCGCCATCCTGTCGGCGATCATCTTCAACGCACTGATCATCATCGCGTTGATCCCGCTGTCGCTGAAGGGCGTCAAATACCGCGCCATCGGCGCCGGCGCACTGCTTTCCCGCAATCTGCTCATCTATGGTCTCGGCGGCATCCTCGTTCCCTTCGTCGGCATCAAGGCGATCGACATGATCATCACCGCGATCGGTCTCGCTTAAATTTTACGCGTTTTCTTCACGCGAACCGGCATCCACTTCGCTTGAAAACGCTTTTCGGAGAAATGACAATGTTCAAGCAACTTCGCCCCGCGATCGTCATGATCGTCGCCACCACGGCCATTACCGGCCTGATCTACCCCTTCGCCATGACCGGCATCGCCCAGGCCGTTTTCCCCGTCCAGGCAAATGGCAGCCTGATCGAGAAGGACGGAACCGTTGTCGGTTCGGCCCTGATCGGCCAGGCATTTGCCGGTGACCAGTATTTCCACGGTCGCCCGTCGGCCGCCGGCGACGGCTACAACGCCGCCTCGTCCTCCGGCTCCAACCTCGGCCCGACCAGCGCCAAGCTGATCGACCGGGTGAAGACGGACTACGAAGCCGCGAAGGCCACCAACCCGAACGCGGACGTGCCGATCGACCTCGTCACCGCATCCGGCAGCGGCCTCGACCCGCATGTCTCGCCGGAAGCCGCCTACTTCCAGGTACCGCGCGTCGCCAAGGCACGGCAAATGGACGAGGCAGCGGTTCGCTCGCTTGTGGACCAGCATGTCGAAAGCCGTGAACTCGGGTTCCTCGGCGAACCTGTGGTCAATGTGCTTGCGTTGAATATGGCGCTTGATGCTCCTATGACTCGGTGAAGTAGCGAGCTGCGTCGCCCCCTCATCCGCCTGCCGGCACCTTCTCCCCGAGGGGAGAAGATATATGCCGCGGCGTCGCCGTTCCTCCTCTCCCCTCGGGGAGAGGGTGGCCGAGCAAAGCGGAGGCCGGGTGAGGGGGCTGCACTCCGCCATTAGGAAAGACCAGGCATGCCCGACGACAGTCGCGAGAGTGAGAACAGACCTTCGCCGGATGCGCTTCTGGAGCATGCCGAGCGTGAGGCGCGCGGGCGGCTGAAGATTTTTCTGGGGGCGGCGCCTGGCGTCGGCAAGACCTACGAGATGCTGATGTCCGGCCGCGCCCGGAAAGTCGATGGTCTCGACGTGGTGATCGGTGTGGTCGAAACCCACGGCCGCCAGGAAACCGAGGCCCTGGTCGAGGGCTTCGAGATCGTGCCGCGCAAGGCGATCGACTATCGCGGCCAGCAGCTCGATGAAATGGACCTCGACGCCATTCTCGCGCGCCGTCCGGCTCTGGTCCTGGTCGATGAACTTGCCCATACCAACGCCGCCGGCAGCCGCCATCCGAAACGCTACATGGATGTGCAGGAAATCCTCGGCCAGGGTATCGACGTCTATTCGACGCTCAACATCCAACATGTCGAGAGCCTGAACGACGTGGTGGCACAGATCACCCGTGTCCGCGTGCGTGAGACGGTGCCGGACAGCATCATCGACCGGGCCGACGACGTCGAGATCATCGACATCACCCCCGACGATCTCATCAAGCGGCTGAACGACGGCAAGGTCTATGTGCCGCAGACGGCGCGGCGTGCCATCGAGAACTACTTTTCCCCCGGCAACCTGACGGCACTGCGCGAACTGGCGCTCCGCCGCACTGCCCAGCGGGTTGACGAGCAGCTTTTGAACCATATGCAGGCGCATGCCATTTCCGGCCCCTGGGCGGCTGGCGATCGGGTGCTGGTCTGCCTCGACCACGGCAGGAACGGCGCCAGCCTGGTGCGGTACGCGCGCCGCCAGGCCGATCGCCTGCGGGCGCCATGGGCGGCGCTGCATCTCGAAACGCCGCAATCGGTCAATCTGCCCGAACAGGACAAGGATCGGCTGGCGGCCAACATGCGGCTGGCCGAACAGCTCGGCGGTGAGACCGTGACGCTGCCGGCGCTGCAGCCGTCGCGCGAGATCATCGCCTATGCCAACGCCAACAACTTCACCCATATTGTCGTCGGACGCCCGGCCAGACCACGCTGGCAGCAGATCTTGCAGGGCTCGGTCACCTATGACCTGATCCGTTACGCGGGCGATATCAGCGTCCATGTCATCTCCGGCGACACCAAGGAAGGCGAACCGAAACGCGGCCTGAAGGCGGCGCAGCTGCCCAAGGCCTTCCGCTTCAAGCCCTACGTCAAGAGTACGATCTTTGTGGCTCTCGCGATCATCGCCGGTGCCGCGCTCGACCAGACGCTCGACGTCCGCAACCTTGCCCTCGTTTTCCTGATGGCGGTGCTGGCGGCAGCGGTGCGCGGCGGGCTGGGACCGGGCCTGTTCGCCTCCGTGGCTGGCGCGCTCTCCTTCAATTTCTTTTTTCTCGAGCCGCGCTACACGTTTACGGTCCGGGATCCGGAAAGCCTGGTGGCGCTGCTCTTTTATCTTGGCGTCGCGGTCGTCGCTTCCAACCTGACGGCGGCCGTCCAGCGCCAGGCAGCCGCTGCCCGTCAGCGGGCCCGCACCACCGAAGACCTTTACCTTTTCTCGAAAAAACTCGCCGGCACCGGCACGCTGGACGATGTGCTCTGGGCGACTGCCTTCCAGATAGCCTCGATGTTGAAGGTCCGCGTCGTCATCCTGCTGCCGGAAAACGGATCGATCGCCGTCAAGGCCGGTTACCCGCCGGACGACACGCTGGTGGATGCCGATATCGCCGCCGCCAAATGGGCCTGGGAGCACAATCGCCCGGCCGGCCGCGCCGCCGATACGCTGCCGGGCGCCAAACGCCTCTACCTGCCGATGCGGACCGGCCGCGAGGCGGTCGGCGTCATCGGCCTCGACAACGACAAGCAGGGGCCGTTGCTGACACCCGAACAGCAGCGGCTCTTCGATGCGCTGGCCGATCAGGCGGCGTTGGCGATCGAGCGCATCCAGCTCGTATCGGATGTCGACAAGGCCAAGCTCGCCGCCGAGACCGACCGCCTGCGCACCGCGCTGCTCACATCCATCTCGCACGACCTGAAGACGCCGCTCGCCGCGATCATGGGATCGGCCGGCACGCTCAAGGATTTCGGCGCCGATATCCCGGAAGAAGCGCGTGCCGAACTGCTGACCAGCGTCGTCGATGAGTCGGAACGGCTGAACCGCTTCATTTCCAACCTGCTCGATATGACTCGCATCGGCTCCGGCGCCATGGAGCCGAACTACGCCTTCCATTTCGCCGGCGATATCGTCGGCACGGCCTTGAGCCGGGCAGCGAAGATCGCCAACCGGCACAGGTTCAGCGTCAACATTCCGGCGGATTTGCCGATGCTCAAGGTCGATCCGGTCCTGTTCGAACAGGTCCTGTTCAACCTCATCGACAATGCCGCCAAGTACGCCCCCGACGAGACCGTCATCGACATCCGCGGCTGGCAGGATGGCGATTCAGTTCTTATCTCGGTGATGGATGAAGGACCGGGCATCCCGCGCGACGATCTGGAGCGCATCTTCGACAGTTTCTACCGGGTTCGGAAAGGTGACCATGTGCGGGCCGGCACCGGGCTTGGCCTTTCCATATGCCGCGGCTTCATCGAGGCCATGGGCGGCACGATCAGGGCCGCCAACCGCTCCGACCGTGCCGGCGCGATCTTTACGATCCGCACGCCGGTGCCGGCCGGAATGCCCATTCTGGGAGAACAGGAATGACCAATACCGCCGTGCGCGTCCTGATCGTCGATGACGAGCCCCCGATCCGCAAGCTCTTGCGCGTCGGCCTCTCCACCCAGGACTACGCCGTCAGCGAAGCGATGAATGCCAGGGTCGCGATCGATCTCGTCAAGTCCGAGAAGCCGGACCTGATCATTCTCGATCTCGGCCTGCCGGATATGGCGGGCCACGATCTGCTCGCCAGATGGCGCGGCGAGGGGCTCGATCTGCCGATCGTCATCCTGTCGAGCCGCACCGATGAGGCTGGCATCGTCAAGGCGCTCGAACTCGGCGCCGACGACTATGTGACCAAGCCCTTCGGCATGAACGAACTCGTCGCCCGCATCCGCGTGGCGCTTCGCCACCGGCTCCAGACCCAGGGCGAAAAACCGATCTTCCAGACCGGCGAGCTTTCGGTCGACCTCGTCAAGCGCATCGTCAAGGTGGCAGACAAGGAGGTCAAGCTGTCGCCCAAGGAATACGATATCCTGCGTATCCTGGTGCAGCATGCGGGCAAGGTCCTCACCCATCGTTTCCTTCTCGAACACGTATGGGACGGCCTGACCGACGTGCAGTACCTGCGCGTCTACGTGCGCCAGCTTCGCCAGAAGATCGAAAAGGCGCCGGACCAGCCGCAATACATCCTGACCGAGACCGGCGTCGGTTATCGGCTGCAGGAAGGCCAGTAGGCCAAGACCGGATCAATGGACATGACCCATGAAACTGCGTGACTACCTCCCGCCGGAGAACATCGTGCTCGATCTGGCACCGCCGTCCAAGGCGATCCTGATCAAGCAGCTTTCCAGGCTCGCCGCCGAGCGGCTGGCGCTGGATGCCGGCGATCTCGCCCGGGTGCTGACCAATCGGGAAAATCTGGGATCGACCGGCATCGGCGCCGGAATTGCCATCCCGCATGCGGGCATCAGCGGCATCGACCGGCATTTCTGCCTGTTCGCCCGGCTTGCAGATCCGATCGATTTCGACGCGGTAGACGACGAACCGGTCGATCTCGTGTTCCTGCTCCTCACGCCGGAAGGCCGCCCGGACCACCTGAATGTCCTCGCCTGTATCGCGCGGTGCGTGCGCGATGAGGAGACTGCTGCAGCCATACGTCGTGCGACGACGCCGCAGGATGTCTATTCGCGGCTCTGCCCCGTAAATGCATGATTAAAATGCAGGTATGTTGGCTTAGGCGAACGTAAACAACTTTTCCCTAACGTCCCTGGCTGGCGGATCGCGACTCCTGAGCCGCCCTATTGCGTCGGTTTGGGAGAGAGAGATGACTGGTGCAATCAAATACCTGCCGGCCAGGACGTTCGTTGCTGTCGCATTTGCCGTTTTCGGCTTTGTAGGACTGATCGCCTGGGGAGAATATTCCAGCTGGAAATCCCAGGTCGCCGGCATCGAGGCGGGCCTGGCCCAGACAGCCAAGGCGCTGGTGCAACATGCCGACGATACGGTCGACATGGCGAGGTTTCCGCTGGCGGCCCTGATCACCCGGATCGAGCAGGAACGCGACGTGGCGGACCTGCCGGCAAAGATCACCCAGGTGATGAAGCGCCAGGTCGATACCACCCCTTGGCTCGACGCCCTCGCCGTCTTCGATGCCGATGGCAGAATGGTCGCGACATCGTCGTCGATCGACGCCAGCGGCATGAATTTTTCGGATAGGGAGTATTTTGTATTCCACCAAGCCTCCGACATGCGGGAACCCGTGTTGGGCAGGCCGTTGAAGAACAAGTTGAACGGTCAGTGGATATTGCCGGTCACGCAGAGGATCAGCAACCCGGACGGAAGTTTCGGCGGCGTTGCGCTGGCGGCATTCATCCTCACAGAATTGACCAACTTCTTTCAGGGTTTCAGCCTGGGCAGCGAGGGTTCGTTCCTGTTGGTTCGCCGCGACGGCGTCGTGCTGGCGCGTGCGCCATTCCTCCAGACGCTGCTGGGATCGAGCATCTCGTCCTACGATCTGTTCACGGACCATCTCCGTCAGCGGCATTCCGGCTCCTATCACTACATCTCCCCGATTGATGGCCTGCAACGCATAGGCGGCTTTTATCAGAGCGAGCGCAGCGGCCTGGTCGGACTTGCTGCCGTATCCCAGTCCGAAGCGCTGGCGACCTGGATGAAGGGCGCGCGGATACGATGGGTCGCCTGCCTTATCCTGGTGGCGATCACCGGCTTCCTGGTTTGGCGCTGGCGGCGGCAGGTAATGTTGCGGCGGGCGAGCGAAGCGCTGCTGGTGGCGCGCGAAGCGGAATTCCGCCTGCTGGCGGAAGGTTCAGCCGACCTGATCCAGCGCTTCAATGGCCATGGGATCAGGGAATACCTGTCGCCGTCCGTTAGGGAGATATTCGGTGTCGACGCCGAGACGATGCTTGGCACACATATCCTCGAGAACCTGCATGAAGATGACCACGACGCCGTCAACCAGGTCATGATCCGGCTGCGGGAAGGGTCGCCCCGGGAAAACATGATCGTCCGACGCAAGCGGGCCGACGGCAAGCAGATCTGGCTCGAAACTACGTTGAACAGGCTGCCGGGCGGCACCGGCGGCGATGATATCCGCATCGTGGCCGTCACACGCGACGTCACGCGCCAGAAGAACCTCCAGGAAGAGCTGGACGCGCTCGCCAACACCGACGAACTTACCCAACTCGCCAATCGCCGCTCGTTCAACATTCATTTCGAGGACATGGTGCTGCAGGCCGCCCAGCAGCGCACGCCGCTCTCCATTCTGATGATCGACGCGGACCGCTTCAAATTCTTCAACGATACCTATGGCCACGCCGCCGGCGACGACTGTCTGCGTGCGGTTGCGAATGTCGTGCGCGGCTCGATCCGCCGGTCGAAGGATCTCGCCGCCCGTCATGGCGGCGAGGAATTCGCCGTCCTCCTGCCGGATACGAATGGTGCCGGTGCGTTGAAGGCGGCGGAAAACATCCGCCAGCGCGTCGCCGGGCTTCATTTGCCGCATGAGAAGAACCTTCCCTGGGGTCACGTGACGATCAGCATCGGTACCGCGACCTTCTATCCCGCAGCGGGCGCCAAGCTGACGACTGCGGAACTGTTCGAGCGCGCCGACCATGCGCTTTACCGGGCGAAGAACAACGGCCGCAATCAGGTCGCGGCTGGCGGGGACGAGGCGATGAGGCCAACCCTCCGGTCGGAAATCAAGTCCGTCTGACCGCATGCCCGCGGTCACGGCACCGTTATATCCTTGATAAATGCCAGATTTCGCCCTTGACGCCGGCCCGCAGGGGAATACTAAGAAACATCCCCCGCCGACGGCCGTTTGACCGCCGAACATCCATCCCCAGCGTGTTCGCCGCGCGGCGTTCCGAGGTGAATCCATGACCAATCCAAGCTCCAACCGGGCGCTCGTCATTGCGGCCGTCATGGCAAGCATGGCGATGATCGCAATCGAGGCGACCATCGTTTCGACGGCCATGCCGCAGATCGCCGCCCAGCTCGGACAGCTGAACCTCTATAGCTGGGTGTTCTCGTCCTTCCTGTTGGCGCAGACGGCTATGACCGTGGTGTTCGGCAAGCTCTCCGATATCTATGGCCGCAAGCCGATCATCCTGTTCGGCACGGCGGTCTTCCTGATCGCCTCGGTGCTCGCAGGTTTCGCCTGGTCGATGCCGTCGATGATCGCCTTCCGGCTGTTGCAGGGCATCGGTGCCGGTGCGATCCAGCCGGTCATCATGACCGTCGTCGGTGATCTGTATCCGGGGGCGGAACGTGGCAAGGTCCAGGGATATCTCGCCAGCGTCTGGGCGCTTTCTGCTGTCGTCGGACCGCTGCTTGGCAGCATCATCGTCCACAGCCTGCCCTGGGCCTGGGTGTTCTGGATCAACGTGCCGATCGGCATCATGTCGGCGGTCGGCTTCATCGTGTACCTGCACGAAGAAAAACAGACCCGGACGGCATCGATCGACTTTCTGGGAGCGGGCCTCTTCGCGGTTGCCATTTCGGCGCTGATGATCGCACTCACCGAAACCGAAGGTGGCAGCGGCTATCTGTTCGTTTCGCTGGCGATCTTCCTCGTCAGCTTCGTGCTGTTCATCTGGCAGGAACGGCGCGCATCGGCCCCGATGGTTTCCCTGGAACTCTGGCTGAAGCGGCCGATCGCTTTTGCCAATACGGCGGTCTTTCTCTCCAGCATGGCGATCATGGGGCTGACGACCTTCCTGCCCATGTACGTGCAGACGGTGCTCAACCGATCTCCGCTGGTGGCCGGTTTCACGCTGACGATGCTGCTGGTCGGCTGGCCGAGCGGCGGAACCTTCGCCTCGCGGATGTTCCCGCGCTTCGGGCTGCGGCCGCTGATGATCGCCGGCAGCGTCTTCGTTCCGGTCGGGGCGTTTCTCCTGGTTCTGCTGACGCCGGAAAGCTCGCCCGTCCAGGCAGGCACCGGCTCGCTCCTGATGGGCTTCGGCATGGGCCTGCTCAATATCTCCGGCTTGGTGATCATCCAGGACAATGTCGGCTGGTCGGAACGCGGCAGCGCGACGGCCTCCAACGTCTTTTCCCGCAATCTCGGCAGCACGCTCGGCGCAGCACTTCTCGGCGCCGTCCTGACCTACGGGCTTGCCAATTCCGTCGCGGGGCCGATCACGTCCGATCAGTTGCGCGATCTGCTGCAGGGCGTCGGCGGCGGACTTGCGGCGGATTCGCCCATCCGGTCTGCGCTCCAGCACGCGCTGCACATGACCTTCATCGCGATGTTCCTGATCACCGCCCTCATCATCGTCGCCTGCCTCTGCGTGCCCGGTGTGACGAAGCGCACCGAGGCAGTGCAGGAAAGCTGAGGTTTCGAGACGCGGCTATCGCCGGACGGGCGGCGATAGCGGAATTGCATCCCCTAAGCCTCAGTTGCCGATGCCAGCCTGCGCGACCAGTACCGGCTTGTCGCGGTAATCGCTCGGGAACAGCTTCTTGAGGTTCTCGATCTTCGGCAGGTCGTTATAGACGATATAGGGATAGGTCGGGTTCTGGGTCAGGAAATCCTGATGGTAGGCTTCCGCTGGATAGAAGGCCTTGCCGGGCTCGATGGTCGTGGCAATCGGCGCGTGGAAGACCTTGGCCTTGTCGAGCTGGCCGATATAGGCCTTGGCGACGTGGGCTTGTTCCTCGCTCGTCGGGAAGATGGTCGAGCGGTACTGGGTGCCGGTATCCGGACCCTGGCGGTTGAGCTGGGTCGGGTCATGGGCGACCGAGAAATAGATCTGCAGCAGATGCCCGTAGGTGACCTTCTTCGGATCGAATGTCACGCGAACCGCTTCCGCATGGCCGGTCTTGCCGTAACCGACCGTCTCGTAGACGGCGGTCTCCTTGGCGCCGCCGGCATAACCGGAAACGGCGTTTTTGACGCCCTCGACATGCTGGAACACGCCCTGGACGCCCCAGAAACAGCCGCCGGCGAAGACGGCGGTTTCGGTCGCAGCCGTGCTCGCTGCCTGGTCAATCGCGGGGGCGGGGATGGCAATTCCCTCCTCGGCCGTGGCGCTGGTGGTCGCGCCAAACGTCAGGCCAGCCAGAACCAGCGCCGTGCCGGCAAAGGCGGTGAGGGTATAGGGTGTTTTCGCTCTGTTTTTCATGGCGGTCTCCTCAACCGAAGTGAATGAAGGATAGGGCGGCGGATCAGGCCGATACCGGACGGAACTTCAAGGCTGCGCCGTTCATGCAGTAGCGCAGGCCGGTCGGCTTCGGTCCGTCGTCGAAGACATGGCCGAGATGGCCGCCGCAGCGGGCGCAATGAACGGCGACGCGGACCATACCGAGCGTCGTGTCGCGCACCGTGCCGACGGCATTGTCGAGCGGCGCCCAGAAGCTCGGCCAGCCGGTGCCGCTTTCGAATTTCGTTTCCGACGAGAAAAGCGCCTGGTCACAGCCGACGCAGGCGAACGTGCCTTTGCGATGCTCATTGAGGAGCGCGCTGCTGCCGGGATATTCGGTACCTTCCTTGCGCAGGATATTGTACTGCTCCGGCGTCAGCAGCTTGCGCCATTCGTCTTCGGTATGGCTGACGGGGAAAGTGCCGGCGGTCGCGAGCGCCGGGCGGATGCCCACGGCCAGAGGGACTACGGCGAGCGTCAGGGCGCCGCCGGCCAGGAATATGCGTCTGTTCATCATGGTGGAGCCTCCCGGATCCATAATCTGCTCTGCATGATTACGGAAGAGGCGCGTGATCGGTTACACACATCGACGCGAAACACCGAAATGTGATCTCACGTCGAAGCCGGGTTCCCGACCCGGAGGCCGGGAACCTTCATGGATACGGCATCACCGCGCCGGCCATTTCCAGTTCTGGATTTCCGGCATGTCCTCGCCATGTTCGCGGACATAACGGGTATGTTCGTCAAGCTTGCCCTTCAGCATGTCGATCACGCCGGCCGCCTTTTCCTTCAGTCCGGGAACGCGCTCGATCGCCTCGATGGCGAGGTGGAACCGGTCGAGTTCGTTCAGCACCGTCATGTCGAAGGGCGTCGTCGTCGTGCCCTCCTCGATGAAGCCGCGCACATGGATGTTCTGGTGGTTGGTGCGTTTGTAGGTCAGCCGGTGGATGAGGTAGGGATAGCCGTGATAGGCGAAGATCACTGGCCGGTCGGTGGTGAACAGCCGGTCGAATTCCTCGTCGGGCAGGCCGTGCGGATGCTGGTCCTGAGACTGCAGGGCAAGCAGGTCGACGACGTTGACGACGCGGATCCTCAGGTCGGGGATCGCCTCGCGCAGCAGGGAAACCGCGGCAAGCGTCTCCAGGGTCGGCACGTCGCCGGCGCAGGCCATCACCACGTCCGGCTCGAGCGTGCCGCTCTCGTTGCTTGCCCACTCCCAGATCCCGATACCGGCCTCGCAATGCCGGGTCGCCTCGTCCATCGTCAGCCATTGCGGCTCGGGCTGTTTGCCGGCGACGATGACGTTGACACGGTCCCAGGTCTTCAGGCAGTGGTCGCCGATCCAGAGCAACGTATTGGCATCCGGCGGCAGGTAGATGCGCACGATATCCGCCTTCTTGTTGGCGACGAGGTCCACGAAGCCGGGGTCCTGGTGGGAGAAGCCGTTATGATCCTGCCGCCAGACATGTGAGGTCAGCAGGTAGTTGAGCGAGGAAACGGGCTTGCGCCACGCCAGCTCGCGCGACACTTTCAGCCACTTGGCGTGCTGGTTGAACATCGAATCGACGATGTGGATGAAGGCTTCGTAGCATGAGAAGAAACCGTGGCGGCCGGTGAGCAGATAACCTTCCAGCCAGCCCTGGCAGAGATGCTCGGAAAGCACCTCCATCACCCGGCCGTCGCGCGACAGGTGCACGTCATAGGACTCGATCCGCTCCATCCAGACACGGCCGGTGACCTCGAAGACCTTGCCCAGCCGGTTCGATTCCGTTTCGTCAGGGCCGAAGATCCTGAAGTTGGAATTCATGTCGTTGAGCTTCAGCACGTCGCGCAGGTATCTGCCGAGTATCTCCGTCGTCTGGACCATTTCGCTCCCCGGCGCCGTCACCGGCACCGCATAGTCGCGGATGTCGGGCACGGCGAGTTCCTTGCGCAGGAGGCCGCCATTGGCATGCGGATTGGCCCCCATGCGGCGTTCGCCTCCGGGCGAAAGTGCGCGCAACTCCTCCTTCAGCCGGCCGTTGCCGTCGAAGAGGTCTTCCGGATCGTAGCTCCGCATCCAGTCCTCGAGGATCTTGCGGTGGGCGTCGTTCTCGCGGCAGCCGGAGACCGGCACCTGGTGGGCACGCCAGAAGTCCTCAACCTTCTTGCCGTCGACTTCCTTCGGCCCTGTCCAGCCTTTGGGGCTGCGCAGCACGATCATCGGCCAGCGCGGGCAGGCTTCAGGCGCCTTGCCGGCGCGGGCGTCCGTCTGGATCGCGCGGATACGGTCGAAGACCTTGTCCAGGGTGGCGGCCATCTGCCGGTGCATCTTGTCCGGTTCGTGACCTTCCACGAAGAACGGCTCATATCCATAACCGCGGAAAAGATGGTCGATATCCTCGTCGGCCATGCGGCCAAGCAAAGTCGGGTTGGCGATCTTGTAGCCGTTGAGATGCAGGATCGGCAGCACGGCGCCGTCGCGGGCGGGGTTCAGGAACTTGTTCGAATGCCAGCTGGCGGCGAGCGGCCCGGTCTCTGCCTCGCCGTCGCCGACGACGCAGGCGACCACCAGGTCCGGATTGTCGAAGGCCGCACCATAGGCATGCACCAGCGCATAGCCGAGTTCGCCGCCTTCATGGATGGAGCCCGGCGTTTCCGGCGCCGCATGGCTCGGAATGCCGCCTGGGAACGAGAACTGCCGGAACAGTTTTCGCATACCGGCAGCATCCTCGCCGATCTCGGGATAAATCTCGCTATAGGTGCCTTCGAGATAGGTGCTGGCGACCATGCCCGGCCCGCCATGGCCCGGCCCGCAGACATAGATCATGCTGAGATCGCGGTTGCGGATGATCCGGTTGAGATGCGCGTAGATGAAGTTGAGCCCGGGCGTGGTGCCCCAATGGCCAAGCAATCGGGGCTTGATATGCTCCGGCTTCAGCGGCTCCCTCAAGAGCGGGTTGTCGAGCAGATAGATCTGCCCGACGGAGAGATAGTTCGCCGCCCGCCAGTAGCGGTCGATCAGCGCCAGTTCCGCTGCCGTCGTCTCATGGTTTTCCGGCTCGATGGTCTTGAGTTGCATCTCATTCTCCTTCGATAGGTCGACCACATCTACCGCGGGCTTCCGCCCGGGCTCATGACATGGATCAAGGCTGCGCATTGAGGATGGCGAGGCATTCCTCCGCGATCATCCGCTCCTCGTCGGTCGGAATGACATAAACTGCGATGCGGGCTGCGGGCGTGCTGATCTTCAGGGCGTTGCTGTCGTTGGTCGCCGTATCCAGTTCGACGCCGAGCCAGCGCAGGCGGTCGGCGATGCGCTTCCTTACCTCCGGCTGGTTCTCGCCTATGCCGGCGGTGAAGACCAGCGCATCGAGACCGCCGAGCGTCGAGGCAAGTCTCCCGACCTCGCCGGCGATCCGGAGCGCGAAGAGGTCGATCGCCTCCTGGGCCTGGCCGCCGCCGTCCCCGATCAGTTCGCGGGTATCGCCGCTGAGGCCCGAGACGCCGAGGAGGCCGGATTTGTGGTAGAGCATGTCCTCCACCTCCTCGAGCGATTTTCCGAGGGGACCCAGGAAATGCAAGAGCACGCCGGGATCGAGCCAGCCCGGCCTCGTCGCCATCGGAATGCCGTCGAGCGTCGAGAACCCCATGCTGGAATCGCGGCTCTCTCCGTTCTCGATGGCGCAGAGGCTGGCGCCGCTGCCGAGATGGGCGATGACGACTTTGCCGTCGGCGATATCAGGCGCGGTCCTGGCAAGTGCGCCGGCCACGTATCGGTAGGAAAGCCCATGGAAGCCGTAGCGTTTGATACCTTGGTCGTGATAGGCGCGGGGAATGGCGAGACGCCGTACGAGATCCGCCTGCGTGGCATGGAAGGTGGTGTCGAAGGAGCCTGTCTGGAAAAGCGCCGGCCGCAGGTGCCTGACGGCCCTGATCATCCGCAGCGCCTGCGGTTGGTGAAGCGGCGCCAGTTCCGTCAACGACTGGACCTTGGCAATCGTCTCGGCCGTCAGGTCCACCGGGCCGTCGAAGACGTCGCCGCCATGGACGATCCGATGGCCGGCGGACGTGACGGCGTTCAGGTCGAAGTGCTTGCCGAGTTCCCGGAACACCTCGTCCATCAACTCGGCCAGATCGTCGCCAGCCTCGCCCTTCAGCGGCAGCTCGAACTGCTCCGGACCTTCCTTCAGATGCAGCGTCAGCGGATAGGTTGCGAAATCGACGACTGCCTTGCCGATCCGTTCCGGCCTGTCGTCGACCACCTCAAAGATGCCGATCTTCACCGTCGAAGAGCCGGCGTTGAACGTCAGGAGAAGGTTGTCCGTCATGGAGGCATCCTTGCTTCAAGTCGTTTCGCAGCAATGGGCATCGCAAGAGCGGCCGACGCCTTGGCCGGGACTGCGCGGCTTGTCAGTATGATAGGAACCCCGGCGCCGAGGACCAGTCCCGCAGCGTCGGTACGGGCGAAATAAATGAGCGTCCGCAGTGAAATCGCTTGGCGGATGATGGCCTCGCAACGGCCGTGATGTCTGAGCATGATATCCACGGGATCGACCTGTTCCTCTCGCAGGGTGCGCATGAGGGGGCGCCTGCGATCTGTGTCGCCCGGAACGGCGTCGCTTTCCTTGACGCAGCTCAATGTGCCGACGCAGCGATCAGCGAACTGTCGAACCGGTGCCGTTCAATATAAGGTGCAGCAGATGATGACAGACGATCAGAGCGCGACGGTAGTCTTTCTGGCCAAGCCGGCATCCTATGGGCTCGCCGTCCCCGTCGAGCGCATGGAGACGCATATCTCTATGATTTTCCTCGTCGGCGATCGGGTCTACAAGCTGAAGAAGGCGCTGAAACTGCCTTATGTCGATTTCTCGACGGCCGCGATCCGAGAGGGCGCCTGCCGCAAGGAAGTCGCGCTGAACAGCGAGACCGCGCCCGGTCTCTATATCGGCCTGCGGCGGATCACCCGCTCGGACACCTGCACTTTGGAGTTCGACGGTGACGGACCGCTCGTTGATGCCGTCGTCGAGATGAGCCGGTTCGAACAGGGCCAGCTCTTCGACCAGATGGCGGCTGCGGGCCGGCTGACGCCGGAGCTGATGACGCAGACCGCTCGGATGATCGCATTTTACCACCGCCGGGCGCCGGTTGTCTCAAAGGGAGGCGGGGCGGCCAACATCGGGGCCGTTCTCGATATCAACGACGCCGGATTTGCCACCAGCCGTGTCTTCGGCCCGGCGGAGCTGGTCAAAGTTAGCGAGAGCTTTCGGTCCCGGCTCGTGCGGCACAGCGAACTTCTCGACCGGCGGGCGCTGGCGGGCAAGGTCCGTCGTTGCCACGGTGATCTTCATTTGCGCAATATCTGCCTGCTGGACGGCAAGCCATGCCTGTTCGATTGCATCGAATTCAATCTCGGGATCGCCACCGTCGATGTCCTCTACGACCTCGCCTTCCTGCTGATGGATCTCTGGCATCGCGGTTTTCCCGACCTCGCCAATCTGGTGGTGAACCGGTACTTGGATGAAGCCGATGACGAGGACGGGTTCTGCCTCCTGCCCTTCCTGATGGCGATCAGGGCGGCGGTCCGCGCGCATGTGACGGCGACGCAGGCGGAAGAACCTGGGCAGAATGTCGCCGGGCTGGCGCAGGAGGCAAGGTCCTATTTCGATCTCGCCCATGCTCTCCTGAGGGAGGTGCCGCCGCGCCTCATCGCGATCGGCGGCCTCAGCGGTTCCGGCAAGACGACGGTCGCGGATCATCTGGCAGCGAAGGTAGGCGCGCCTCCAGGCGCCAGGATCATCGAAAGCGACCGAATCCGTAAGGCGCTGCATGGTGTTCCTGCCGAGACGAGGCTCCCGGTTTCCGCCTATCAACCCGATGTATCGGAAAAGGTCTATTGCGAGATGGCAAGGCATGCGGAGCTGATCCTTGCCCAGGGTGGATCGGTCGTTGCCGATGCTGTCTTCGACGATCCCGTCAACCGGCGCCTCATCGAGGATGTGGCCACGAGGACCGGGGCAGGCTTCCGGGGCATCTGGCTCGAGGCCGATCGGGAACTGCTCTGGCAGCGGGTTCGGGAGCGGGCAGGCGGCCCGTCTGATGCCACCACGGACGTGCTTTCCGGCCAATTGGCCCGCAAACCCAGCGATATAACCTGGCGGAAACTCGATGCATCGAAAGCGCCCGAGGCGATCTCCGCCGCGATCCTGCAGGCTTGAGAACCCGACTGTTTTCATTGATCCGGCGCAGGCGAAGACAGATGGGCTCCGCCCCGCGCCCGTTGACGCGCGTCAATGTCGCTGGCGGTGACGACGCTAAAACTTGAGGTCTTGGGGCGCCGGCCCGACGTGACTTCACGGGCCTTGTGGCGGAGAGAGGATATGGAGACAGATTACGACGTGGGTGTCCTGGACGCGGCAGATGTCTACCGCGCTTTCGCGGTCGTCCAGCTTGTGATGTCAGGCCTGGATCTGCAGACCTGGGAACGGCTGACCGCATCGGCCTCGTTGCGTCGCGATTGGCTGGCCGTTACCGACGCGCAGGGATATGTCCGCGGCCTTTGCCACGTCTTTGCCCGCGAGCATCCGGTTTACGGACGCCAGCTCGAAATTCCGGTTTTTGCGTCCATTGGCCTCATCGATGACCAGAGTGTCGCGAAACGTCTTTTCGAATTCGCCAAACTGCGCGCAAAACTGGACGGGTGCGAAAAGGTCCATTTCTGGTCTTCCGCATCGAAGGATTGTTACAGCCTCGATACACTTCGGGAGGCAGGCCCCTGGGACGATGGATTGATCTATGATCTGGGCACCGACCGCGGCACCGTTCACTGACGGGGCTGGCGGTTAAGGGTGCAATAGGCACACCGGATCAGCCGAGGTCGGCCGCCGTCAGAGTATAGGTAGTGCCCCGACTAGGACGATAGGCCTTCATTGCCGCATCCTGGATACTGGACCGGGCGGCATCGAAAGCCCTCAGGTAATCGGCCTCGGACATGCCCGTCGCAGTGTTATGGGTGAGTGCCTTGGCTTCCACGAAAAACCTGACCTCGAACATGCCGTCATAGCCCAGGAAACGAACGACCTTGCGCGCTTCGTCGAAACTGCGGCTTCTGTTCGGAAATATCAGGGTCATGATGGTTTCAGTTCGAGATGGAAGGCATTTCTTTTGGAAACGGCATTCCGGGGTTTCTGATGATGCGTATTGCCGTGTCAGAACAGATCGCGAAGCAGGATGTAGAGAATGAATGCCATGGATATCCCCGGCACGGCCATGCGGAACAGGCTGCCATAGCCTGCCCGATGTAATTGCGGGCCTGTCTGGGAAGAAGGTTGGATTCGCCTGATGGAAGACATGTCGTCCTCCTCGTTGGGGCCAGGGCTCACGCCCTTGATCGCAGCGCCCGGTTCTGAATCTGCTACCTACGCTCAATATGGGTCGAACGCGGACAAATACAAGGGGAGGTCTCTCCGCTCCTCAAGAGTTGAGAGATCCGGCGCAGCCGCATTTCATGCGATCCGGCTGCCTGTTGTTGGGCGGGGTAGCGTTGTCGGCTACTTGTTCTTCAGAAGCCAGATTTTGCCGGCCATGGTGATGCCATGCGCGGATTCCTCCGCCGGAACGTCCTCGTTGAGGGTGCGCAGAAGGCCGTATTCCCGCAGTTCGTTCAAGGTCGTGGTGGTCAGGAACTTGATCTTCTGGGGCCGTTCCTTGAACCGGTCGTTCCGCGCATAGGTCACGACCGCATTCAGATGGGTCCATTTCTTGGCTTCCTGCGGAAACAGGTCACCATCCTTGGCGAGCTTCAGGCCCCTGATCTGGGTCGGCGTCAGCTCGACGGTCAGCGCGTGCGCCGCAGGCGTCGGGGTGGCGGTTGTTTTGGTGTTCTCGGTCGTGTTCAATGTACGGTCCTTGATCGGTACGGAGGTAGTCTTTGTGCATTCGCTGCGCAGGCGGAGGTCCCAGCCTGGCAGATTGCATGGGTTAAGAAGTCTTTCTCGCCTTGGCGGCGTCGCGAAACGACAGGAGCCTTTTGCTCTTTTCGTCCCAAAGCACGAGCTTGACGCATTGGATGCTCTGCCAAAGCGTTATGCGGCCGATGCCGGCGAGCTCGGGATGATCGCGCAGCACCTCGGGCAGCCGGTAATAGGGGATCCGGCTCGACAGGTGATGTACGTGGTGGATGCCGATATTGCCGGTCAGCCACCGCAGCGCCAGCGGCAGATCGTAGTGGGACGCGCCGTGAAGGGCGGCCTCCGGAAACTGCCATTCCTCGGTCTTCGACCAATGGGTTTCCTCGAACTGATGCTGGACGTAGAAGAGCCAGACGCCGGCGGCCCCTGCGATCAGCACGATCGGCAGATGGACCAGCAGGAAGGGCACGATACCGATCGCCCAAATCATCAGTGCCGCCAGAATGGCGACCGCGAGATTGGTCGCCATCGTCGAAATCCAGGGCAGGGAGCCCGACTTCATCATTCCGAACGGCAGGCGCTGCTTGAAGAGGAAGAGCCAGGCGGGTCCGATGCCGAACATCACCAGCGGGTGGCGATAAAGCCGGTAGGCAAGCCGGCGCGACCAGGGCAGGGCCTGATATTCGTCGATCGTCAGCGTGGTGATGTCGCCGACGCCGCGCTCATCGAGGTTGCCGGCCGAGGCGTGATGGGCGGCGTGCGCCCGGCGCCAGTAATCGTAGGGCGTCAGGGTCAGCACCCCGAGCACTCGTCCGGTCCAGTTGTCGAGGCGCCGGCGCGCGAAGAACGAGCCGTGGCCGCAGTCGTGCTGGATCATGAACAGCCGCAAAAGAAAGGCCGCGGCCGGAAGGACGAGGATCAGCCCGATCGGGTAGCCGAGGAATACGGAAACATAAGCTGCAGCCGAGAAGGCTGCAAACGGCAGTACCGTGACGAGCAGCTCGAAGGTGCTGCGTCCGAAACGGGGCTGCCGGTATTTCGAAAGAATCTTGAGCCAGGCGCCGATATCGTCTTCGGCAACGGGCGCAATCGCATGGGCTGTGGCGTTCATGGATATCGATCCACCTTTTTGGCCTCGGCATGCGGCGCGCCCGAAGCGGGATGTGCCTGCACGTCTTCAGGCACATGCCTCAAATATCAGCCCTGACGGGCCTTGCGTGCAGCGTAACGACGATCGCGCTCCGCCTTGCGGGCGGCTTCATCGGCGATGACCCGGGCAACCCGGTCGTTGGTTTCCGCTTGCCGAGCCTCAGCCTCGGCCTTTTCATCGGCTTCCGCAGCGGCGGCCAATGCGGCCGCTTCCTGGAGCTGGCGCTCGTTCTCGGCAGCCTTCTGGGCCTCGCGCTCGGCGCGGCGGGCTTCCCTCGCGGCCGCAATGGCTTCGCGCTCGGCGCGACGTTCCTGCACGGCAGGATCTGTCGGCTTAGGGGCGGTCGCAAACTTTGCCAAAAGCTCGCGCTTAGCATCCGCTGCGGTCTTGCGGCGCTCGGCAAAGCTGTTGTCGTTCGGGTGTCTCAATGTATCGTCCTTGTCAGATTTGAACTTGTTAGATTTGAAATCTTGTGGCCGAGGCCAATATCGCGCCTAACGGGAGGCCATGCAGATATTCGCGTCAGCCAGATGCCTCAACGGAAAAAGGCCAGACATACGCCTGGCCTTCACATATCTTTGCCGCCATGCCAGTACGTCCGTGGTCATGGGAGGCTAAAGTTTTAGGCAGCCTGGAGCTGGCCTGCGGACATCTTGCCCGACTTGCGGTCACGCTCGAGTTCAAAGCCAAGCTTCTGGCCTTCAACGATCGAGCTCATGCCAGCGCGTTCGACGGCAGAGATGTGAACGAAGACGTCGGCGCTGCCGTCGTCAGGCTGAATGAAGCCGAAGCCCTTGGTGGCATTGAACCATTTAACTGTGCCAGTGGCCATAACGAACCCTTTCATAGCAACATTAATAAACCGCCGGGCGACGCACGGCGGGTGTTTCGACTTTTGAGAGGGAAAGTTCGTCAAGAAGCGCAAAGCGCAGCAAAAACAAAGATCGGCAAACAAAGTATCGATGTCCTCTATCTACCGTATCGGGATTGAAGTGTCAACTTTTTGTTTTGAAATTCGCGAAATACGCAACCATGAGTAGCTTTTCTGGCGGGCGAACGAATATCAGCGGTACCCGCATCAAGGTCTCGCGGGTCGGCGGTCCGACAGCTTGAAGATCTAGGCGGAGGCCGGTATTTCTTCGGTCGTCACTTCGAAAGAAGACAGGATTGCCGGGCCGAAGGCGGTTGAAAGCGCCACGTCCGTGGCATCCCGCCCCGTCGCCATCAGGATGCGTCCGATGCGCGGTTTATTGTGGCGGGCGTCGACCGTATTCCAGCGACCGCCGAGATAGACCTGGAACCAGGCGCTGAAATCCATCGGATTGACATCCACCGGGACGCCGATATCGCCGAGATAGCCGGTGCAGTAACGCGCCGGGATGTTCATGCAGCGGCAAAGCGTGATGGCGAGATGCGCGAAATCGCGGCAGACGCCGGTGCGATCGGTAAATCCTCCGAAGGCTGTGCGAAGCGGATCGGCGTTCTGATAGTTGAAGGTGATGTGGTTGTGGGCGAAGTCGAGGATCGCCTGCACCCGCGGCCAGCCGAGAGGGGTCGAGGAGAATGTCTTCCAGGCGAAATCCGCCAGGCGGTCGGTGTCGCAGTAGCGGCTGCCGAGCAGGAAGACCAGCACGTCGTCCGGCAGGTCCTTGATCTCGTGCTGGAAGGCATTCTGCGGCACGGGATCGGGCATGCCGTCGTCGTAGATTTCGAATTCCGTCGAGATCGTCGTCAGCCCCGCCGGCGCGACGATCCTGCTGCAGGCGTTTCCGAAGCTGTCGAGATAGCTCCAGGCCTCGATCGGCCGGTCGAAGCTCAGTACCTGGTCGCTCAAAAGGTCCGCCCGACGCGAGGGATGGATATTGAGGACCAGCAGCATCGCCGTATCGTGCTGGCATTCATACCCTATGCGAAACCCTGCGCGTATCTTCATGGTCGTATCCCTATGGAAAAACTCTCGCCGGAATGGCAGTTCAGCGGCAACGCCCGAATAATCCGGGTGTTCCGGTCACCCATGCAGTTTCACGCTTTGGTCGTCGGTCGTCACGTTAACCTGCACGGACATGCTGTCGAAATCGGTCTCGTCGCCATCGTAACTTCCCGATAGCGGGACAGCCTGCCGCGGATCGCGCGCGACACCGACGCGGATCAGGTCACGGTTGCCGACGATGCCATTGGTGGGATCGAATTCTACCCAGCCGGCGCCGGGAAGATAGACCTGGCACCAGGCGTGGGTCGATCCGCCGCCGAGCGTTATCGATCCGTCGCGGTCGGGCACGTAGATATAGCCGGTGACGAAACGTGCCGCCAATCCGAGCGATCGCGCCGCCTCCATCATCAGCAGCGCGAAATCGCGGCAGGTGCCGCGGCGCAGTTGCAGGGTTTCGAGCGGTGGTTGCGTCCCGTGTTCCGAGCGCCGGGCGTAGATGAAACCCTCGTGGAGCGCAAAACACATGGTCATCAGCAGGTGGCCGGTTTCGGTGGGGTGGCCGACCTTGATGAATTGCCGTGCCCATTTGCCGACCCGGTCTTCTGGATCGGGATAGTGGCGCTGGATCGTCCGCTCCAGATCAAAGACTTCTTCGGGATCGTATGCGAAAGGGTAGGTGAGGGCCTCTTCGTCGATCTGGAAGTCCATCGCCGCCTGAGGTGTGTGGTCGAGACGGATGATCGTTTCGAACCGCAGTTCGGATGAGGGTTTGGATATGCCGACGAGCGCGACGCAATTGCCGAAGACATCGTGGATCCACCGGACATAGTCCGGTTTTGGAAAAACGTTGAGATGGGAACTCAGCAAAGTCTGGTCAAAACTGTCCCGCGGCCTGAACATCAGCCTGTGTTCGCCGAACTCTACCGGCCTCGTATACCGGTAGGAGGTGACATGCCGGACGGAAAATATCGTCATCCAATCACCGCAAAAGCATTGAGGACGGGATGCGCTGGCGCGGGGCGCGCCTTATCCAACCCTGCATGGATCACCGCTATAGCAGGCGCCATGCGGCGGCGACAGGAAAAACCGGCCGCAGCCGGTAAAATACGATAGCTCCGAACGCGGCATCGGAACGCCGGATCGGCGCTGCCTCACTGGTCCCGGCGCTGCAGCGGATAATCGCCGGCGTCGTAGAGCCTCTGTATCTGGGTGCTGTCGAAACGGGCTTCTTCGACCTCGAGAATGGACCCGCGCAACAGGGATGCGGGCATCACCTCGATTGCGAAGCGCAGAGCCTCGGCCACGGTGTCGAACCTCTTGTAGCCGAGCCTGCTCGTTCTCTTCCAGTTCTTGCACGGGTAGAGCCCCGCGCCGGCGTTGTAGTTGAAGGCGGCCATGGTGGTGTCCTTGTGGTCGAGGATAGGTGCGAGGGGATGGTCCGAGCGAGCGGCCTCGTCGGAGCGGTCCCGTGTCAGGCCGGCTGCAGTTGCGACGCGCGCCTCTGGAGGCGTTCCTGCTTCTGGGCGAGCTTGAGCTCGCGGCTTCTCAGGGCCTGCCTATGGCGGAATTCCTGGAGCTTGGCGGCATTGGAGCCTTCTTCTGCATCGGGTTTGCGAAACAGATTCTGGGCGGCATTGCGGACAGTATCGATCATTGATGTAACCTTAAAGGGTAGACTGCGGGACGTGACGACGGCCAACGCAAGAATTCTCCAGCCGACAGGGCGGAGTTCGACGTTCGCAAAATCAAGGGTGTCGCCAAACAACCGGCAGGGCCGGAAGGATCAGGTAGCCGAAAAGGCTGAAAACGTGAATCATATATGGCGATATAATGCGTCACTTTCAAGACTTGTCTCAAATACGGATAGGCGGCGCTTGCCATCGGCGGAAATGAGGCCCATCGTGGCTGGTCGGCTGCAACTGGTAAGGGCGCAGCCGCCTGAGGGACCCGAGCCCTAGCCCCGACGAAAAAGGAGGGGCGCGATGTCTTCACGATCCTCGCATCCGAATTTCCAGCTCTATTTTCAGAAGATGCTGACCAACAGCCAGCCGGAGCAAGCCGCAGAAACCTGTCCGGACGGCCCGGCCCTGCGTGCGATTTTCCGGGATATGCTGATTCAGGGGCCGCCGCTGACCGGTTCGGAGATTTGGCTTGAGGGCATCCGTGCCGCCCGAGTTTCAAAAAAACGCCCCGGGTCCAACTAATTTAGATCAGTTTCGGCCTTCTCGGAAAAGACAGTCCGGCATGCGTCACCGGAAAATCCAGGCGATGCGATCTTTACACGATCAAGGATAAAGACTGCGTCAGAGGCGCCGTGGTACGGCGCCTCCTGCTCGAATATTATTTCGGCTTCTTGCCCAAGGTAAGGCCGCTGCCGGCGAGCTTGACCTGTGCGCCTGCGGGCGCGGCGGTTGCTGCGGCGGCCTTGTCTTTTTTCGGTTTGCGAGTTTCGCGATTACTTCGTACCTGGCCTTTAGCCATTTTGTCCTCCTTGGGCGGCGATCGAATGTCGAGAGTGAAATCATGTTCGGCGACAGGCATGCTAGGCGTGAAATGACGGATTTGCAAAACCTGCCTTTGCCAGCCGAAGCATCAAAGCTGCGGTAGCACGGTATCTCTGTGTTTGCTCAACGAAGCCGATATTGCGGCCCCAAAGCTCTTTTCGGGATGATCGCCAAAACGGGCAAGCATGAGGGCAGCCCCCGTTGCGCCGATCCGGTCGGCGACAAGTATGTCGCTTGGCTGCGTATGCTCACCGAATTGATGAAGTTCGATATTCTCCCGGTATCCGGGACCGCTGACGCGGACCAGATTGCGGGAGGTGGACTGAGAGAATTCGGAAGACATGGCGTCCTCCTTTCATTGGGGCCAGGGCGTGGGAATCCTGAAGCAGCAGTGCCCTTTATATCGCTGCTGAAGCTGCCATCATGCGCCGGACTTGCGCCAAACGCAATGTGCGGGTTGTGAGAAATGCCTTGCTCAAGACATAGTTGACCGGTAGTGGTAACCATCGAAATTGGTTGTCGAGCTTCGTTTTCACGCCTTTTGCGTTCGAGCTGATCTTTCCCTTCAAAATCGATCTCTTTTGTCGCCGGCATCTTGCCGGACGGCGACCTGTGTTCGATCGGAAGGATCATCTTCATGAGCAGCGGAATCGTAAAATTTTTCAATACCTCCAAGGGTTTCGGCTTTATCCAGCCCGCCGACGGATCGACGGACGTGTTCGTCCACATCTCGGCCGTCGAGCGCTCGGGGATGACCTATCTGGCTGAAGGCCAGAAGGTGAGTTTCGATGTCGTGCGCGACAACCGCACCGGCAAGAATGCAGCTGAAAATCTGCAGATCGCTTAAAGCCAAAACCAACTTCGGGCTCCGGCCACGGATGTACTGGCGTGGACCGTAAGCGGTCGCCAGGCACGGTTTCTCTCGGCCTTTTGTTATTGAATAATGAAAGAATTTCCATGAAAAAGACAGATGCAGAACAGCAGGTAAAGCGTGCCCAGCGCCAGGTGATCAATACCAGCGGCGGCGGCCATCTCGGCGGCACCAACCACGGTCAGGGCTACGACGCCAAGACCTCTTCCGCCAAGGGCAAGGCCGACAAGGGCCGCAAGCCCGGCGGCAAGAGCTAACTATCCGATGATGTGGGCCGAGGGGTACTTCGGCCCGTTCTCGCGGATCGGATTTGTCCGTTCCGAGTAGGCCCCACGTCTTCCAACTCCATGCCGGCGATCGCGCCGTCGGCGCGGGGAATTTGGATCACTTGCGCTTGGGAGCGACCGGCCCTTTCTCCGGTTTCTGGGGATGGCCCGGTGCGATGGGATCGCTTGCCGGAAAAGTCTCTTCGAGCGACTCTTCCAGGTAGTCGTCCTGTT
This sequence comes from Neorhizobium sp. T25_27, assembly GCF_002968565.1. Classification (NCBI taxonomy): domain Bacteria; kingdom Pseudomonadati; phylum Pseudomonadota; class Alphaproteobacteria; order Hyphomicrobiales; family Rhizobiaceae; genus Neorhizobium; species Neorhizobium sp. T25_27. The sequence continues at coordinate 64,550 of NZ_PVBJ01000004.1, forward strand.
CCTTGGCGATATCCTTGGCGGACGTTCCGGGCGAAGGCGCCTCTTTTCTCGTTCCCATTTTCGATCTCCCTGGTTGGTCGAACCGGATGATCCTACTCCCGTTTCTTCGAAGGCAGAAGGCACGATTGCGTTCTCATGGCTGCTGCGTTTCGGCTACACAAAAGCCTTCCCCATGACGACGGAATCCATTTTCAATTCTAGCCGATCGGCGGGCGGCGCCAGCAGTTTCGAATTATCCGCTCCGATTGACGAAGATCATGGCTCGGGCCGGTGCCGATCCTAGACTTTCCTCCATAGGGCCGATCAAGGCCTCGTGCAGAGGAGACAGACAATGTCGTTCAAGACAGTGCTCGCAATGATCGGCAATATGGAACCCGCCGCTGATCTCGCCCGTGCCATGGAGATCGCGACCGAACTCGAGGCACATCTTTCCGTGATGGTCATCGGCCTCGCGGTTCCGGCAACCATGGGAGATTTTCCGGCCGGCACCGTATGGCTCGACCAGCGGGACCAGGACCTGAGATTGCTCGACGGCATCCAGGAAAAGGCAGCCGGCGCCTGCGAGGCGAATGGCCTCTCGTTCGACGTCGATGTCGTTTATGCGGATGGCGGTTTCGTCAGTGAGGAAATTCATCGCCGCGCTCTTTATGCCGATGTGCTGGTGATCGGAGACGGCGTGCGCGCCGACAGCATGCTCACAAGGCGGATCGTGGATGGTGGCGTGTTCGAAGCGCGGCGTCCCCTCCTGCTGGTTCCGAAGGGCCGCAAGACGACGCTGAAACCGCGTCGGATCCTGCTCGCCTGGAATTCCCGCACGGAGGCCTCCCAGGCCGCGCGCGAGGCTCTTGATATGATGACCTGGGCGGAAGAAGTGCATGTGGTGCTCGTGGATCCGGACACCTCCTATTGGGTCAGCGGCGGCGAACCCGGCGCCGACGTGGCCGTCTATCTCGCCCGCCACGGCATCAACGTCGTCGTCGAACAGCTGCTGAGCGGCGACCGGCTGGTGGAGGACGTGCTCGAAAGACATGCGCTGGAAATCAACGCCGACCTCATCGTCATGGGCGCCTACGGACACTCGCGGCTGCGAGAGCGGATTTTTGGCGGGGTGACCGCTTCGATTCTGGAGGAAAGCAGGTTCCCGGTGCTGATCGCCCGGTAAAACCTCCTGACCTGCCTCCTGTCAGTCCGCGGGAGGCGGGTTTTTGTGCGCGTAAAGTGCAGCGACAGGGAGGGGACGTTATTTGATCCCTGACGCAAGACCCACCCCACGGGACTGAAACCAGGAGGGCGGGTCAGATCGCGTTACCTTCTGCCTATCGAGCGGATTGCATCGGCGGCGTTCGGATCACGACGCCGCCGACGTCGGCAATGCTTGCGGCCAGGATTCGTATCGCTTCCTCCGCATCGGAGGCGATCTTGCCAACGATCTCCACGACCGAGTTGCGCACCCTGACTTCGACCTTGTCCTTGCCCAGTCCCAGTTCTGCCAGGAGCCGCGTCGCGACGGCCAGCTGCAGCGCATCGTCGCCACGTGCGATCACGTCAGGCATGCCGATGTCGAGCTTGAGGACATCGCGGCGGCTGACGATCCCGACGAGCATGCCGTTGTCGAGGACAGGAATCCGCTTGACGGAATGGAGGCGCATCAGTGCGACGATCTCGGCGACGCTGGCTTCCGGCGCCACACTGACGATCTTGCGGCTCATGCAGTCCTCGACCTTCAACCCGTGCGTCTTGACGTAGTTTCTGAAGAATGCGGGATCGCCGGCGTCAGGAGCGGCCTTCGGCGCAAAGTTGAATTCATGCCGTTTCAGAATGTCTCCCTCGGTAAGCATTCCGCACAATGCCCCACCGTCGTCGATCACGGGCAGGCCGCTGATGTCGTTGTCGATCATCATGCGGATCGCGTGTCTGAGGCTGGCTCCGGGGCTGATGTGAACCACCCTGGTCGTCATCAAATCTTTGGCAAGCATCCTGTGCTCCTGTGGTTGCGATCATCCGTCGCTTGCCCTGAGCTTCCCGCATCGTACCCGCGCCGACCTTGACCTAGCGCAATCTGAGCGCGGGCGGCCTTCAGGCCAGGTTCGTTCTACGGAGGCGCCATTTGTCCAGTTCGGTGACGACCAGGATCGAGGAGGCGGCAAGCATCATCAACGCCCACTCGGCAAACGAGATCGGCGCGAGATCGAGGGTTTCGCGGAACCAGGGGATATACATTGCCGAAATATGGATGGCCTGGGCCGCGATGACAGTCAGGATCAGCAGCGGGTTGCCGAAAAAATTCAACGAGAAGACCGATCGGCGCTCCGAGCGGCTGGTGAAGGTCTGGACGTTTTCGAACAGCACGAAAAGCAGCAGCAGCAGGTTGCGCGCCTGCGAAATCTCGTAGCCCTGATAGAGCAGATAGGAGAAGATCGCGAAACCGCCGCCGCCGATGACCAGCGTCGACTGGACGATCCGTTGGATCATCAACCGGTCGAAGATCGGCTCCTTCGGGCGGCGCGGCGGTCGTGCCAGTTCGTCGCCTTCAGGTTTCTCGCCGGCAAGCGCGACATCCTGAATGCCGTTGGTGACGAGATTGAGCCAGAGCAGCTGCACCGGAAGCAACGGCATGGGTAGCCCGAGCGGGATTGCCAGCAGGAAAAGCAGCATTTCGGCAGCACCCGTCGCGGTGAGCATGAGGATCACCTTGCGGATATTGGAATAAGCGGTGCGGCCTTCGCGGATGCCGCTGACGATGGACGCGAAATTGTCGTCGGTGACGACGATATCGGCGCTTTCCTTGGCGACTTCCGTTCCCTTGCGGCCCATCGCCACCCCCACATGGGCGTGTTTCAGGGCGGGGGCGTCGTTTATCCCGTCGCCGGTGACGGCCACGAAGTGGCCGTTGCGGGCGAGCGACAGCACGATCGCAAGCTTCTGCGCCGGTGCCACCCGGGCATAGATTCGCGCCCGCCCGGTCAGCTCGTCGAGCGCATCCGGACCGGCTTCCTCGGCCTTGCCGACATCGGCACCGCTGGTGATCTGATCGGGCAGGAACCGTAACCCGGCCTCCGCGGCGATGGCGGCAGCGGTCTTCGGGTCGTCGCCGGTCACCATCACCACCGTCACGCCGGCCGAGTAACAGTCCTGGATCGCTTGCGGAATTTCCGGGCGGATCGGATCCTGCATGCCGGCAAGGCCGAGAAACACCAGGTCGACCAGGTGATGGTAACCGAAGGTCTCCTCCGAGCCGCTGCGGATTTCCCCTTCCGCGAACGCGAGCACTCTGAGGCCGCGCTCTGCCATCTCCTCCTTCTGTCGGAGAAGTATCTCGCGATCGATCGGCATGACGCCGTTGCCGCCGTCCATCCGGTCCGCCATGTCGATCAGGGTTTCCGCCGCCCCCTTGACGAAGATGCGTACCCGCCCGCTCCGGCGATGGAAGGAGGCGGCATATTTGAGGTCCGGCTCATAGGGAATGCGCGCGATCAGCGGGTAATCGTCCTTCATCGCTTCCTGCTCGAGCCCGGCCTTGCGGGCTGCAGCCAGGAGAGCGATATCGACCGTATCGCCGACACCTTTCCAGCCATCCGCCTGGCGGGTCAGACCACCCTCATTGGGCAGAACGGCCGCCTTCAGCAGTCTCCCGGCACGATCACGCGCCTCCGCAGCGCTGAGGTTCGACCCGCGGATCTCGCAGGTATCGAGATCCATGCCGGCATCGAGCATGAGTTCGCTGCCGTCGGGAAGACGGATATCGGTGACGGTCAGCTCGTTGAGGGTCAGCGTTCCGGTCTTGTCGGTGGCGATCATTGTGCAGGAACCGAGCGACTCGACCGCCGGCATGCGGCGGACGATGACGTTACGCCTGGCCATGCGGCGCATGCTGATCGCCAGCGCGATCGAGATGGCGATCGGCAGGCCCTCCGGGATGGCGCTGACCGCAAGCCCGACCGACATCATGAACAGGTCGTCCCAGGCAAGCCCGCGGAACAGGCCAGCGGCGACGAGGACGACGGAAGCGAGCCCGACGCTCCAGGCGATCATGTTCGAAAAATGCTTGAGCCGGATCAGCAGCGGCGGCTGAGTGGCAGACGCCTTGCCGATCTCGGCGGCGATCCTGCCGATTTCGGTCGAAAGACCGGTCGCAACCACCAGGCCGGCACCGCGCCCGCGCGTGACGAGGCTGCCCGCAAATGCAAGGCCGGATTTTTTGTTTTCGGGCGGTGCGCCGACGATGGTCACCGTCTTGCGCGCCGGCGCGGATTCGCCAGTCAGAAGCGACTCGTCGCAGAGCAGGTCGTTGGCCTCGAAAAGTTCGATATCGGCGGGGATGCGCCCGCCCGCCTCGATCCGCACGAGATCGCCCGGAACCAGCAGGCGCGCCTCGATCTCCTGCGCGATCCCGTCGCGGACGACCGTCGCAAACGGTTGTTCGAGATTGCGCAAAGCCGCCGCCGCACGGCCGGCGGAATATTCCTGGATGCCGCCGATCACACCGTTCAACACCAGCACGATGCCGATGAAAACGGCATCTTCCGCCTCGCTGACCAGAAGCGAAACTGCCGCCGCGATCAGCAGGATATAGATCAGCGGGCTGCGGAATTGCGCAAGGAAGATCAGGAACAGGGACGAGGCCCGGGGTTCGGGAAGGCGGTTCAGGCCGAACCGCGCCAGACGCTCCGCCGCTTCGGTGCTGCTCAGCCCTTCGGAAGCCGCATTGTTCTCTTCGCGCTCGGATTGGACGAGGACTGAATTTGCAGGCATCGGCGCTCCAGATCAAACTGCGCCCTTGTCGGCAAACGAGAGGCGCTCGATCGAGGAGGATAACCGCCGGTGTTTGCCGGCCATTGATATCCGTCAACGTGGCTGCGTGTCTTGGTCGCTGCATCAGAGTTGAATTATCTGCTCCATGTTGTTCCCGGAGAATCTGTCCGCCTGGGTCAGATGGAATCGGCGGCGTAGTATCGCTACGCCGCCGAAGCAGTCGCGGGTTTACCTGTCGGTGCTCGCGGTCTTGGAAGCGGCGGTGCCACCATTGTCACTACCGGCGTTGGTCCCGTCGTTCGTTCCTTGGTTCTTTTCCTGTCCCCAGCCGTTGTTGCCTTTGGAGGTTTCAGGCGGCGGTTCACACTCGCCGGCTCCGCACGCATAACTCGCCGAGAAACCCGTCCCGGCAAGGACCATCCCCGCGCTTAGAGTGATAATCTGCAGCAACTTCGTTGACATCACAGCATTCCTCCTTTGCTTGAGACATGACTTTCGTGACGATGAACCGATCACTCCGCCATGTCATGCCAGCACATCGAAGGATGGGCGAAAGGCGTAGCCGATCCAAAGTGGCTAAACGTCGAAAAGTATTTGCCAGATTGAAAATTGGCGAGAATGTCCTCGGCAAAGACTGCGCTGCAAGTGCTATTCATTTCCATCCTCTGAACGAGCCAGAGGAGGAGATAGTCCGTCTTGAGGAGTTGTTGCAAAGCCAAACCATCGGCTTCGGAAGCGATGGAAACCGTTCCTCAGACCGTGCGCTTCCGGCTATGACACTGTCATTTGTCACGGCTTGTCTGAGCAGTCGAACGGGGTCCCCAGTCGTCTTTCACACAGATCCAGGCATCCCCGGAATATGGAGGGCGTCACACGCTTTTTTACGTTGGGAGTCGATCCAGTTTACGAAAAGTTCTCCAGCACAGCCATGAACGTATGCCGGTCGCCCTGGCCCTCGGTGAGCCGCACGCGGCCTTCGATGTCAGCAAGATGATGGTCCATCAACTGCTGCGCCTTCACCAGGTCCTTGGCTTTCAGCGCAGTCACGATCAGGCGATGGTGATCGGCGCCGCAGTCGTCCTGCTTCTCTTCCTCGTAGAGGGCCATCACCAGCGAGAGGCGGGCAACGATCTTCGACAACATTTCGGTCATGACCGCGTTGCCGCCGAGTTGGGCGAGCACGATGTGAAACTTGCCGGACAGGACCGTTTTCGACTTTTCGTCGCCGTGATGATGGATATGTTCTTCCTCGTCCGTCAGCTTTTCGAGAGCGTCCAGTTGCTCCGCTTCGGCGCGGTTCATGACGAGTTCGAGGATGACGTGCTCCAGTTTCCGGCGTGATTCGAAAAGAGCCCTGGCTTCTTCGATGCCGGGTTCTGCAACGAAAGTGCCGCGATTTTTCTTTCGCTCCAGAAGGTGGTCGCTTTCCAGAACGCCGAGCGCTCCTCGGACGACCGTTCTGCTGACGCCGAAATGTTCGGCTATCGCATCCTCGAGAATCTTGGTGCCCGGCTTCAGTGCACCTTCGCCAATGGCCGCGGCGAGCGTGGTCCTGATACGCTCAGAAACATCGTCATTGTTGGTTTCGGCCGTATCCGCTGTATTATTTGCGTTCGGCGTGGCCTTGGCGCTTTGACGGCGCGTCCTTTTCATTTCCTGCTCCAAATGCCCTTACGGCAGCATTATTTTTTCCATGAGAATATTCCTGCGTATATGCCGATCTCGACAAAAAGCCAGACTTTCCCATGATTTTAAAGGGCATCGGCAGCTCATGCCGCCGATGCTGATGGACTGATCGTTCAGGCAGCCTGCCGCTTTGTCACCGACGAAGAAAGAGAGATACCGTTTTCCGCGCAAATCCTTTCGACGTAGCGAGCTGAGTCCTTGATGAAGGTCACAGCTTCCTTGTAGCCGTAGGACTGCTCCTCATAGGTGGGGTAGCCGTACTGGCTGGCTTCGTACGCTTCCCAATCCGGAATTTCACCAGATGTGACGCGCTTTTCGTATGCGTCCACCATGGCGATATAAGCATCCAGCTCTTCGGTGTTGAGATCCGGGTGGCCAGCGCGCCAGATCGGGTCGTCGATCTGGATGCACTGGCGTGGATTGGCTTTTCGGGGCTTGTCTTCGACGGAAGCGGCAACTTCCAGCGAAAAATTCAGATCTGGGTTCGCTCTTGCGAGGATGGGAAGGATCGAGCCGAAATCGACGATGCCGCCGCCGACCGGGCGGGTCTGGAAATCCAGGCCACCGGGTGCCCGTCCGACATAGGCGTCCTTCACGTGGGTCTGGCGGACATAGGGCGCGACGCGTTTTGCGGCAAAGACCGGATGTTCTGCGCGCTGCAGACCGTTGGCCGTGTCGAAGACCACGCCCATGCAATCCTCGCCGACCTTTTCGATCAGCCGAAGAATTTCGAAGGAGGTGATCTCGTCATGGGTCTCCATGTTGAGGTGAACGCCGTTGGCACGGGCGACAGGTGCCAGCTTCAGCAGAACCTTTTCGATGGCGAGCAACTGCTCTTCCCAGGTGACGTCGGTCCGGAACCGGTCATTCGCCAACCTGCCGCGATACTCCGATTTGAAATTGCCGGGCGATACCCAGAGTTCACGGCAGTCGATGGCAGCGCCGGCCTCGATCATCCGGGTGAAGCCGAGAATGATGTCGCCGTCGCCGATTGCCCTGAACTCCGGCGCCTCGGCGCTGCAATAGGGATTGATCTTGCCGACGCCGCTTTCGAGATAAAGGCCGAGTTCGTCGGCCTTCGCCCTGATGTCGCGCAGTTCGCCCTTGTCCAGCGTCGGGCTCATATCGAGAACCGTGGTGAAGAAAAGGCCACCGAGGCCGAGGTCCTTGACATGGTCTAGGCTTGCAAGCGGCCCACGCTTTGTGGCCTCGGGAAGTTTCTGTGCATCAATGCCCAGTCTCATGGTCTGCTCCTTGGGGTTTCCTGATCGGATACGCTGCGCTGGCGATCCTTGCTTGGTTGGATTGAACGATGGCGTCGGGCTGTCACGTCCGTCGCCGGGTCTCCTTTTGCGAGCCGCCAGACCGGCCCTTGGGTGCGAGCTGCTGCTCCAGGAAATGCTGACCGATCGAGGCGACCGTGGTGATCGCGAGATACCAGAGCGACGCAACGCACAGCAGTTCGATGACGAGAAAGTTGCGCGCATAGATGGCCTGCGCCTGGGTCAGCAGATCCTGCATGCCGATGACGGAGACGATGGCGCTGGCCTTCAGCATGCCGATCGCCTGGTTCCCGGTCGGTGGAACGATGAGGCGGACCGCCTGCGGCAGAACGACCGTCCGCAAGGTTTGCAGTGGCCTCAAGCCCAGGGACGATGCCGCTTCACGCTGTCCGCGATCCACCGCCGTCAGGCCGCCGCGAATGATCTCGCTCATATTGGCGGCCTCGTGCAGACCGAGCGCCAGGAACCCGGCGACCGCGGGAGTGACCAGATCATTGATCGATATTGTATAGGCGCCGAGACCGACCTCGGGGATGAAAAGCGCAATGTTGAACCAGAAGAAGATCTGGACGATCAGCGGCACGCCCCGAAACCACCATACGAAGCCGACGGCCATTGTTTTCAGCACGATGTTCTGGCTGGTGGCCATGATGGCGACGATGCAGCCGACGGCGATCCCGGCCAGCATCGCGCCTGCCGTCAGTTGGAGCGTCAGGACGACGCCGCCCAGGATCATCGGATCGATCATGAAACGAGGGATTTCGCTCCATTGAACGCTCTGGCTACGGCCGATGATCATCATAAGGAGAGCCAGCGCGAGGATCGCGCTGGTGCCGGTTGTGATTTGCCCCCACCGTATCGGCTTGCCGACGGGAGGTGCCATGGCGATGCTGACGGGTTGAGCAAAAAGGGACATGGGCTCAATCCACCGGCATGCTGGCGGCGTCGTTGACCTTGACCGTCTTCACGGCCAGCGGGCCAAGGCTCCATTTTTTCATGATGGCTTCATAGGCGCCGCTATCGACCATATGTTGAAGGCTTGCCACGACCGTGTTGCGAAGCTGTGGGTTGTCCTTGGATACCAGCATGCCGAGATATCCGACTGCGAGGCGGACATCCGGAAGAGCCTGCAGGCCGACGCCTCTGCCGGTCTGGTTTGCCGTGGTGTAGACGCTCGTGGCATAACCGTTGACGGTCGCATCGGCGCGGCCGGTGCGCACTGCCTGCAATACGTCGGGCATTTTCGGGATGGACATGATGTTGATCGGCGTGGCGCACTTGGCCGACGCGGCCTCCACCATGCGCCCCTGGAAAGTGCCGACCGGCACCGCGACCTTCTTGCCGCAGAGATCCGCCATGCTCTTGATGCCGAGCGGGTTGTCCTTGATGGTCATGATCGTGGTCGCGTCATACATGTAGTCGATGACATCGACCTGCTTTTCCAGTTCCGGATCATCGTTGATGCCGGAGACGGTCATGTCGAAACGCTTCGACAGGATCGCAGGAACGATTGCAGCCCCAGCGCCGACATCGGTCATCTGCACGTCGATGCCGAGAACAACGCCAAGCGCGGCCGCGATATCGGCATCGATGCCGATCAGCTTTCCATCCTCTGCGCGGAAGCTGATCGGCGGGGTGAGGTCGGTTGCGACCTTGAGGACCTTCGACGCCTTGATGGCAGGCGGCAGGCCGTCCGCAAGTTTCTGGTTGAATGCTATGCCCGGCAGCTTCGCCACGTCCGCCTCCGGTATCATCTTTACCGCTGGGCCTTCGGCTGCCTGTGCCGACAGGGAGAGCAAGGCTGCGAATGTGCCGGCAAGTCCGCTTCTCAGAATTCCGTTGATGCTGTTCATGGGATCCCCTTTCGTTGTTTTGCTGTGTTTGAATTCTCGGGGATTTTGAAGCAATCGCCGTGCCAAGTTGACGGGCTGATTCCTAAGTTATTGAGAAGAAAGCTAGATATTTCTATCGTCGACATTCGTATAATGTTTCGAAATTAGTTTCGCGTATTCATACGAATATGAATGCATAAATTTTCATCGATCTCAACGTTGTTGTCAGGGGAAACGCCGCGCCCAATCCAATTTAGCTCCAATTATAGGAATATTTGCCTGATTTTGAAGACGAAAACTCTGCAATGGGCAAGTTTCCGGTGAAAAGTGGCGTGAATTCTCCCGGCCGGATACCAAGTTTCTGCTCAAGAACTAAACTATCGAGACCAAATTATATGCAGTCACACTGATTTATTCAGATTCAAAACTCTATGATAATAAACTTGCGAATTTCACTTCGACAAAAATAACATATTTAAAACATTGCCTTGCTTCGATTCTTCGGTTGGCAGTTTGGAACTGGCACGGTGCTTGCAATTCGATTGGCATGAACCAGACCGAAACCAGATTTTTTAGCCAACGAGATATCCGCTTAGCTCCCGGTCGCTACTCGCGTCCCATCGTTGCGGCAGATCATGGGGGAATTTGCATGCCTCATATTGCGAACTCGATCGAAGGAAAGCAGCTCAGTGTCAAAGACCTCACGCACAGTTATGGCGGACAGAATGCCGTCAGCGATGTGTCCTTTGAGGTCAACGCTGGAGAAATCGTCGCACTCCTCGGGCCAAGCGGCTGCGGCAAGTCTACGGTGCTCCGGGCTATTGCAGGCTTGATCCACCCAAAGTCTGGCCGAATGGTGCTCGGTGGGGCCGACCTTGCCAACATATCAGCCCGAGCTCGTGGCATCGGCATGGTCTTCCAGAATTATGCGCTGTTCCCGCATCTGACCGTGGCCGAGAACATCGCCTATCCACTCGCCTGCCAGCAGGTTCCGCGTGCCGTACGAAAGGCACGCGTCGAGGAAATGTTGTCCCTCGTTCGCCTCAACGGTTACGGCAATCGGCTCCCACGCGAACTGTCCGGCGGCCAGCAGCAGCGTGTCGCGGTTGCCCGCGCCATAGCAGGGCGCCCTTCGCTGCTTCTGCTCGACGAGCCGTTCGGCGCACTGGACCGGGCGCTTCGCTTCGACCTGCAGGTCGAGCTTCTGCATCTTCAGAAAACGCTCGGGATCACAACGCTGATCGTCACCCACGACCAGGAAGAGGCCCAGAGCCTGGCAAACCGTCTTGTCTTGATGAGCAAGGGTAATGTCGAGCAGATCGATACGCCGATGGCCGTTTACGACCGGCCGAACACGCTGTTCGTCAACACCTTCATCGGGCAGGCCAATATTCTCCGCGGAACGGTCGCGCATCTGGATCCTGAAGCCACGTTGATCGGCTTGCCCGGTGACAAGGCTCTTCGCCTGCCGCGCCGCCTGAACTTTACTGCCGGATCGAAGGTCACCGTCACCTTCCGGCCCGAGGAGGTTCGGCTGACAAGCCAGCCAGGCGAAAATTCGCTTGCGGCACGCGTGACCGTATCCGTGCCGCTCGGCCCGACGCTCGTCCACGACCTCGTCCTCGACGACGGCACCAATCTGCGTGCGTCCGAGGTTCGCGGCCCTTCGACCTTCGTTCCCGAAACCGGGACGCAGGTTTTTGCCGAGATCGACACCGCACGAGCCCATGTCTTTCCGGGTGAACCGGAAGTCTCCCGGTGAATGAAGCCAGTGAATGAAAGCCGTCAATCAATAACCAACAGAGGTGATCGCATGACCAACTTCAATATGACCCGCCGTAATTTTGGCCTGCTCGCTGCCGGTGCGGCCGCAGCCGCAACCATGCCGTTTTCCGCCCGCGCCGCCGGCGGCAGCGTCGTCGCCGCAACCTTCCCCGGCAACTGGGAAGATGGCTACCGCACGGTTCTGACGCCGCTCGTCAAGCAAGCCGGTTTCGATCTGACGGTCGCCCCGGCACTGGCGCAGGACCAGCTCGCCAAGGTGATGGCGAGCCCCGGCAACCCGCCTTACGACACGCTGCTGATGTCGCCCGGCCAGATGGCGACCGCCATCGACAACGATCTGATCCAGAAGATCGATCCGAGCAAGCTCAAGAACTGGAGCATGCTCGACCCGGCCTTCCAGGGCGAATACGGCCCGACCGTGACGATCGAAGTCAACGGCATCGCCTACAATCCCGATCTCGTGCCGGCTCCCAAGGGCTATCGCGATCTGTTCGAAAATCCCGCCTACAAGGGCAAGGTATCCTGGACCGGCTTCGGTTCGAACACCGGCGTCATGGCCTATAGCCAGATCGCCAAGATCTTCGGGACCAGCGCCACGGACATGGACGCCGTCTTCAAGCTGTTCAAGGACAATCCGGAGCAGATCAAGGGCGTCGTCGCCAGCACCAACCACCAGATGACGCTGTTCCAGCAGGGCGAGATCGCGGTCTTCATGTGCTCGACCGGCAACGTCGCGCGCCTGAAGAGCATGGGCCTCAAGGCCGAGTTCGTTCAGCCGGAAACCGGCTCTCCCGCAGCCCCCGTCAACATCCACCTGACCAAGGGTTCGAAGAACGTCGAGGCCGCCTATGCTTACATGGATGCGGCGATCTCCAAGGCGGCACAGGATCAGTTGAAGATGCCGCCACGCGAGATGTTCCCGACCAATGGGCAAGTCACCCTGACGCCCGGCATCGAGGCTTTTGTCAAGCGCGACCAGCTTGCCAGCATGATCTATCCGGACTGGGCTTCGATCAACAAGAACCGTGCGGAATGGATCCGCAAGTTCGACGCCCTCGTTGCTGGCTGAGATAAGACAATGAAGGCGAGCGGCTTCCCATACGTTATCCCGATGCTCCTCTTGTCGGTGGCGTTCTTTGCGACGCCGCTCGCCGTTCTCATCGGGTTCAGTTTCATCGGTCCGGACGGACTGACACTCAACAATTATGGACGCTTCCTCGGCGATGCGTTCAATTATCGCGTGCTGATGAACACCGCCAAGCTCGGTCTGCAAACCGTGGCGAGCACGACCTTGCTCGGCATTCCGATCGCGCTCCTGTACTGGCACAGCGGCAAGACTGCGCGACAGGTCATCATTTTTCTGACGCTCATCCCGATGCTGACCAGCAACGTGGTGCGAACCTTTGCCTGGATCGTCATTCTCGGGCGGCAGGGGCCGATCAGCGAGACCTTCGTGGCTCTCGGTCTTGCAGGACAACCGTTCTCGCTGATGTCCACTGAACTCGGATTGGTATTGGCCATGTGCCAGATCGATCTGCCCCTTATCATCCTGCCGCTGATCGCGATCCTGTCGCGGACACCCGTCCAGTTCACTGAGGCCGCGCAGGTCTCCGGGGCCGGGCCATGGCGAATTTTCGTGACCGTACTTCTGCCGATGATGCTGCCGGGCCTGCTGGCAGGTTGGATCCTCGTCTTTGCGAGTACCAGCAGTTCCTTCGTGACCCAGGCGGTCATCGGCGGCGCCCGCAACGTCTACGTTCCGCAACTCATCTATCGCGAGGTCGGCACGCTGTTCGACTGGTCCATGGCATCGGCGATTGCCGTCGTCCTGCTGCTGTCGACCGGAATTCTGCTCGTCGCAATGACAATGATTTCCCGCCACAGGAGGCTCGTGGGCCATGCGTAACAAGCGTGAAAATCCGATCCCCGCTTTCCTCTACAAGGCATTCGTCTTCGGCTTCGGCGGTCTCAGCCTGATCTATCTGGTCGCCCCGATCATCATCGCGATCACCATGTCGTTTACATCAGGGCAGACCCTGAAATACCCGCCGCAGGGCTTTTCGATCCGCTGGTACGAGGCCTTGTTCGATCCGATCCGTTCGGGAACCGAGCACATCGCGGCCGGCAATTCGTTGAAGATTGCCGCTCTTGCGGTTCTCGGGTCGCTGCTCTTTGCAGTTCCCGCCACCATCGGCATGGCGCGGATGAAACGCAGCACTGTGAGTTCCATCGAGCCTCTCCTGCTCGCGCCGCTGGTCCTGCCAAGCTTGGTCTACGGTCTCGCGGCGCTGATCGTCGCCAACTTCGTCGGCTTCCAGCCTTCGCTCTGGCTGACAGTGACCGGCCATGTGGTCGTCTTCGGACCGCTGATGTACAGAGCCGCATCCGTTGTTGCCCAGGGGATCAATCCATCGCTGGCGGAGGCCTCGACGGTGATGGGGGCGACGTGGTTCACGACGCTGAGGCGCGTAACCTTGCCGCTCCTGCTGCCGGGCATCCTTGCCGGTGCGTTTCTCGTCTTCATCCAGTCGCTCGACAACGTGTCCGTCTCGCTCTTCCTCGCCGATGCCCGAACGACGGTGCTGCCGCTTAGGATGTTCGCTCTCATCGAAGAGTCGCTCGACGTCCGCGTTGCCGCGATGTCGGGAGTTTTGATCGCTCTCACGCTCGTGGTGCTGCTTGTCGCAAGACGGGTGCTGGCACCGCAGAAGCAGGCCTGACCCATTTTTAGAATTCTGGAAGGAATACCCAATGAACATGCGCGCAACCAAGGCGGGCTCTTATCGTGTCGGATCGCTGCTCGCCGATTTCCAGCCGGACTTCGATTTTTCCGCACCACTGCCGCTGCCGGTCGAGGAGTTCGAGGATCGCCTGCGTCGCATCCGCCGTCAGGCGGTCGAAGCGGGGCATGACGCGCTGATCGTCCACACCGGCGGAGTCGGCTGGTTTCACACATCGAACCACTATCTCCGCTATATCTGCGACTGGATGCGCGAAGGTGTGCTGATCATCCCGACAGACACCGACAAGCCGCTGACGCTTCTGTCCTTCTTCACCCAGTCCGTGCTGCTGCCGCCGGGCGGTGAACCGGTGCTGGTCGAGGATATCTGGCAGATTGGCCCGATCGGCCGCGAATATGCCGATCGTCCGGGCGACTCCGTGATCAAGACTGCCGAGAAATGCGCCGAAGTGCTGGCCAGCCTCGGGCTCGCAAAGGCCCAGATCGGCCGGATCGGCGACCGCACCTCGCTGACCTGCTGGGCGGCGCTCGACGAACTGATGCCGAAGAGCAAGTTCATCGCCGACAACGCTCTTCTCGACCGGATGCAGAAGCTGCGTTCACCGCGCGAGATCGAGATGTTCCGGGCAGCCGCGCAACTGGTCAGCATCGCGACGCAGGCCGCCTATCACGTCGCCAGGCCCGGCGTGACCGACCACGAGATCTATGCCGCCTTCACGCAGGCCCAGCTTTCCTTTGGAGGCGAGACTGGTGACGGCTATCAGATCGGCATCAACGAGTTCGGCACCCATTGCGGCAAACCCTACGGCCATGTCGTGCGTCCGGGTGACCTGATCAATCTCTATGTCTCCAACATCACCTACCGCGGCTACACGGCCCAGACCGCCCGCATGATCGCCGTCGGCAAGATCACCAAGCGGCAGGAAGAGGTGCTTGCTGCCTGCATCGAGGGCGTCAAGCGCGCCGAAAAACTGATCCGGCCGGGTGCGCTGATGCGCGACGTCAACAATGCCGCCTTCGGGCCGATGATCGAGCGCGGCATGCTGACTTCCTCGGAGGCGCGCACCATGCCCTATAACTGGGCGCCGATGGATGACGGCAGCGCACGGCTGATCCCGCGCCAGTATGTGAAGAACATCGACTGGGAGGCGCAGGGCCGCAAGCTCATGCATGTCTATCCGGCGACGGAAGGCCCGCATAACCCCAATCTCGGCCATTCCGTCGGCATGGCCGGGAGCCAAAACAGTTTCAACATCTCCTCCCACAACTACGACCGGATGGAGGAAGGCATGGTGTTCGTGCTGCACACCCAGTGGCTGGAACCGCTCTCCGCCGGCTGCAATGTCGGCGACATGTATGTCGTGACCAAGGACGGGTTCGAGAACCTCTCCCGCCACACCCCGCTTGAAACCCATCGTATCGCTGCCGAGGCCTGACACATGACCGACCACACCCATTTCGATTTCGCCAAGCTCAACGAGCGGGAACGCTACAAGCTTCTGATCGGCACCGTGATCCCGCGCCCCATCGCCCTGGTGACGACGGTCAGCAGGCAAGGGCAGCCCAATGCCGGTCCGTTCAGCTTCTTCAATGTGCTGACCCATGATCCGGCCATCATCGCCATCGGCGTCGAGAACTATTCGGACATGCGTTTCAAGGACACGGCGCGAAACATCCGCGAGACCGGAGAGTTCACGGTCCACATCTGCGATAACGCGCTGGTCGACCAGATGGAGGTCTGCGCCATCAAGTTCGGCCCCGAGGTCGACGAGATGGAGGAGGCAGGCCTTGCGACCGTCCCCGGCCAGATGGTGCGCAGCCCGCGCATTCTCGCGGCACCGGCAGCGCTGGAATGCCGCCGGCATACGACCCTGCAGGTCGGCCCGGCGCGGGAAATCATCTTAGGCGAGGTGCTCGGCGTCTATGTCCGCAGCGACGCGGTCAACCCGTCGAACCTGCATATCGACCAGCAGCTCATGGACGCGGTGGGGCGCATGGGCGGGCACACCTATGCCCGGACCCGCGACCAGTTCGACATCAAGACGCTGACTCCGCAGGAATGGGAAAGCCGCAAGGATGGCGCGAAGGCGGCGGCGGAATAAGCGCGCTTGTCCGCTTCCTCCGCGATATAATGGGCGAAGTGTGGCTGTGGAAAAAGGCAATGTATTTTACGTTGAGGCTTTGCACTCAGGAGCATAAGGCGGCACAATGCGTGGTGCCCGTGTCGGGAGGAAACGGCGGTAACCGTTCCCTCCCTCCGGGGAGCCAGTAGTCGGGGAAGCGGGCTTCCGTGCGTCGTTAGCGCGTCCGCAACCTCGGCTACGCCCGCATTATGTGGGAAAATGCTCCCGATTGGGGATTTTGCGATCTTTAATCCACAAGCAAATTCGTTCTTCTATTGTTCTGCCTAATCGTCATGCGTCAGCGGATCATTGTGAGACCACGTTGCTTCGCGAGATCCGATTTTGGAACGGCAGACAGGTTGTCCGGTGCAGTCGCTAGAAGGTTCTGGCGGATGGGTGGGGAAATTCCCCACCTTGCGCAGAATTTCGCCGAGTTCGCGAGGAACTGGTATGTTGTGAGTCGAGTGCAACGATAGGCGGGGGCGCAACGTGGATTCGGCGGCATCAACTTCGACCTGGACTGTGCTTCTGCCTGTCATCATAGGCGGTGTCATCGCGGCTATCGGCGGAGCAATCGGGCCATTCTTAGCTCACCTACTGACATCGCGGGCATCGAAGCAACAAAAACGAAATGAGAGTTTCGAAAAAATAATCGAGGCGGTGTACGAGCATGACCACTGGCTAACTGAAAAGAGGAACGTCGTTGTATTTGGCGAAGTCAAAGACCTACCTCCGGAGCCGATATATAAAGCGGTGTCAATCGCCTTGATCCATTTTCCAGAGTTGATGGAAAAAATGCAAATCCTCAACCTGAAGTCAGACCATTACTTGATCTGGATGGGGAATGCCGGCTTAAAGCGTCTGAAAAATGAAATTGAATCACTGAATGAAGGCGGGGTGGAGGCCTACAGAGCGTACGCCGAGTCTCGCTTGGATTTCCTTTCCGCAGGCTCAAAATATGTCGCCGACCGCTACGGCCGCGTCTAGTTCCGCATAGCCGTGCAGAGCGGTCAGCTTCGCCGTGTGGCGCGCTCGGACGTTGGCTTGGCGAACGAGCGTCGTCTCGTTACGACGCTTAAGGTCTAGACAGGTTTAGACCTTGTCGGCCGCGCGTTGCATCGCGGTGTGAAGTTCAAACACATCGTGCGCAATTTCGGCCGCTTCCTCGTCGCTGATACTGCCCAACGTGGCCATGATCTTTCCTTCGTCGGAAACGGCGTCCTGGGCCGTCACACGAGCATAAATTTCCGCATAGCGATTCCCCATCTCAGGATCGGAAAAGCCCCCTGGGCTGACTGTGATCATCGATATAAAGGCGTTGGCGAGTCGATCTTTGATCGAACCGAGGCCTACAAGGCAAGAGACGCCGGCGCTCAGTTTTTCGCGAAAATATCCATCTTGGCTCATGTCTTCTCCACTTTCGGTCGATGGCTTGCCCTCGGCACGGCCAGCCATGTTGCATGGATTTGCCAAGTGTGCCGGGAAATGCCCGGAATTCAAGGGAATTAGCGCGCAACAAGACGCAACATGAAAGCGTTCAGGTCGGAACGCTTCTTGCGCAAGCAACTGAAAATGTCCAAGAAAAGTTTGGCTGGGGAACCTGGATTCGAACCAAGATTAACGGAGTCAGAGTCCGTCGTTCTACCGTTGAACTATTCCCCAGCAGGGCGCGCCGGTGAATGCCCGGGCCGGTGTGCGGCGCTTATAAACAAAAGCGGGCGGATTGCAAATACCGATTTCGAAAAAAATCGACGCTGCGGAGGCTTTCTCTTCTCAGGCGCGGAAAAGCTCGAAAGCGGGCTGATGACAGGGCGATGACATGGTCGGCAAAAAGCCGTTGGCGAAATCGCCCCCGCCTGTTATCTTCGCACCAACGAAACAATCAGACGCCAGCGGCATACCTTCAAGAGGCTTTGCGCGGCGAGATGGACTTAACAGTGATGGACCCCGATAGCGGCGCAAAGCCGCCGGAAGGCGGGGCGTCGGCGGTACCGCGCGGAGAGGGTAAATCCTCGAGGCGTCGGAAGGCGAAGCGGAACGGCAAACGTCGTGACGCGGCGCCTGTAACCAATTCGGAAGCGGTCGATTCGGCCGCCTCTGCCGGACGTCCCAACAGCCAGGAACCCAACCCGTCGGCGCGCAAGCGCAAGCGGCGCCGCGCGAAATCCGCGGGCGCCCAGCAGCCGGTACAGGGGGCGAACATCGCACCCGCAGCACAGCAGGTTCCGGTTCGTGCCGAGGGCGGTCAACAGCCGCACTCGGCCAAGTCGTCGTCCCGTAATCGGCGCAAGAAGAATAGAGGCGGCCGCGGCCTGCAGGGCCGGCCGCTGACACCTGCCAAGGCGGCGCCCGGTGTGGCCAAGGCTCCAGCGCCTGCCGGCCCGGGCCAGGTTTCCTCCAAGGATGTCCGCGGCAGGGCCGGAGCTGAAAGCCCGGGTGCTGAGCAGCGCGGCGAAAAATTCTCCTACGTCAACGATCTCTATGCGGCGCTCGACCTCGGCACCAACAATTGCCGCCTGCTGATCGCCCAGCCGACAAGGCCGGGCCAGTTTCGCGTCGTCGATGCGTTTTCGCGGATCGTCCGTCTCGGCGAAGGGCTCGGCACCAGCCGCCGTCTGTCGCAGGATGCCATGGACCGCGCGGTCGAGGCGTTACGCATCTGCGCCACAAAGCTCGCCAACCGGCCGATCCGCCGGATGCGGCTGATCGCAACCGAAGCCTGCCGGGCCGCCGAAAACGGCGAGGAATTTCTGGCGCGGGTGATCTTGGAAACCGGGCTGGAACTGGAAATCATCGATCGCGAGACCGAGGCGCGGCTTGCCGTGTCGGGCTGCTCGTCGCTGGTCGGCCGCGAGGCGCGGTCTGTCGTTCTCTTCGATATCGGCGGCGGTTCGTCCGAAATCGCCGTCATCCGTATCGATGACAGCCGCTCGAGCCGGCTTGCCAATCACATCACCCATTGGACCTCGCTTCCGGTCGGCGTCGTGACGCTGTCGGAACGGCATGGCGGACGCGATGTGACGCCCGAGGTTTTCGATGCGATGGTAATGGAAGTCGAAGGCATGCTGGCCGGTTTCGATTGCCCGCCGCTTGCCGCCTTCCGCCGCCAGGGCGCCGAGGATTTCCACCTGATCGGCACGTCGGGCACGGTCACCACGCTTGCGGGCGTGCATCTCGACCTGCCGCGCTACGACCGCCGCAAGGTTGATGGCCTGTGGCTGTCGGATGCGGAAGTCTCCGCCATGCAGGCAAAGCTGCTCTCCTGGGATTTTGCCGGCCGTGCCGCCAATCCCTGCATCGGCCCGGACCGGGCCGATCTGGTGCTGGCCGGTTGCGCCATTCTGGAGGCGATTCGCCGCCGCTGGCCGAGCCAGCGCATGCGGGTGGCTGACCGAGGGCTGCGCGAGGGCCTGTTGACGGACATGATGGCCGACGACGGCGTGTGGCGCCGGGTGCGGCCGCGCCGCCCAGGGGGCAATCAGGCGGGCAATTCAGGTGCCGGCGGACAGGATGAGGCTGGAGCAAGGCGATGACGAAACCACCCTCCAAATCCCCGGGCAGCGGCAATCGCACCGGCCGCAAGCTCGGCCAGAAGGTCAAGAAGGGCAAGCTCAAGGCGTCGTCGCGGCGCTGGCTCGAGCGTCATATCAACGACCCCTACGTCCAGCGCGCCAAGCTCGAAGGATATCGCGCCCGCGCGGCCTTCAAGCTTCTGGAGATCGACGAGAAACATCAGATCCTCAAAGGCGCCCGCCGCATCATCGATCTGGGTGCTGCACCGGGAAGCTGGTCGCAGATCGCCGCAAATGTCACCGGTTCGACCGACGATGATATCCGCGTCGCGGCGATCGATTTCCTGGAAATGGCGCCGCTCGCCGGCGTCAAGATCCTGCAGCTCGACTTCCTCGATCCGGAAGCACCGCGCCTGTTGATGGAAGCGATCGGCGGCACGCCGGACGTGGTCATCTCGGACATGGCGGCGCCGACCACCGGCCACCAGAAGACCGATCATCTGCGCACCATGCATCTGTGCGAGGTGGCGGCGCATTTCGCGGTCGAGGTGCTGGGCGAGGGCGGCCATTTCCTGGCCAAGACCTTCCAGGGAGGCACCGAACGCGACCTGCTCAACATGCTGAAGCAGAATTTCAAGCAGGTCATCCACGTCAAGCCGGGCGCATCGCGCCAGGAATCGGTGGAGATGTTCCTGCTCGCCAAGCATTTCAAGGGCCGCAGGGCAGGCGAGACTGCCCCGGAGTCCGACATGGAGGAACCCGAGGTGGAGGATGCGGACGTGGAATACGCTGAAGCCGAAGACCGCGACCTGGACGATCGGACCTGACTACTCGCCGGCTTCCGGTTGGATCTTGGCGGCTCCGTGGCCGGAAACGGCAGCCCCCGTCATCGGGTCCAGTCTCAGCAGGGGCATGATCGCCAGAAGCGAAAGGGCGGCCACCAGGAAGAAAGCCAGGTGGAAGTCGAAGAGCTGCAGATGCGTGCCGGTGACGGCCGCCGAGGCCTCGAGGATGAAGGCTGCAAAGGCGACGCCCAGCGCCATGCTGATCTGCTGCATGACGGAGGCGATCGAGGTCGCCTGGCTCGCCTGTTCGTCGCTGATCTCGGAATAGCTGAGTGCATTCGAGCCGGTGAAGAAGAAGGAACGGCAGACACCCGACATCAGCAGGAAAGCGACGATCAGCGCGTGGGAGGTTTCCGGCGTGAAAAAGCCGTTTGCCGCCGTGGTTGCCGCGCCGAGCACGCCTGCGACGATCAGCGTCATCTTGAACCCGGTCATCGCGAAGACGCGGCGGGCGACGAACTTCACGATCAGCGCGCCGAGCGCGCCCGCAAACGTGATGAGGCCCGACTGGAAGGGGTTGAGGCCGAAACCGAGCTGCAGCATCAGCGGCATCAGGAATGGAATGGCACCTGTCGAGATGCGGAACAGCGTACCGCTGCTGCTGGCGGCCCGGAACGCATCGTCCTTGAAGAGCCGCAGGTTGAGGATCGGCGCGGGGTGGCTGCGCGCATGGACGACATAGGCAACGCCGGCCGCGAGCCCCAAAGCCGTCGCCGTGATGCCGACGGCCGGCGGTAGCGCCGGAAGGCCGACGACGGAAAGCCCGAAGACCGTGCCGGCGGCGGTGACAGAGGTCAGGAAGAACCCCCACCAGTCGATCGAGGGAGGATTGGTGGTCTCGATTTCCGGCAGGAAGATTGTTGCGAGATAGATGCCGAGCAGGCCGACCGGCACGTTGATCAGGAAGATCCAGTGCCAGGTGAAATAGGTGGTGATGAAACCGCCAATCGGCGGGCCGGTGAGGGGGCCGACCAGTGCCGGAATGGTAAGCAGCGCCATGGCCGAAACGAGCTCGCTGCGTTTCGTGGTGCGCAAGAGAACCAGGCGAGCGACCGGCGTCATCATCGCTCCGCCCATGCCCTGCAGAAAGCGCGAAAGCACGAACTGCAGGAGGTCGGAGGAGAACGCGCAGCAGATCGAGCCGACGACAAAGACGAAGATCGCGACGCGAAAGATCTTCTTGGCGCCGAAGCGGTCCGCCATCCAGCCGCTGATCGGGATAAACATGGCGAGCGCCACCATGTAGGAAGTCAGCGCCAGTTTGAGCGTGATCGGCCCTACATTGAGGTCGGCGGCGATCGCGGGAAGTGCTGTCGCAATGACGGTGGAGTCCATCTGCTCCATGAAAAGGGCGACGGCGAGAATGAGCGGAACGATGCGGTTCATGGGGTGCCTGCAATGGCGGGAATTGGCCCGTCCATAGACCTCTTGTTCCCGTCTGCCAATTGCGGAATCTCACCATTTCCGATTTTGGGTCACGTCTGCGTGAGATCGGATTTCCTCGGCAGGGAGCGCGGTTATGTTTCCCCGGATAGGACACGATTTTGACGGTCCGGCGCAATTCCAGGAGGCAGCGACATCATGACGAATTCAGGTATCGGACGGCGCACCCTTATCGGCACGGCCGGTTTGGGCATTCTCGCCGCTCCGGCGATCATCAATGCCGGGGCTTTTGCCCAGGAGAAGCAGAAATTGGCTATCGATCATGTGACCCCGCCGGATATCCACAAATTCAAGCTCGGTGGTTTCCAGGTTCTGGCGGTAAAGGACGGCGCCCGCCCCTCCGGTGCTCCCGGCGAAACCTTCGGCCTCAAGCAGCCACCCGAAACGCTCGCAGCGCTGCTCACTGAGAATTTTCTGCCGACGGACCAGTTCGTCAACAGCTTCTCACCGACGCTGATCGATACCGGCAGCAACGTGATCCTGTTCGATACCGGCCTCGGCAAACCGGGCCGCGCCCAGGGCGTCGGACGCCTGATCGAAGGATTGGCAGCCGCTGGTTACATGCCGGAGGATATCTCGATCGTCGTCATCACCCATATGCATGGCGACCATATCGGTGGGCTCATGGAAGACGGCAAGCCGGCTTTCCCGAAAGCCCGTTACATCACTGGCCAGGTGGAATACGACTTCTGGACCGATGCCGCCCGCGCCGGCACGCCTGCAGAGGGCAACCAGAAGAGCGTGCTCGCCAATGTGAAGCCGCTTGCCGAAAAGATGACCTTCCTGAAGGATGGCGGCGAAGTGGTTTCCGGCATCACCGCCATGTTGGCGCCGGGCCATACGCCCGGCATGCTGAATTTCAATATCGAATCGCAAGGCAAGCGCCTGATCCTCGCCGCCGATACGGTCAACCACTACGTCCTGTCGCTTCAGCGGCCCGAATGGGAGGTGCGTTTCGACATGGACAAGGCGCAGGGGGCGGCCACCCGCAAGAAGGTCCTCGACATGATCGCCACGGACAAGGTCGCCTTCCTCGGCTATCACATGCCCTTCCCGGCGGTCGGCTTCGTCGAAAAGCAGGATACCGGCTACCGGTTCGTGCCGAAGAGCTATCAGTTCGACATCTGATTGTTGTTGAAAAGCAACCGAAACCCGGGAGAAGCCGCTCTCGGGTTTTTGCTATTCCCTTCTTGTCATGAACGTGTTACCAGCCCTCGCCAACTTCCAAGCAATTGTTGCCGGAGCGTCGGGACGTATCGAGTCGTTCCTGAGCGCATCCCGCATTTTCTAGATCGAAGGAATTTGGCAATGGCACGCATCATTGAAACCGCAACCGGCGCAGATGCGCTTACCTTCGACGACGTGCTCCTGCAGCCCGGCCATTCCGAAGTCATGCCGGGCCAGACGAATATCGCGACGAGGATCGCCCAGGATATCGAGCTTAATCTGCCGATCATTTCCTCGGCCATGGATACGGTGACGGAAAGCCGGCTTGCCATCGCCATGGCGCAGGCAGGCGGCATCGGCGTCATCCACCGTAACCTCACCCCGATCGAACAGGCCGAACAGGTCCGCCAGGTCAAGAAGTTCGAAAGCGGCATGGTCGTCAACCCGGTGACGATCGGCCCGGACGCGACGCTGGCCGATGCGCTGTCGCTGATGAAGTCCTACAGCATTTCCGGCATTCCGGTGGTCGAGAACGGCGGCGGTCACGTTCCGGGCCGGCTGGTCGGCATTCTCACCAACCGTGACGTCCGTTTTGCTTCCGATCCGGCTCAGAAGATCTACGAACTGATGACCCGTGAGAACCTCATCACGGTCAAGGAAAGCAGCGTCGATCAGACGGAAGCCAAGCGCCTGCTGCACAAGCACCGCATCGAGAAGCTGCTGGTGGTGGATGGCGAAGGTCGTTGCGTCGGCCTGATCACCGTCAAGGACATCGAGAAGTCCCAGCTCAACCCGAACGCCTCCAAGGACGCTCAAGGGCGGCTGCGCGCTGCGGCCGCGATCAGCGTCGGCGACGATGGTTTCGAGCGCGCCGAACGTCTCATCGAGGCCGGCGTCGATCTTCTGGTCGTCGATACGGCTCACGGCCACTCGCAGCGCGTGCTCGACGCCGTCACCCGCGTCAAGCGCATCTCCAACCACGTACGCGTCATGGCCGGCAATGTCGCCACCTCGGACGGCACCAAGGCGCTGATCGATGCCGGCGCGGATGCTGTCAAGGTCGGCATCGGTCCGGGCTCGATCTGCACCACCCGTATCGTCGCCGGCGTCGGCGTGCCGCAGCTTGCCGCGATCATGTCGGCCGTCGAAGCGGCACGGGCGCAGGACATTCCCGTCATCGCCGACGGCGGCATCAAGTTCTCGGGCGACCTTGCCAAGGCGATCGCCGCCGGCGCATCCGCCGTGATGATCGGCTCGCTGCTGGCCGGCACCGACGAAAGCCCGGGCGAAGTCTATCTCTACCAGGGTCGCTCGTTCAAAGCCTATCGCGGCATGGGCTCTGTAGGCGCCATGGCCCGCGGTTCCGCCGACCGTTATTTCCAGGCGGAAGTGCGTGATACGCTGAAGCTGGTTCCCGAAGGCATCGAAGGCCAGGTTCCCTACAAGGGTCCGGTCTCGGGTGTGCTGCATCAGCTTGGCGGCGGCCTGAAGGCGGCCATGGGTTATGTCGGCGGCGCCAATCTCAAGGAATTCCAGGAGCGCGCCACCTTCGTGCGCATCTCCGGCGCAGGCCTGCGCGAAAGCCACGCGCATGACGTGACGATCACCCGCGAGAGCCCCAACTATCCGGGCTCTGGCGCCTGACGTTTCTGATCGGAGGAGGCCGTTGCCTCCTCCTCAAGTCTCGGAAATAGTTGGTTGGATGCCTGCGACCTTGCCTCATTGCAAAGTCGGGTAGTCCACAGGCAGTGGTGAGACCATGTGGCGTCGCTCGGACGGCACGCCATTGTGCATCGGCGAACCCGTGTTATTGGGTTCCTCTGACGAATGAGGAGAACCGATGCTTTCCACCGACGCGACGCTCTGGCCGATGATAGCGCATGCCGCGCTAGTCTTCTTTCTCTACTGGCTCCTGTCGAGGAAACGGTACATTGCTGTGAAGTCCGGCAGCGCTGCGGCCGGTCAGTTCCGTGAAAACCGGGAGGAGCCGCGCGAAAGCCTGGTTGTCCACAACAACCTCAAGAACCAGTTCGAGCTACCGGTCCTGTTTTACGCCGTTTGCCTCGTTCTTTATGTATCGACTGCAGACAATTGGGGCACGGTTGTCCTTGCCTGGATATTCGTGCTTTCCCGCTATACGCATTCCTACGTGCATCTCACCAGCAACCGGCTCCGCTATCGCCGCCCGATCTTCATCGTCGGTTTTTTTGCGGTGATGGCAATGTGGGCGTGGCTCGCGGCCTGGCTGGTTTTGAACTAGCCTGGCCGCGTCAGGATGGGCGCTTGCGGCTTCCGCTACAATTCCGGCGGAGCGGCCGATCGACCGACCTCACGAACAAGTGTAATATCGGGCACTTGGATCACTCAGTGTTTCATCTGCAAGCTGCAGGTCCTCGGTATAGATTTCCCCGTCATACGGTCTGCTACGGAGGAATAGCCATGGACAACGAGACACCGAAGATCACCCAGGCGATGATCGACGCCTATGATGAATACACCCATCTGACTTTGGACCGCCGTCGCTTCATGGAGAAGCTGACCCAGCTCGCTGGCTCCGGTGCGGCCGCCGCGGCAATTGCGCCCCTGATCGGCGCGAGTTCCGCCATGGCGGAGATCATTCCCGCCAATGACGAACGGCTGACCACGGAGGACGTTACCTATCCGGGCGCCAACGGCGTGACGATGAAGGGTTATCTCGTAAAACCCAAGAATGCTTCCGGCACGCGCGGCGGCGTCCTCGTCATCCATGAGAACCGCGGCCTCAACGCCCATATCAAGGACGTCGCCCGCCGTATGGCGCTCGAGGGCTTCAATGCACTCGCCGTCGATTTCCTGTCGCCCCAGGGCGGCACGCCGGCGGATGAAGAGCAGGCCCGGCAGATGTTCTCCTCGCTGAAGCCTGAAGAGATTTCGGCCAATGGCGAAGCAAGCCGCGCCCATCTCGCGGGCATCAGCGGTGCGAACGGCAAGGTCGGTGCGATCGGCTTCTGCTGGGGCGGCGGTGCGGTCAACAATCTTGCTGTGAAGTCCCCCAGCCTCAACGCCGGCGTCGCCTATTACGGCGCCCAGCCGAAGGCCGAGGACGTGCCTGCCATCAAGGCGCCGCTGATGCTGCATTACGGCGGTCTCGACGAGCGCATCAATGCCGGCATCCCGGCCTTCAAGGCGGCGCTTGAAAAAGGCGGCAAGACCTTCGAGATCTTCGTCTACGACGGCGCCAACCACGCCTTCAACAACGATACCTCGTCGGCCCGCTACGACAAGGCCGCCGCCGATCTCGCCTGGAGCCGCTCGGTGGCGTTTTTCAAGAAAAATTTGGCTTAATCGCCACCTCCCATATTGCGAAGTTAGAAAGCCGGGTTTGCCCGGCTTTTTTGCCCTATCAAAATGTACACTATTTGTGTATGATCTCGCCAGATGCCGGGGAAATCACCATGGAATTCGAATGGGACGAGGTGAAGCGGCAGCAGGTGATCAAGGAACGTGGCGTCGATTTTTTGTATGCCGCCGGAATTTTCGAAGGGGCCATTCTAACGCGCATAGATGATCGGGCCGACTATGGTGAGGTCCGAAAGATCGCGCTGGGAATGGTCGAGGGAGAGTGTTTCGTCGTCGTTTTTACCGAGCGCGGCGACGTGATCCGGCTGATAACAGCGTGGAAAGGAGGTCGGCATGACCGATCAGAATATCAGAAGAGCATCGCTCACAGAGCTGAGGAAAATGAGGGAGGCGGGGGAGCTTTTTCATGACCCTAAGGCGCCGGACACAGAAAACCTTGGCGCGGAGTTTTGGGCCAAGGCTGACGTAAAAAGCCCCGCGAAACCCCGCTCAGTACATTTGAAGATCGATCCGGAAGTTTTTGATTTCTTCTTTCAAGAGGCGAATGGCAAGGGGCACCTCACGAAGATGCAGAACGTCCTTCGTGCCTACGTCAACGCCCATAAACATTCCTGATAGCCGCCAAACGTTTGGCGGCTATTCGTCTCACCACCCCGGCATCACCTGTGTCGCCCGGGATCGCGGCATGCGCTGGAACGCTTTCACGTCGCCGTCGAGATCGTCGGGCATCACGGCTGGCGAGATGTTGTCGAGGCAGGCGGTGATGTGGTCGGTGATGGCGTTCATCAGCGACGGTGAAAGCCCGGGCCGCTTCATCAGGCCGATCTGCACCGGCGGCAGCGGCGGGAAGCCGTCGGCGGACGACAGCACCTTCATGCCGGTGCGAAGCGCCGACTCCGGCAGCACCGAGACGGCCATGCCAGCAAGCACCGCGGCTGCGACGACGGTCGAGGACCAGCTGGTGAAGAGGACCTGGTATTCGCGCCCGTCCGCATCGAGCGCCGAGCAGGCAAGCTGCCGCCAGAGGCAATCGCGGCGGCCGACCGCGAGCGGCACCGGCGCATCGTCCTTCAGTGGATGGTTGGCCGAGGCGACCCAGCAGAGCGGCTCCGTGCGCATCACGTCGGAAATCCGCTGGCGCGGGTTGTGGGTGACGAGCGCGATATCCAGCTCGCCGCGCGCCATCTTCTCGGCAAGGCTGACCGAGGGCTCGCAGACGATATAGAGTTCGACATTTGGATGGGTCTTGGCGAAACGGCCGATGATCTCGGGCATGTACCGGTCGGCGTAGTCGTCCGGCGTGCCGATCCGGAGCGTGCCTTCGAGACGGTTGTCGTCGAAGGCGGCGATCGCCTCGTTGTTCAGGCGGATGATGCGCCGTGCATAGTTCAGGAGCTTCTCGCCCTCCGCCGTCAACCGGTTGCCGCGGCCGTCCTTGGCGAACAGCTGTTTGCCGATCCGTTCCTCGAGACGGCGCATCTGCATCGACACGGCGGACTGGGTTTTGAACACCCTATCGGCGGCTTTGGTGAAACTGCCGGTGTCGACGATGGAAATAAAGGTATGCAACTGATCGATATCGAGCGGTGCGGACATGAGAATGATCCATCAGAGAGGTTGATGCTAATCATTAGAAACATTCGTTGGACTGATCAATAGGTTTTACGCGATAAGGAGATCGCAAATCAAAATCGAAGGGTGCTTCTTCCCTGAGCACCCAATCCGGGCAGCCTTTCCGTCGGACCTCCACGGAAGGGACGGCCTTTCTCGTGCCTGCGAAAGGATAGACCAATGAGCACGACCGACTGCGGAACTGAACTCGATCTGGTTCACGAGGAGCGCGGCACGCAAGGCCGTCTGGCTGTCGTGATGCTGCGAACGAAATCCGTATGGCGTGCCTTTCGCAATCGTTTGGCGAGCAATCGCCTCCATGATCTCGACGACCGCCAGCTCAACGATATCGGCATCACACGGCATGATGTGGTGATGGCGCTCGATCGGTCCGGCGTGCTGGATGATCCGTCGCTGCTTCTGTCTCGCTCCGCTCGCGAGCGTGCGCGGCACCGCTTTGCAAGACCGGCCAATCGCTGATCTTGCCTGACCTTTTCCCCGCAGGGTGATAGCCAATAGCCCTGCTGCTTGCCCGGCCGGTCGATCCGCGCCGGGCTTTTTTTATTTGGAAGACTTTGGAGCTGCAGGCGTGGCCGCCACTTCGTCATTGCCGCCCGTTCCATTGCGCAGATAGGTGTCGAAGATCGCTTCCATGTTCTTCTGGTAGCTCTTCTGTACTTCCAGCCCGCTGTCGAACATGTTGTTCAGCACGTCGCGATAGGGATTGGGTTCGTCCGCCGGCGCTTCCTTGGATTTCTCGGGCGTCGGGGCTGCCGCCGGGCTGGGACTTGCGAAGGCGCCGCCCATCATGTCCTGGAAAGCCTTGGCGAAGGGATTGTCTGCGAACGGGTTGCCGCTCGAAGGCTGCGGCTGTTCCGGCTTGTCGAGCCCCCACATGGAACGCATCGCCTGGGCGAAGGGATTGTCGAAGGGATTGGCAGCGGCCTGGGACTTAGCCTTCGGCTGCAGGCCCATACTTTCCAGCCATTGCTGCTGCATCTGGCCGATGGGGGAGGCGGCGAACGCTTCGTTGGCGCCGGTCATCTGACCGCTCATCTGCTTGAACAGCCCGCCCATCAATGTGTCGGCCATGGCCGGCATCATCTTCTTGAAGACTTCCTGGCCGATCCCTGTGAGTTGTTCGGCCTGCGCCGCGATCGCGCGGGAGACTTCCTTGGAGCCGAACAGCTTTTCGAGCACCGCGTTGCCGTCCATCGTGCCCTGCGGCGTGAAGGCCTTGGTCAGGTCCTCGAAATATTTGCCATAGGCGCCGGACACCATGCTGCTCATCAGCGAGGTGAGATCATAGGGATTGGCGCTGGTGCGCTTGAACCCGGAGGAAAAAGCGGGCATCAGCGCCGCCATGGCCTGGGTGGCCTGCTCCTGAGCCAGGTTGAACTGCTTGGCGATCGCCTCCATGCCTGCGCCGTTCTGAGCCCTGAGCATCATGTCGAACAGTGGCAGCATGGAGAATCCTTTCCGGTTGTGTGATACACCACTATATCCGGAAAGTGCTGGACGGAAACCGGTTTTTAGAACCGATCTCAATCTGGTCAGTATTGGTATTCCTCGAACACCGGCTCGACCGAGCCGTTCCAGCGGCCGTGATAGAGAGACAGCAGGTCGTCCGCCATGGTCGTCTTCTTGGCGAGCACTTCGTCAAGCGGTTGCAGGAAGATGCTTTCGTCCTGTCCTTCGCCGTTGAGCCGCGCCCGCGCCTTCAAACCCGCCTTGGAGATCGCTACCGCCTCGCGTGCGACGTCGAGCACCGACTTGCCCTTGATTTCGGCCTTCAGGCCCTTCGCCGGCACGGCATCGCGCATGGCGATGACGTCCTCGACCGTCCAGTCGGCCGTCAGCGTCTCGGCGTCGGCAAGCGCCGTGTCGTCGTAGAGCAGGCCGACCCAGAAGGCCGGCAGCGCGCAGATCCGCCGCCACGGGCCACCATCGGCGCCGCGCATTTCGAGGAAACGCTTCAGGCGGACATCGGGGAAGAGGGTGGAAAGGTGGTTGGTCCAGTCGCCCATCGTCGGTTCCCAGTCCTTGACCTCGCCTTTCAGGGCGCCGTTCATGAACTGGCGGAAGGTGACATGCGTGCAGTCATGGTATTTGCCGTCGCGGACGATGAAATACATCGGCACGTCGAGCGCCCATTCCACATAGTCGGCAAAGCCGAAATCTGGCCTGAACACGAAGGGCAGCACGCCGGAGCGCTGGTTGTCGGTGTCGCGCCAGATGTCCCCGCGCCAGGAGACCAGCCCGTTCGGCTTGCCTTCGGTGAACGGGGAGGACGCAAACAGCGCGGTCGCGATCGACTGCAGCTTCATCGACACCCGCATCTTGGCGGCCATGTCCTCCTCCGAGGAGAAGTCGAGGTTCACCTGGATCGTGCAGGTGCGGTACATCATGTCGAGGCCCTTGGAACCGACCTTCGGCATGTAACGCGTCATGATGTCGTAGCGGGATTTCGGCATGCGCGGGGTTTCCGCGAGCGTCCATTTCGGGCTGCCGCCGATGCCGAGAAAACGGATGCCCATCGGTTCGGCGATCTCGCGCAGAACGGCGAGATGCTGGTTGGACTCCCGACAGGTCTGATGGATGTTCTCGACCGGCGCACCGGAAAGCTCGAACTGGCCGCCGGGTTCGATCGAGATCGCGCCCATGCCGGAATGTTCGGCAAGCCCGATGATGTTCTCACCGTCCATGATCGGCTCCCAGCCGAGCTTCTTTTCCATGCCTTTCAGCAGCGCGGAAATGCTGGCGTCGCCGAAATAGGGAACCGGGCTGTTGTCCGCCCGGAAAAAGGCGAATTTCTCATGCTCCGTGCCGATGCGGAAATCTTCTTTCGGCCGCGGTCCCTGCGCCAGGTAGGCGGAAAGCTCGGACACCGAGGTAAGCGGTGTCTGGTCGGTCGTATCGCGGGCCATGAAAATTACCTTGCTCGGAATGCCTTATCTGGACAGATAGCCGGCTGATTGGACCGGATTGATGTGCGCTGCAAGTGAATTTCTTTCAAGATAGATTCAGAATTTTCGAGGCCGTCATGTCAAGCGGGTCAACGCCAGTCGCCGACCGCCGCCTGGATGACCGCAAGCGCCGCCACCGCGGCCGTATCCGCCCTTAATATCCGGGGCCCGAGCGGTATCGCGGTGACGAAGGAAAGCGAACGCAGCCTTTCCCTTTCCTCGTCCGAAAATCCGCCTTCCGGGCCGACCAGCAGCGCCAGCTTGCTCTCTTTGATCGCAGAGAGGATCGGCAGCGGGTTCTGGCCCTCGTCGCCTTCGTCGCAGAAGATGATGCGCCGATCGTGGGGCCAGATATCGAGCAGGTCGCCGAGTTTCTTCGGCGGCGAGACCTCCGGCACCGACAAAATGCCGCACTGCTCGGCGGCCTCCACCACATTCGCCTGAAGCCGGTCCATGCTGGTGATCTTGCCTTGCACATGCTGGGTCATGACCGGCTGGATGACCCCTGCACCCATCTCGACCGCCTTCTGCACCAGATAGTCGAGACGACCGACCTTCAGCGGCGCGAACAGATAATGCAGGTCGGAGGCCGGCGGCTGCGGCCGGGTTTCCTCGATCGCCTCCAGCACGATCTTCTTGCGGGTCGGATAGGTGATCCTGGCCCTCCATTCGCCGTCGCGGCCGTTGAAGAGCAGGATTGCCGAACCTTCCTCCATCCTCAGCACGTTGGCGAGATAGTTGAACTGCTCCGATGACACCTCATGGCGGGCACCGGCGCCGAGCGGCGCCTCGATGAACAGCCTCTGCATCCGGAAATTGGCGCGCATGGAAACCTCGAAGCTAGACGAACAGCGCGAACATAGCCGTGGCGATCAGCGCCGCAAGGGTTGCGGCCGCCGGAAGGGTGATCATCCACGCTGCGATGATGCTCAAGAAATGCGAGCGCCGCACCAGGTAACGCCGTTTCAGCTCGTCGTCATTGCGCTCGAAGGGTTCGGTGGTGTCGAGGTCCTTGCCGGCCCGTACCCGCATGTATTCGAAGCGGCGGCGGGAATGGCGGGTATACCATTCGCGGAAAAAGCCGACGCCGAACACCGCACCGACGGCAATATGGGTCGAGGAGACCGGCAGCCCGATCCAGGAGGCAACGATCACGGTCAGCGCCGTCGACAGCGAGACGCAATAGGCGCGCATCGGATTGAGCTTGGTGATCTCGGCGCCGACCAACCGAACCAGCTTCGGGCCATAGAGCAGCAGGCCGAGCGAGATTCCGAGGCCGCCGATGATCAGTTCCCAGAGCGGGATGCGTATGCCGGTCGAAATGCCCCGTTGGGCCGCAGAAACGATCGCCGCAAGTGGACCGATGGCGTTGGAAACGTCGTTGGCGCCATGCGCGAAAGAGAGCAGGGCCGCAGAAAGGATGAGCGGAATACGGAAGAGCGTGCGAAGCGACTGATTGCGGTTCTCGAGCCCCTCGGCTTGCCGGGCGATCACCGGGATCAGCAGGCGCCAGGCAGCGAGGCCGGTCAGGAGAGCGACGAGCGTGGCAACCGGCGCCGACACGTCCACCAGTTCTCCCAGCCCGAGCAGCGCCAGATAGCCTGCAAAGGCGCCAGTCATCACGCCGATCAGCACCGGCACCCACTTCTTCGCCGCGGCGATCTTGTCCTCGCGGTAGATGATGGTTTCCTTGACGAAGAACAGGAAGGAGGCGGCAATGACGGCGCCGAGGATCGGCGAAAAGACCCAGCTTGCGGTGATGCCCGCAATCGTTCCCCACCTGACTGCGGAAAGTCCTGCGGCGGCTATCCCGGCGCCCATGACCCCGCCGACGATCGAATGAGTGGTGGAAATCGGTGTGCCGAGCCAGGTCGCGACGTTGATCAGCACCGCGGCCGAGAGGAGTGCCGCCATCATCGCCCATATCAGCACGTCGGGGCTGGTGACCATGCCGCCCTGCATGATGCCGTTGGCGATCGTGTTGGCGACGCCCCGGCCGGCGATGACGGCACCTGCCACTTCGAAGACGGCCGCGAGCCCCAGGCCGAAGGTCATGGTCATGGCGCGTGCGCCGACAGCCGCGCCGATATTGTTGGTGACGTCGTTGGCGCCGATGTTCATCGCCATGTAGGCGGCAAGGCCGGAGGCGGCGATGACGACGACGGCTCCGGGTTTGCCCGTGACGTAGGCGGCGGCAAAGATGGCGACGAGGATGATGAACAGCAATGCCGTTCCCGGTGCGGCAAGCCCGCGCGACATCTGCCGGGTAGCTTCCTCCACCGAGGAGAATTTCTCCAGATCCTTGTCGAGCGTCGGCTTCGCCAGGCGCGGCCTTTTCTGGCCCATATCTCCATCCTTGGGTGAAAAGTGAGGCGCGAGAACGGAACTGCCTGCCGTCTCCGCCTCCCGGAAGAAATCAAGGCCTATCGCTTAATAGCGCGCGCAGGCGAAGGCAATATTGCGGAATTGTGAAGGTGCTTCGAAGCGCTCTAACTTGCAGCCTTGATTGCAAGCTGCGGAACGCGCGGCTGCATTCGTTCGGCGAACTGCAGGAAGAGAATCTTCAGTTCCGGTTCATTGACGCGCATCGCGGCCTCTTCACAGGAAACCCATTCCAGTGTTCGGGAGCCCTTTTCCGGATAGCTTTTCAGGCATTCGTCCACTTCGAGCGCGTGGACCTGCACCCGCACAGGGATCTTGAGGCCGTTATCGAGGGTTTTGCGGTAGTGATAGAAACCGAGCGGTTCCTTCTCCACCTTGCCCTTGACGCCAACCTCTTCGAACGCTTCGCGCTCGGCGACCTGGTGAGCTTTCTTGTCGGTCATCGGCCAGCCCTTGGGCACGACCCAGCGGCCGGTATCGCGGCTGGTCGCAACAAGAACCTCGAGTTGTCCCGGCTTCTTTTTTATCCGGTAGCAAAGCGCAGCATATTGCTGCCGCGGCGGCCGCTGCAGCATCAACCTGAGATTGCTCGTAACCCGATCCATCAAGCCCAATTTCTGTTTAGTCCTCCAGCAAATGGTAATTTACTAATATAATGCTTGCGCGAGGATTAACGACCCTCAGCGGCTCCTTTTGAGAAGAATCACGGTGGATAACCACTACGGAAGCGATAACCATTGTGAGGCCACTTAGTTTCACGTCAATAGAAATTTGCACAGGTGTTCAATTGTAGCTGTGCATGACGTGCGGTCCTCTGCAGGAGGGGCCTCAGATCGTGGTCTGGATCATCCTGAGTTGCGCGATTCGGCTCCATTCTCCCGTGCGTTCGGCCTCGTGGGTGACCTTGGAGATGAAGTCGATATGGTCCTCCGCAGCCTTTCGGGCCTTGGCAGGATCACCGTCCAATATTGCCTGGCCGATCGCCTCGTGTTGCGTCATCACCGCATCATGGGCGGTGCCGACATTGAAGATGATGCGGCGGTTGTAAAAGATCCCGTCGCTGAGCAGCCGGTAGCAGGCACGCAGGGTGTGCATCAGAATGATGTTATGCGCCGCATCGCCGATTGCATTGTGGAATTCGACGTCGGAGGTCAGCTCGTCCTCAAAACGCCCCTCCCGATGCGCGCTGCGCATCGTCTCCAGAATGCGCTCGATGAGTTGCTTGTCGGTGTCCGTCGCGCGTTCGGCGGCAAGTTCCGCCGTCATGCCTTCGAGCTGGCGACGATATTCCAGATAGTCGTGAACCGCCCGCTGGTGCCGGCGGATCAGGGCGACCAGCGGCGGCGAGAAGATCTGGCCGACGATATCGGCCACGTAAGTGCCGCCGCCATGCTGGCTGGTGAGCAGCCCGCGCGCCTCCAGCTCTTTCAGCGCTTCCCGCAGGATCGGCCGGGAAACGTTAAACCTCTGCGCCAGTTCGCGTTCGCCCGGCAGGCGATCGCCGTCGCGCAGCACGCCGTTCAGGATCAGGCTCTCGATCTGCAGGATGACCTCGTCCGCAGTTCGACCATGCGGCACCGGCGCGAAAAGCTCATGCGTCAACTTTGCCGTCTCCAATCGGGTGATGCCAGCCGGGCGTTCGGGCTTCTTGTATCACTGGTAAAAAAAGTATACCAGTTGAATGTCTTTAGGAGGAGCCGGTGGCCGACACGATCAGTTTTCTGAAGCCTCGCGAGGCGGTGCTATCGCGCCGGGCGGCGATCATTGCCGACCTGACCGAGCTTCTGCCGCCCGAATGCCTGGTGCATGAGGCGCGGGAGCTGGTGCCTTTCGAGACGGACGCGTTCGTCTCCTACCGCCGCCTGCCGCTCGCCGTCGCCCTGCCGAAGACCACGGCGCAGGTGGCCGCGGTGATGAAATATTGTCATCGTTATGGCATTCCGGTCGTGCCGCGCGGGGCCGGCACCTCGCTTTCCGGCGGCGCCATCCCGCAGGAGGATGCGGTCGTGCTCGGCTTGTCCAAGATGTCGCGCATCCTGGAAGTCGACTACGCCAACCGCACCGCCACCGTGCAGGCCGGCGTCACCAACCTCAACATTTCCGAAGCGGTCGGCATCGACGGCTTTTTCTATGCGCCGGACCCGAGCTCGCAGCTCGCCTGCACCATCGGCGGCAATATCGGCATGAACTCCGGCGGCGCCCACTGTCTGAAATACGGCGTCACCACCAATAACCTGCTCGGCGTGAAGATGGTGCTAGTCGACGGCACGGTGATCGAGCTTGGCGGCAAACATCTGGATGCGGCGGGTTACGACCTGCTCGGCCTCGTCTGCGGTTCGGAAGGCCAGCTAGGCATCGTCACCGAGGCCGTGGTTCGGCTGATCGCCAAGCCGGAAGGCGCTCGTCCCGTCCTGTTCGGCTTCGATACGTCGGAGCATGCAGGCGCCTGCGTCGCCCATATCATCGGCTCCGGCATCATCCCCGTCGCCATCGAATTCATGGACAAGCCGGCAATCGAGATCTGCGAGGCGTTCGCCCATGCGGGTTATCCGCTCGACGTGGAAGCGCTGCTGATCGTCGAAGTCGAGGGTTCCGAGGCCGAGATGGAGGCGATGCTGAAGGCGATCGTCGAGATCGCCGGACGCCACGGCGTCAAGACCGTGCGCGAAAGCCAGTCGGCAACCGAGGCGGCGCTGATCTGGAAAGGCCGCAAGTCCGCATTCGGCGCCACCGGGCGCATTGCCGATTATATCTGCATGGACGGCACGGTGCCGCTCGGCAAGCTCTCCTATGTGCTCAACAAGACCTCCGAGATCGTCGATCGCTTTGGGCTTCGGGTCGCCAACGTCTTTCATGCCGGCGACGGCAACATGCATCCGCTGATCCTGTTCAATGCCAACGACCCCGAGGATGCGGCCAAGGCCGAGGAGGCAGGCAACGAGATCCTGAAACTCTGCGTCGATGCCGGCGGCTGCCTGACCGGCGAGCATGGTGTCGGCATCGAGAAACGCGACCTGATGCGCCACCAGTATTCGGAAGCTGACCTCAACCAGCAGATGGCGGTGCGCTACGCCTTCGACGAAGGCTGGATACTCAACCCGTCCAAGGTCTTTCCGCTGGATGGACGGCCTGCCGCATGACCCTGATACCGAATTCCGAAACGGACGCCGCCTATATCATCCGCAATGCCGCCGGTGACGGCAAGAAGCTTGCGCTGTGCGGCGGCAACACCCGCGCCGGTTTCGGCAACTCCGCCGAGCCTGCCGAAATGATGAACTCGACCGGCCTTTCCGGCATTGTCGACTACGAGCCGGCGGAAATGGTGATGACGGTCAAAGCCGGTACCCCGGTCGCCGAGATTGAGGCGACGCTTGCCGCCAACCGGCAGATGATGGCTTTCGAGCCGATGGATCATCGCGGCATCATGGGCACGCTCGGCGAGCCGACGATCGGCGGCGTGTTTGCCGCCAATGTCTCCGGCCCGCGCCGTTTCGTCTCGGGTGCTGCCCGCGACAGCCTGCTCGGCATCCGGTTCATCAACGGCCGGGGCGAGGTGATCCGCGCCGGCGGCCGGGTGATGAAGAACGTCACCGGCCTCGATCTCGTCAAGCTGCTCGCCGGCTCGCACGGCACGCTCGGTTTCCTGACCGAGGTGACGTTTCGGGTGCTGCCGGTGCCGCAGACGGTTGAGACCATCGTCATCTCCGGCCTTGACGACGCGGCGGCCGCAAAGGCGATGGCGGCGGCGATGGCGCTGCCCGTCGAAGTATCGGGCGCCGCCCACCTGCCGCAGACAGTCCGGTTCCGTTTCCTCGGTGGCGCATTGCCGAGCGGGGAGGCGACCGTCCTGCGCCTTGAAGGCCTTGCCGCGTCGGTTTCCGTGCGCGCCGAAAAGCTCGCGGCCGTCATGGAGGCATTCGGTCCGGTTTCCCGGCTCGGCCTGGAGGAGAGCCAAACGCTCTGGCGCCAGATCCGCGATGTCTATCCCTATTCGGATGGGACCCTGAAACCCGTATGGCGCGTCTCGATCGCCCCATCCGCGGGCCATCAGCTCGTCGCCGCCCTCCGGCTCGAAACCGGCGTCGATGCCTTCTACGACTGGCAAGGCGGGTTGGTCTGGATGCGCATGGAGGCAGACCCGGAAGCGGATTTGCTGCGCCGCTATATCCGCGCTCTCGGCGGCGGCCACGCGACGCTGCTGCGGGCATCGGATGCGGTGCGCGCGGGGACGCAGGCTTTCGAGCCGCTGCCGGATGCGGTGGCGGCCCTTTCGGCGCGCGTAAAACAGAAGCTCGACCCGGCCGGCATTTTCTGCCCGGGGAAGATGGGGTGATGAATATGTCGTCGCCTTCACCCGGTCGCCCCCCTCTGGCCTGCCGGCCATCTCCCCCACAGGTGGGGAGATCGGCTGGGCGCGCTGACACAGCCTCCATCACCGCTGTCGAAATTGGCGAGACGTTGCCGCGATTCGATCTCCCCCCTTGTGGGGGAGATGGCCGGCAGGCCAGAGGGGGGTGTGCTTCAGGGCGCAGCGCTCTCGATCGACACGCAGCCTCCGCGAGGGATACTCAATAAATGCAAACCAACTTCACTCTCGCCCAACTCGCCGATCCGCATGTGGCCGAATCGGAAAAGATCCTCCGCCGCTGCGTCCATTGCGGGTTCTGCACCGCCACCTGTCCCACCTACGTCACCCTCGGCAACGAACTCGACAGCCCGCGCGGCCGCATCTATCTGATCAAGGACATGCTGGAAAACGGCCGGCCTGCGGACGAGGAAGTGGTCACCCATATCGACCGCTGTCTCTCCTGCCTAGCATGCGTCACCACCTGTCCATCCGGCGTCGATTATATGCACCTCGTCGACCATGCCCGCATCCATATCGAGAATACCTACCGGCGCCCGCTGATCGACCGGCTGATCCGCGACCTGCTCGCCGCCGTTCTGCCCTATCCCGCCCGCTTCCGCACGGCACTCGGTTTCGCCAAACTCGGTCGCCCCTTCGCGCCGCTCCTGAAGCGTATTCCCGCGCTGAAGCCGCTGGGGGCGATGCTGGATCTCGCGCCGAAATCCGCAGCCAGGATTTCCCAATCGGCGATCCCCGTCACGCATGCGCCCGAGACCGAGAAGCGCGGCCGCGTTGCGATCCTGTCAGGCTGCGCCCAGCCGGTGCTCGATCCGGGCATCAACGAAGCCGCGCTCCGGCTTCTCGCCCGGCTCGGGATCGAAGTCGTGGTGCCGGAAGGCGAGGGCTGCTGCGGCGCGCTCGTCCACCATATGGGCCGTGAAGAGCAGGCGCTCGATTTCGCCCGCCGCAATGTCGATGTCTGGATGCGCGAGATCGACAAGGGCGGCCTCGATGCGATCATCATCACCGCGTCGGGCTGCGGCACGACGATCAAGGATTACGGCCACATGCTGAGGCTCGACCCGGCCTATGCGGACAAGGCGGCCAAGGTCTCGAGCCTCGCCAAGGACATTACCGAATATCTGTCGGTGCTTGACCTGCCGAGGCTCGAACCGAAACGGCTGAACGTTGCCTATCACTCCGCCTGTTCGATGCAGCACGGCCAGAAGATCACCCTGGCGCCGAAGAACCTGCTGAAGGCGGCCGGCTTTACCGTCCGCGATCCGGGCGAAGGGCATCTGTGCTGCGGTTCGGCCGGCACCTACAATATCCTGCAGCCGGACATCTCGGCGCAGTTGAAGGCCCGCAAGGTGAAGAATATCGAAGCTACCAAGGCCGATATGATCGCCACCGGCAATATCGGTTGCATCACCCAGATCGCCTCCGGCACGGCGATCCCGATCCTGCACACGGTGGAGCTTCTGGACTGGGCCTATGGAGGCCCGAAGCCGGAAAAGATCCCGGCCGGATAAAATTCTGCTCAATAAAAAAGCCGGCGAAATCGCCGGCTTTTTTCGTCAAAGGCCTGAAGCCTTAGAACTTGTAGGAGACGCCGAGGTTGATGGCGTGCGTCAGGATGTTGGTCTTCAGCGAAGCGCCGCTGTCGATATCCACATCCACGAACGAGTAATTGCCCTTGTATTCGGCGAACATCGACCACTTTTCGGTCAGCTGGTATTTCACACCGGCCTGGGCCTGGATCGTCGCGCCACCGAACTGATATTCGAAGGTGCGACCGGAAGCGCGGGTCACTTCGACATGCGGCACGTTGATACCGACACCGGCGCCGACATAAGGCGTCCACTTGCTGCCTTCGATCGGGAACTTGTAGAGCGCGTTGAGCGTCAGCAGGTTCAGGCCGTCGGTGAATTCGAAGACGCTCCAGCCGCCGGCCTTGGCCATGGTTTCGTCGTCGGCGTAGACCTTGGCGTGGGTGTAATCGAGCGAAACACCCCAGTTCGTGAGGGCGCCGCCGTCGAACCAGTAGGTGCCGCGGACGCCCCAGTAGGGCGGCATCGCGAAGGGCTTGGTATCCCAGCCTGCTGCGAAATCAGGTCCGTCCGAGACGTCGACATCGGAGTGCGGCGCGAACTGGTAACCGCCGTAACCGGAGATTTCAAATCCGCCGGTGTGAACCGGAGCCACATAGGCCTGGGTCACTGGTGTCATGTCGGCCGCTTGAGCCGGAGCAATATAAGCAAGACCAGCGGTGAGAAGCGTGGAAGCGAAAGCGAAAGAAAGAATTTTGCGCATGAATCAGCCTGCAGGGAGGAACGTTGGCTTTTGATGACTGAATGTTTAGCGGCGGATGCATCGGCGGTCTGTGCTTTTTCTGCATCAGTCGCCGACGAAGCTAGGCGATTTATGGTTAACGAAGTCTAAACCCCCAAAAAGGGCAGCTTTTGCTGCCCTTTTTGACCTTTGGCGGGGTGTCTCAGCCGCCGAAAATTGTGCCGAAAATATCGATGCCGCGATCCTTGAAGTCGACGTTGCCCTGCCGGTTGCCGGGGCCGATGACGATCACCTTCGTGCCGATGTCGGCGCGCGAATAAAGATGCTCGACATCCTTGTTCATCATCCGGATGCAGCCTGACGACATGTTGAGGCCGATCGTCCAGGGCTGGTTGGTGCCGTGGATGCGGAAGATCGTGTCGCGGCCGCCCTTGTAGAGATACATGGCGCGGGCGCCGAGCGGGTTGTCGATGCCGCCTTCCTGCACGGCCGGCAGAATGCGGCCGGCGCGACGTTCGCGAACGCGCATCTCGGCCGGCGGCGTCCAGGAGGGCCACTCCGCCTTGCGGCCGACATTGACCACGCCCGACCAGCCGAACCCTTCGCGCCCGACGCCGATGCCGTAGCGGGTCGCCCGGTTGGGACCTTCGATATAGTAGAGGAACTTGTTGTTGGTATCGACGATGATCGTGCCGGGTTTCTCGGTCGTCGAGAAGCGCACCACGCGGCGCTTGAATTGTTCCGGAACTTCCCGTGGCATCGCGACAAGCGTCACGTCGCCCGCGGGGCGCTCGATAGGCGCTGCCGCCGGGTTGATTGCGCTAGCTTGTCCGGCGGTAAAGAAGATCGCGCCAGCCATTCCCACGGCCATCGCGAAGGTCTTGCCTGCCCCCATTCCCCCTGTCTTCATTCCCAAATCCTCTCCGCTCTGTTGAACGGCGGAGGCTAACCGACTCGGGCATCAAAGCAAGCGGGGATAGATGTAATAAAGAAGATGTGATGGCAAAAAGACGGCGGTACTGTGTCTCCGCCGCCTCACCTTTGGCATTTGCCGGCGTTACATGACGACGACTTTGGTGCCGATGTTCACCCGCTCGTAGAGGTCGGTGACATCTTCGTTACGCATGCGAATGCAGCCGGAAGAGACGGCGCTGCCGATCGACCAGGGGGCATTGGTGCCGTGGATGCGATAGAGCGTCGAGCCGAGATACATGGCGCGGGCGCCGAGCGGATTTTCGGGTCCGCCTTCCATGCGGGCCGGCAGGTAATGGCCCTTGGCGGCTTCGCGGCTGATCATTTCGGAAGGTGGCGTCCAGTCCGGCCACTCTGCCTTGCGGGTCACCCGGTGCTCCCCTGCCCATTCGAAGCCGGGCTTGCCGACGCCGACGCCATAACGGCGTGCCTGGCCGTTGCCCGTGACCAGATAGAGGAAACGGTTGTTGGTATCAATGATGATGGTGCCGGCCTTTTCCTTGCTGTCGTAGGCGACCGTCTGGGGGAGGAACTGCGGTTCGATCCGGCTGCGGATCGGCTGCGGCCGCATCGCCACCGGCTGCACGGTGGAGCGGTCGAAGATGCCGCGGCGAACCACCGGCTGCTGCTCGCGCTGCTGATAGATGGCGCGCTGCTGGGCGGCCTGGCGCGGATAGACGACCGGGCGGCCGTTCGGTCCGGCGAGCTGCATCACCCATGGGGCTGCGAGATCGGGGCTGACGACCACGGGCGGACGCTCGCGATAGCGGTCCTGGGCAAGCGTGGCGGAACTGGAAAAGGCGGCGGCAAGGCCGAAGGCCAGGAAAAGGGTTTTCTTCATGATCGGATCCATACGTTACAAATCACCGACCGGACGCCCCTCAAACTTTTGGATAATTTGGCGTCGGTGTTGACGAACATGGTGACCGCGAGGTGAAAGCGAATGGTAAACGGGTGGAACATTCCAAGCCGGCCAGCCTATAAACCTTTTGGCAGGGTTACCGCCCGGTTTTGAAACATGGTTGACCAATGTTAAAGCCGGCCAAAGCCCTTTAACCAAGGGGACTGGGCCAAAAGGAATCGGGAATGGAAAAGGCGGGAATCATCGTCGGCGAAGACGGCAAGGGGCGTTGCGCCTGGCATGGCGGTCTCGAAGACTACCGGCGTTATCACGACGAGGAATGGGGCCGGCCGGTGACGGACGATATCCGCCTGTTCGAGAAGATTTGCCTGGAAGGTTTCCAGTCCGGCCTGTCCTGGCTGACGATCCTGAGGAAGCGCGAGAATTTCCGCGCCGCCTTTGCCGGTTTCGATTTCGAGAAAATCGCGCAATTCGGTGAGGAGGATATCGCCCGCTGCCTCGCCGACGCCGGCATCATCCGCCATCGCGGCAAGATCGTCTCGACCATTAACAATGCCGCCCGCGCCATCGAACTGAAGCGCGAGTTCGGTTCGCTCGCAAAGTTCTTCTGGAGTTTCGAGCCGGGTCCGCACCAGCGTCCGGAGGTGATGGATCTTGCGACGCTCAGGGCCAACCCCACCACGCCGGTGTCGGTGACGTTGTCCAAAGCCCTGAAAAAACGCGGCTGGACCTTCGTTGGGCCGACCACCGTCTACGCTTTCATGCAGGCGATGGGCATGGTCAACGACCATCTCGACGGCTGTTTCTGCCAGCGCGAAGTCGATGAACTCAGGCTGAAGTTTAGGCGCCCGTAATTTCCGACAGCACCGATTCCAGTTCGCCCAGATGTTCGATCTGGCGGAAGCGCGGCGCGTCGGTCGGCGCGTCCACATGTTCCAGAACCCAGGTCAGCGCATGCGGCACGAATACGCCGTAGCTCCCGGCCGCGATTGCCGGCACGATGTCGGATTTCAGCGAATTGCCGACCATCATCGCCCGTTCAGGTCCGTCCGCGACCTTCGAGAAGATGCGGCGATAGGTGGTGGCGTTCTTCTCGCTGACGATCTCCACCGCATCGAAGAAATCGCCGAGGCCCGACTGGGCGAGCTTGCGCTCCTGGTCGAACAGGTCGCCCTTGGTGATCAGCACCAGCAGATATTCGCCGTTCAGGGCCTCCAGCGTCTCTTCTACATGCGGCAGGGTTTCGACCGGATGGCGCAGCAGGTCGCGGCCGATATCGAGGATCTCGGTGATCGTCCTGGTCGGCACCTTGCCGTTGGTGATCTCGATCGCCGTCTCGATCATCGACAGGGTGAACCCTTTGATGCCGAAACCGTAATGGGAAAGATTGCGCTTTTCCGCTTCCAGCAGCCGCTCGGCAATATGCGTGCCTTCGGCGAACCCGCCGAGCAGCTTGGCGAAGTGTTCCTCCGTCAGCCGGTAATACTGTTCGTTCTGCCAGAGCGTATCGTCGGCATCGAAGCCGATGGCGGTAATCGGGCGCATGGATCTGCCTCCATCCGCTGATATGGCGAAAAAGAGGGCGCCGGGCAAGATGAAAGCCTGCCCGGCGCCGGTCTGCATCAAGGGTTGTTACTTGCCGTGCGCCTTCAGCCAGGCCTGCATCTCGGCGATTTCCGCCTCCTGCGCCTTGATGACGGCTTCAGCGAGCTTGCGGATTTCCGGATCCTTGCCATACGCAAGCTCGACCTTGGCCATGCCGATTGCGCCCTGGTGATGCGGGATCATGCTGCGCACGAAATCCGCATCCGTATCACCGGAATACTGGATCGCCATGTCCTTGTGCATTTTGGCGTTCGCATCTTCGAATGCCTTGGTGGAGGGGCTGCCGCCCGTCGGCATGCTCATCTTGGAATGGTCCATCCCCTTCGTCTCCTGCGCTGCGAGCGGGCCGGTCATGAGAGCGGAGAGGGCGGCGGTCATGAGAATGATTTTTGCAGACATAGGTTTTCCTTTCCGTGTCCGACCGAGTTTTGATGATGACGTCACGCGCGGGGAGGGGCGTCAGCGGCGCGGCATGGTTCCGAATCTACGGTCGTCTTTGCGGAAATCAACCGCGCCGAGATCACAAGGCGATCACGTCGTGCACCGCCTGATACACCTTGCTGAGTTCGCCATAAGGCGCGACCGGCCAGGTCCAAGCCCGTTTCGCCGCCGGCGCCGGCACGCCGCAGAGCAGGTCGGACTCTTCCAGCACCTGGCCCTCCCGATCGGCGACGCGATAGGCGGTATCGGTGATCAGAGCCGTCTTGCAGGGCAGTGCGGTGAGGCCGTCGAGATGCGTCCGGACCAGTCGCTGCAGGATCTCGTCGCGCGCGGGATTGTTCTCGGCCTCCAGCCGGCGTTTCGATCCCACCCCGATCTGCGACAGGATATTGGCCGAGACGACGAGATCGAGATACGGCACCTGCCGCAGGAACGACAGCGGCTCGGGATTTTTGGCTGCGACCGCATCGTCGAAGCCGGAGAGGTCGCGAGAAATCAGCCGGACATTCGCGAACCGCTTCGCCTTCAGCCTCATCTGCACGCTCGCCAGATGCACGAGATCGACCAGCACCACCGTATCGAATTTCGCCGAGAGATCGTCGATCGGCACGTCCCGCAGCAAGCCCGAACCCAGCACGACGCAGGTCCGCCGCTGCTTCATTCCGGCCACCGTCTCGCGAATGAACGCTTTGCAATTCTCTTCATGCGCCGCCCAATC
Source organism: Neorhizobium sp. T25_27 (assembly GCF_002968565.1). Classification (NCBI taxonomy): domain Bacteria; kingdom Pseudomonadati; phylum Pseudomonadota; class Alphaproteobacteria; order Hyphomicrobiales; family Rhizobiaceae; genus Neorhizobium; species Neorhizobium sp. T25_27. Next base: position 109,254 of record NZ_PVBJ01000004.1, read on the forward strand.
CTTCGCACACCGCCCGGCCCGCGACCATAGGCTGACCGATGAATGGATGAAGGGACGGAATTTCTTCGGCGTGACCAGTGAGGTCGCTGCGTATTGGAGAGCTTCGGTGAGCATGAATTAGCGATAGACCTTGCTGCGGTGGCCGATCTCGATCACCAGCACGACGAGCTTGTGGTCCTGGATGTCGCAAATGATGCGGTAATCGCCGACCTTGTAGCGCCAGAACTTGCCCAGTTCGGATCCGTGTAAGGCTTCGCCTGCCTGGCGCGGGTTATCGAGCTTTGCCAGACGGTTATAAAGAAAGGAATGGATACGTTTTTGGACTTGAGGATCGAGCTTTTCGACTTGTTTTCGGACCAGCTTGTCGAATTCAATCGACCAAGCCACGCCAGAACTCCTCGCTGCTGATCAGTTCGGATTCTCCGCGCTGGATTCTGAGCGTAGCCTCTTCGGCCAGACGCAGATCTTCCATATCTTCCAACAACTGCTCCACAGCCTCGGTGACATAAACAGAAGGATCTTTTCCGGTCCGCTCAGCCAATGCTTCGAGCCGTTCGATCGTCTCATCAGGGAGCTCAATGGGAGCGTGCTTACCCACGGCGCATTCCTTTGTAGCGGGGACTTCGTCCGTATAGCACTTTATGTCCGCACCTTCCAGTATCCGGCATGACGCCGCCCTTGCCGCTCCGGCCTCTATCCTCTAAGAAACCGCACACAAATCCGGCCTCTCCGGGGCCTTGGCAATGGAATTCCGATCATGAACGACAAGAGCAAAAAACCTCAGAAACTGAAAGCCCGCCTGCCGCGCGGCTTCGTCGATCGTTCTGCCGCCGATATCCACGCCACCAACGAGATGACCGCGAAGATCCGCGAAGTCTATGAGCGCTACGGTTTCGACCCGGTCGAGACGCCGCTGTTCGAGTACACAGATGCGCTTGGAAAATTCCTGCCCGACAGCGACCGTCCGAACGAGGGCGTTTTCTCGCTGCAGGACGACGACGACCAATGGATGAGCCTGCGCTATGACCTGACGGCGCCGCTCGCCCGCCATGTCGCGGAAAATTTCAACGAAATCCAGCTGCCGTTCCGCACCTATCGCGCCGGCTACGTCTTCCGCAACGAAAAGCCGGGTCCGGGCCGTTTCCGCCAGTTCATGCAGTTCGACGCCGATACGGTCGGCGCACCGGGCGTCCAGGCGGATGCCGAAATGTGCATGATGATGGCCGATACGATGGAAGCGCTTGGCATCAAGCGCGGCGACTACGTGATCCGCGTCAACAACCGCAAGGTTCTGGACGGCGTCATGGAGGCGATCGGGCTTGGCGGCGAGGATAAGGCTGGACAGCGGTTGAATGTGCTGCGGGCGATCGACAAGCTCGACAAGTTTGGTCCTAAGGGCGTCGAGCTTCTGCTCGGTTCTGGCCGCAAGGATGAATCCGGCGACTTCACCAAAGGGGTCGGATTGGACGATGAAACTATTGAGTTTGTAATCGCGGTCGTTACCAGCCAACCCTTTTTGCTGGGGTTAGGTTCGAAACCCAAAATTGACGAAATAAATGTCCGCCTTCAAGCAAGTACTGCCGCCACGGAAGGCTTTGCCGAACTCAAGCTGATAGAGTCGCTTATCACAGAGGCTGGCTATAGTGACGGCCGGGTCAAAATTGACCCGTCTTGCGTCCGCGGCCTCGAATATTACACCGGTCCGGTTTTCGAAGCCGAACTTCTCTTCGACGTCACCAATGAAAAAGGCGAAAAGGTCGTGTTCGGCTCGGTCGGCGGCGGCGGGCGTTATGATGGCCTCGTGTCGCGCTTCATGGGCCAGCCGGTTCCGGCGACCGGCTTCTCGATCGGCGTTTCGCGCCTGATGACGGCGCTGAAAAACCTCGGCAAGCTTGGCCAGGACGAGGTGATCGCTCCGGTTCTGATCACCGTCATGGATGGCGATGTCGAGAGCATGGGCCGGTACCAGCGCTTCACCCAGGCGCTGCGCAACGAGGGCATCCGCGCCGAGATGTACCAGGGCAACTGGAAGAAGTTCGGCAACCAGCTGAAATACGCCGACCGCCGCGGCTGCCCGATCGCCATCATCCAGGGCGGCGACGAGCGGGCGCAGGGCGTGGTGCAGTTGAAGGACCTGATCGAGGGCAAGCGCCTTTCCGGCGAGATCGAGGATAATGCGAGCTGGCGCGAGGCGCGTGTAGCGCAGGAAACCGTTCCCGAGGCGGACTTGGTCGCCAAGGTGAAGGAGATTCTCGCGGCTCAGGCGGAGGATCGGAAAAGGGCGGGCAATGCTTGAGTGCTACCCCCCTCTGTCCTGCCGGACATCTCCCCCACAAGGGGGGAGATTGGCTGGGCTCCTGCTCACCACTCCCTATCTAACGTCGCGTCCTTTGCAGCGCTCCTTCGGGGGCGTCGGTCATGCCGCTTGTGATCTCCCCCCTTGTGGGGGAGATGCCCGGCAGGGCAGAGGGGGGTATTCCTGGGGAGCGGTCCCATGCCCCTGATCGACATGCCCGATTTCTCCAGCGACCTCCTCGCCGAATTCGCCGCCCGCCGCACCGAGCGGGTCAACACGCCGGTCATCCAGCCGGCCGAACCGTTCCTCGATATGGCCGGGGAGGATCTGCGCCGCCGGATTTTCCTCACCGAAAGCGAGACCGGCGCCAATCTCTGCCTGCGGCCGGAATTCACCATTCCCGTCTGCCTGCGCCATATCGAAACGGCGACCGGCACGCCAAAACGGTATTCCTATCTCGGCGAAGTGTTCCGCCAGCGCCGTGAGGGTTCCCACGAATTCTATCAGGCCGGCATCGAGGATCTCGGGAATAAGGATATCGCCAGCTCCGACGCCCGCGCCATCGGCGATGCCACCGGCATCCTGAAAGCGCTGCTGCCCGGTCGCAAGCTCTCGCTCACGCTCGGCGACCAGGCGGTGTTCGAGGCGGTGGTCAAGGCGCTCGGCCTGCCGTTCGGCTGGCAGCGGCGGCTGATCCATGCGTTTGGCGACATGGCGCATCTCGAAGCTCTGCTGGAACGGCTCGCCAGGCCGCAGCCGGTCACCGGCCTCGATCCGCAGATCGCCGAACTTATCGCTTCGGACAACGAGACGGATCTCGTCGCCCGCATCGACCGCACCATGCAGGAAACCGGTTATTCCACCAATGCCAGCCGTTCACCGACCGAGATCGCGAGAAGGCTGAAGGAGAAGCTGGAATTGGCCGAGACGCGGCTCGACGGCACCGCGCTGCTGCTGCTGCGCGAATTCCTGACGCTGCAATTGCCGCTCGCCGAAGCGCCCGCCGCCTTGGCCGGCTTTGCCGATGCCGCCGGCCTGAAGCTCGGCGCGGCGGTTTCCCGCTTCGACGCCCGGCTGGCAGCGCTCGCCAATGCCGGCGCCGATCTCTCCGCCATGACCTACCGCGCCGCCTTCGGCCGTCCGCTCGATTATTATACCGGCCTCGTTTTCGAAGTGACCGAGGCGGGTTCGTCGGCGGTGCTTGCCGGCGGCGGCCGCTTCGACCGGCTGCTGACCCTGCTCGGCGCCAGGGAGCATATTCCGGCGGTCGGTTTCTCGCTCTGGCTCGACCGGATCGAAGCTGCGAGGGCATCCAGATGAGCACGATCACCATCGCTCTGCCCTCCAAGGGCCGTATCAAGGAAGAGACAGCCGAGATCTTCGAGCGTGCCGGGCTTGCCATTTCCGCGGTCGGCAACGACCGTTCCTATCGCGGCCGTATCGAGGGAATGGAAGGCGTCGAGATCGCCTATCTCTCGGCCTCGGAGATTGCCCGCGAGCTTGCGAGCGGCGCCGTCGATTTCGGCGTCACCGGCGAAGACCTGGTGCGCGAAGGCATGGCCGGTGCCGACGGACGGGTCGAATTCTGCGCCCGCCTCGGCTTCGGCCACGCGGATGTGGTCGTCGCCGTGCCGGAAATCTGGCTCGACGTCGAAACCATGGCCGACCTTGGCGACGTGGCGGCGGACTTTCGCGCCCGCCATGGCCGGCGGCTGGCCATCGCCACCAAATACTGGCGACTCACCCAGCAGTTCTTTTCGAGCCAGCATGGCATCCAGCTCTACCGTATCGTCGAAAGCCTCGGCGCCACGGAAGGCGCGCCGGCCGCCGGCCAGGCGGATATCATCGTCGATATCACCTCGACGGGATCGACGCTCCGGGCCAACCACCTGAAGATCCTCTCGGATGGGGTGATCCTGAAATCCGAAGCCTGCCTGGTCAGGGCCCGCAAGCAGGCTCACGAGCAGGATCCGAGGATCGCCAGGATCGTGGAGGCAGTCCGCGCCGCGCTCTGAGTTTTGAAGAGGAGGAAGCACGATGCACGTGACCGGTCGATGCCATTGCGGCTATGTGACCTATGAGGCCGAACTCGATCCGAAACGGATCAGTATCTGCCATTGCACCGATTGCCAGACGCTGAGCGGCTCGCCGTTTCGCGTCACCGCCGTCGTCGCGGAAAGCGATCTGAAGCTCACCGGGCACGAGCCAAAGCTCTACCGCAAGGTGGCCGAGAGCGGCCGCGTCCGCCAGCAGTATTTCTGCCCCGAATGCGGCTCGCCGCTTTTCGTCAATGGGGAAGGTGAGGCGGCCGGGATCTGGGGCATCCGCTGGGGCAGTATCGACCAGCGGGCGGAGTTGAAGCCGCACCGCCAGATCTGGTGCCGCTCGGCCGTTTCCTGGCTGCCCGAAATGAGCGAACTGCCGGCCATCCAGACCGATTGAGATCAAAAAAATACCCGCCGGACTTCTCATCCGGCGGGCAGTCTTGGGCAGGGAATTTCGAAAGCTTAGGCAGCGATTGCGACAGAACCGCGGCGGGCGTCGACAGAAAATGCACCGGCGCCGACGGCGGCGAGAGCCAGGAAGCCACCGGCGATCGTCAGGTTCTTCATCATCATCAGGCTGTTAAAGAGCGTCAGCAGACCATTGGCGGCCTCCGGGAAGTTCGGGACGTTGATGGCGCCGGAATGGAAGACGAACGCGGTGAAAGCCGAAAAGAGAGCCAGCAGCAGTGCTGCGATGCGCGTCTGGAAGCCGGTCAGCACGGCAAGGCCGGTGACCAGTTCGAACAGGCCTGCGACATAGGCGAGCAGCATGCCAGCCGGAAGGCCGGCACCGGTGATCATGCCGGCGGTGCCGGCGGGATCGATGAGCTTCTGGAAACCGGACATGACGAACATGCCGGACAGGAGGACGCGGCCGACGAGAAGCAGGGAATTGGTAGCGGTGGTGGACATTTTGGGATCTCCGGATCGGTGTCTCTGGTTGGACACGCGGGTTGAATTCTCTGGGGCCGTATGTGCCCCATTTCGCCCGTATCTGGAAGATGAACAATGATTGACGGTTTGTTCGATAAAAAGAGACAATCGATCGCACGGCCGATGCTGCGCCGCCTCCTGCTCCACTCGGCATAGATCTTAAAGGGCGTTCTCTTTGCTGAACGCAACCTTCAGCAAAGGTTCATCGTTTCTCCTTCAACATGCGATCATTGCCGATGAAAGGACCCCCTCATGAAGAAGATCATCATCACCGCGCTCGCCCTCCTGGTCGCATCCGCGGTTCCGAGCCTTGCCCAGACCTACCGCAGCGAGGCGCGGGAAAACCGCCAGGAATACCGCATCTATCGCGGCATGGCCCGGGGTGAGCTGACGCCGCGCGAATTGCGCAACCTCTCCCGCCAGCAATATCGCATCGACCGGGCGCAGTCCCGTGCCGGCCGTGACGGCTACATTTCCTATAGGGAGCGTCAGCGGATCGAGCGCATGCAGGACCGCGCTTCGCGTAACATCTATCGCAAGAGCAACAACGGTCGCGATATCTACTGATTGCGTAACGCGGACCTTCGGGCCGGTATCATAGGGCGGCTTCCAGGCCGCCCTTCGCATGCCGCGCCGGCTCGCCGTTACCCGCCACAGTACTGATTGAACGGCGGATCAGATTTCCTCGATCCTGCGTGCGTCTTCCGGCAGGACCGAAAGTTCGCGCCAGTCGATCTCCTCCAGCAGCAGATTGTACTCGTCGACGTTGACCTTGTGCACCGAGCGAAGCTTTTCCAGCTCTTCCCGCTGCGCGGCAATCGCCGTCAGGGCAAGCCGCCGGTAGGTCTCGAGCGCGTTGGCGTCCTCGATACGAGAGGCGGCCAGCTGTTCGATGCGGAATTTGGAGCGCAGCAGTTCCGCCTCCGTCTCGGTCGCGCCGTCGAGTCTCGAAAGGCCGGCGAGGGCGATCTTGCTGCGCAGGACGGCGAGTTCGCCATGCCCCTCGGCACGGCGGTCGAGGCCGAGCCAGCGGATGATCGGCGTCAGCGTCAGTCCCTGGACGACGAGGGTCGCAAGAACCACCGAAAAGGCGGTCAGCACCACCACGTCGCGCTGCGGAAAGTCCATAGGCAGGGCAAACGCGGTCGCAAGCGTCACCAGGCCGCGCATGCCGCACCAGCCGGCCAGCAGCGCCTGTGTCGTCGTCGCGGGTTCCGGCCTGCCGCGGCTGCGCTCGTACCAGGCGGTGAGGCGATTGTAGCCGACGCAGACGATAAAACGGACGGCGACGACGATCACGATGGTGATCAGCGAAAACTGCGCGGCATCCCAAAGGTGATCTGCCGGCATTCCGCCGACGATGTCGCGAACCTGCATGCCCATCAGCAGGAAGGCCATGACGTTGAGCACGAAGACGACCGCGGTCCAGACCGCATAGGACTGCACCCGCATGCGGGCCGAGGAGCGGGCTTCGCTGCTTCTCGCCAGCGTCATCGCGAAGGCGACGATGGCGAGCACCGCCGACAGGCCAAGCCGTTCGGCCAGAATCCACAGAAGGAAGGTCTGGACGAACTGTAGGAGGACGCCGCCGAGCGTGCCGGCGACGAACCGCATGAGATACCGGACCACCCAGGCGGCCAGGATGCCGAGCAGCAGGCCGCCGGGCACGGCGACGGAAAGATGCAGCGCGACGCCCGTGTCGAGGCTGCCGGCCGATTGTACGGAGAGCGCCGCGTCGAAGATCAGCAGCGCCGCCGCGTCGTTGAACAGGCTCTCGCCCCGGAGGACCGTATCGGTGGTGCGCGGGATCGACATCGAAGACAGCACGGCCGTCGCCGCCGCCGCATCGGGGGGAGCGACGATCGCACCGAGCACCAGCGCTGCCGCAATCGGCAACCCGGCAAAAGCCCATCCCGCAAAGGCGACGACGGCCGCCGTCGCACACACGCCGCCGATCGCAAAGACAAGCAGCGGAACCCAGAACCGGCGGGCCGTCCCGAGCGGAAAATCGAACGCGGCATCGAGCAGCGCCGGCGCGATGAACAGCGCCAGCGCGGTGTGCGGATCGAGCGAGATATAGGGCATGCCCGGCACCAGCGCGACCGCGGCACCCGCCAGCGCCAGCATCGACGGATAGGGCACGGAAAGCCGGCGCGAGATCTGCAGGAGCACGATCGCGACAAGCAGCAGGACGAGCAGGCTCTCGAAGAAACTCATGGCGCGACTGTAATTGTGGTCAGCGTCTTTGTCAGCCGGGCTCCATCCCACAGACAAAACAAAAAGGGCGATCCGAGGACCGCCCTTTTCTCAACTGAACCGGTTGGCTCAGATGTGAAGACCCGGAGGTCTTACATCATGTCCATACCGCCCATGCCGCCCATGCCGCCAGGCATGCCGCCGCCAGCCGATTCCTTCTTCGGAAGTTCGGCGATCATGGCTTCGGTGGTGATCAGCAGCGAAGCAACCGAAGCTGCGTTCTGCAGAGCCGTGCGAACGACCTTGAGCGGGTCGACGATGCCCATGGTGATCATGTCGCCATATTCAGACGTCTGGGCGTTGTAGCCGTAGTTGTCTTCGTTCTTTTCGAGGATCTTGCCGACCACGATGGAAGCTTCGTCACCAGCGTTTTCAGCGATCTGGCGAACCAGCGACTGCAGAGCGCGGCGAACGATGTTGATGCCGGCTTCCTGATCGTCGTTTGCACCCTTTGCGGTGATCTTGACGGAGGAACGCAGCAGGGCAACGCCGCCGCCCGGTACGATGCCTTCCTGAACGGCAGCGCGCGTCGCGTTGAGGGCGTCGTCGATGCGGTCCTTCTTTTCCTTGACTTCGACTTCCGTCGAGCCGCCGACGCGGATCACGGCAACGCCGCCGGCCAGCTTGGCCAGACGTTCCTGCAGCTTTTCGCGGTCGTAGTCGGAAGTGGTTTCCTCGATCTGAGCCTTGATCTGACCAACGCGGCCTTCGATGTCGGCCTTGGAGCCGGCGCCGTCGACGATCGTGGTGTTTTCCTTGGAGATCGAGACCTTCTTGGTGCGGCCGAGCATGTCGAGCGTGACATTTTCGAGCTTGATGCCGAGGTCTTCGGAGATGACAGTGCCGCCCGTCAGGATGGCGATGTCTTCGAGCATGGCCTTGCGGCGGTCGCCGAAGCCCGGGGCCTTGACGGCAGCGATCTTGAGGCCGCCACGCAGCTTGTTGACGACGAGCGTCGCAAGAGCTTCGCCTTCGACGTCTTCAGCGATGATCAGGAGCGGCTTGCCGGTCTGGACGACGGCTTCGAGAACCGGGAGCATTGCCTGCAGGTTCGAGAGCTTCTTCTCGTGGAGGAGAATGAAAGCGTCGTCGAGATCGGCAACCATCTTTTCCGGGTTGGTGACGAAGTAGGGCGACAGGTAGCCGCGGTCGAACTGCATGCCTTCGACGACTTCGAGTTCGGTTTCGGCGGTCTTGGCTTCTTCAACCGTGATGACGCCTTCGTTGCCGACCTTCTGCATGGCTTCAGCAATGTCGAGACCGACCTGCTTGTCGCCGTTTGCGGAGATCGTGCCGACCTGTGCGACTTCTTCCGAGGTCGAAATCTTCTTGGCCTTGGCCTGGAGATCCTTGACGACGTCTGCAACAGCGAGGTCGATGCCGCGCTTCAGGTCCATCGGGTTCATGCCGGCTGCAACGGCCTTGTTGCCTTCGCGAACGATCGCCTGGGCAAGAACGGTAGCCGTCGTGGTGCCGTCGCCGGCGATGTCGTTGGTCTTCGAAGCAACTTCGCGGACCATCTGGGCGCCCATGTTCTCGAACTTGTCGTCAAGTTCGATTTCCTTGGCGACCGATACGCCGTCCTTGGTGATGCGCGGTGCGCCGAAGGACTTGTCGATGATGACGTTACGGCCCTTCGGGCCGAGCGTTACCTTGACTGCGTCGGCGAGAATGTCGACGCCGCGCAGCATCTTTTCGCGCGCGGTGCGGCCGAACTTGATTTCTTTAGCTGCCATTTTGGGAACTCCTGAAAAGGGGTGTCAGCGATATTTCAGTGAAAGCAACCGACTGAGATCAGCCGATGATGCCCATGATGTCGGATTCCTTCATGATCAGAAGGTCTTCGCCGTCGAGCTTGACTTCGGTGCCGGACCACTTGCCGAACAGGACGCGGTCGCCAGCCTTGACGTCGAGAGCGGTGATGTTGCCCTTGTCGTCGCGGGTGCCGGTGCCGACGGCGACGATTTCGCCTTCCTGCGGCTTTTCCTTGGCGGTATCAGGAATGATGATGCCGCCCTTGGTCTTGGCTTCGGATTCGACGCGACGAACAACGACGCGGTCGTGAAGGGGGCGGAAATTGGTGCTTGCCATTGTCTAATCCCTCGATCAAATGACATGGACGGGTGGAAACCCGTATCTCGGTGCTGTTAGCACTCCCATTTGGAGAGTGCCAGCCGCGTCGAGATAAGGGTGCCCGGCGGATGAGTCAAGAACGGCCGTAAAATTTTCGGGACGGCTCGGAACTCATGGGAAATACGCTTAACGATACGGATGCTGGGCAACGCCTGTGCTCGGCGGACTGATGACCGCAACCGGCCACATCGGGTCGTCGGTTTCGGCTACCTCTCCGGGCAGGTCGGCATGTTGCACCGGACTTTGGTGGAAGAAAGGCGCCGGCGCATTTAACAGCCGCGCGGGGCCAGCGAATGCCGCGACGTGGCGCCATGCCGAAGTTCGCTTCCTTCATACGGTCTTCACATATGGCTCCTAGAGGGGGCGGCGAGTTTCCACGCGCTGTGGGTACATGACGCCATGGACGACAGGTACCCGGTGCGGAAAAGCATGAGGCAATGATGGATCAGGCGGTGAAGGACGAGATTGCGGTGAAGCCGACGCTCGGCGAGCTGACGGCGGTGTTCGCCAGGATCGGGGTCCTGAGTTTCGGCGGGCCTGCTGGGCAGATCGGTCTGATGCACCGGACCCTGGTGGACGAAAGGCGCTGGCTTTCCGAGGCGCGGTTTCTGCATGCCTTGAACTACTGCATGCTGCTGCCGGGACCGGAAGCCCAGCAGCTGGCCACCTATATTGGCTGGCTGATGTTCGGGGTGCGCGGCGGCATGATCGCCGGCCTTCTTTTCGTGCTTCCGGGGCTGGCCGTCATCATCGCCCTTTCGACGGCTTACGCCCTCTATCAGGATACGAGCTGGCTCACCGGCCTGTTTTTCGGCCTCAAGGCGGCGGTGCTGGCGATCGTTGTCGAGGCGGTGATCCGCCTCAGCCGCAAGACGCTGAAGAACCGCCTCCTGTTCGGCATCGCGGCGGCCGCCTTCGTGGCATTGTTCTTCTTCGGCCTGCCGTTTCCGCTCGTGGTGCTTCTGGCGGGGTTAGTCGGCTTCTTTGCCGCCCGCAGGGGCGGTGGAACAGCCAAAAGCTCCGACGTGATCGACCTGCCGAAACGGCCGAAGCCGTTGACGGCAATCGCCACGCTGGTTTTCTGGATCGCGGTCTGGCAGCTTCCGCTTCTGCTGCTGTGGATGTTCTCGGCGCCGGAAGGCCTGGCCGTCATGTTCACCTTCTTCTCCAAGATGGCGATGGTGACGTTCGGCGGTGCCTATGCGGTGCTCGCCTATGTGGCGCAGGTGGCGGTCGACAATTATGGCTGGCTGAAACCCGGCGAAATGCTGGACGGGCTGGCGCTTGCCGAAACGACGCCAGGGCCGCTGGTTCTGGTGCTGTCCTTCGTCGGCTTCCTGGTAGGTTTCCGGGAAGCCGCCGGTCTCGGACCGGTCGCCGGCGGCGTGATCGGCGCGCTGCTGGTCGCCTGGGCGACCTTCGTGCCGAGCTTCATCTGGATCTTCGCGGGCGCGCCCTATATCGAGCGGCTGCGCGGCAATCCGGTCCTTTCGGCGGCGCTGTCGGCAATCACGGCCGCGGTTGTCGGCGTCATCCTCAACCTCGCCATCTGGTTCGGCCTGCACGTCCTGTTCCGCGAGGTCGAGCAGATTTCCCTGTGGCCCGCGGCCGGCTTGAGGCTTTTCTGGCCGGCCTGGACGACCCTCGACCCGCTCGCCTTCCTGCTTTTCGTGGTATCGGCCTTCCTGCTCTTCCGCATGAAGATCGGCATGGTGCCGGTCCTGGTCGTCAGCGCGGTCGTGGGCCTTGCCGTCCGGTTGGCGGTAGCGGGCTAGGGATGAAATGGGGGAAGTTACCCCGCTGACATCGCCGATGCGGTCGCGGCTTTTCTCCCGAATATCTCTTGTAATCCTTAACCGGGTTTGTCATGTGACCCGGGACTTGCGAGATGGGAAGGTTACATGGCAAAGCGCATCGGCAATCTGAACGAAGTGATCGGCGACTACGACGTGGTCCTTTCGGACGTCTGGGGTGTGGTTCACAACGGTGTCGAGGCTTTCCAGCATTCCTGCCGGGCGCTCGCCGCGGCCCGCGAAGCCGGCGCCACCGTCGTGCTGATCACCAATTCGCCGCGCACCGCTCCCGGCGTCATCGAGCAGATGCGCACGCTCGGCGTGCCCGACGGCACCTATGACCGGATCGTTACGTCCGGCGACGTTACCCAGCACCTGATCGTCGACGGCCCGAAAAAGGTTTTTCTGATCGGTCCCGACCGCGACCTCAACCTGTTCGACGGGCTCAGCGTCGAGGTGGTCTCTGCCGACGAAGCCGAATGCATCGTCTGCACCGGTTTCTTCGACGACGAGAAGGAAGTACCGGAAGACTATACCGACATGCTGGCGGCGTTTGCCAAGCGTGACGTGCCTTTCATCTGCGCCAACCCGGATCTCGTCGTCGAGCGCGGCCACAAGATCATCCCCTGCGCCGGCGCGGTGGCAGCTTACTACGAAGAGTTCGGCGGCAAGACCCGCGTCGCCGGCAAGCCGCACCGTCCGATCTACGAGGCGACGATTGAAGCTGCCCGAGAAGTGCGCGGCGATTTCCCGATGAACCGGGTGCTGGCGATCGGCGACGGCATGCCGACCGATGTGCGCGGCGCGCTCGCATACGGCCTCGACCTGCTCTATATCAGCGCGGGCATCCATGTTTCGGAATATACCGTCAACGGCCAGACCGACGAAGCGATCCTCAACGCTTGGCTGAAGCGGGAAAATGCCGCGCCGAAATACTGGATGCCGCGCCTCGCATAGCCCCTGGGCCTGAATTCGGCCTGAACCGGAACCCGCCGCATGACAGTCTTCCACCGCAACGAGAAGAAGGAACCGCTGCCCGAGGAACTGAAGGGCGGCGTCATCGCCATCGGCAATTTCGATGGTGTACATCGCGGCCATCGCAGCGTGCTGGAGCGCGCGCTGGCACTTGCCGAACAGCAGGGCGTGCCCGCACTGGTGCTGACCTTCGAGCCGCACCCGCGCACCGTTTTCCGCCCGGAGGAACCGGTCTTCCGCCTGACCCCGGCGCCGCTCAAGGCTCGCCTGCTCGAGGCCATGGGTTTCCGCTCGGTGATCGAATATCCCTTCACCCGCGAGTTTGCGACCCGCTCGGCGGAAGAATTCATCCAGACCATTCTCGTGGATTGGCTGGCAGCCAGCGCCGTCGTCACCGGCTTCGACTTTCATTTCGGCAAGGACAGGAAAGGCGGCCCGGCCTTCCTGATGGCATCGGGCGCCAAGCACGGTTTCAACGTGCAGCTGGTCGATGCCTTCCGCGACGAGAATGCCGAGGTAATCTCGTCCAGCCGCATCCGTGACCTGCTGACGGAAGGCGATGTCTCCGCCGCAGCCGGCCTGCTCGGTTATCGCTACACGCTCGAGGCGGAGGTGATCGGCGGTGAAAAGCTCGGCCGCCAGCTCGGTTTCCCGACTGCCAACATGCAGCTGCCGCCGGAGGCCGTACTCAAGGCCGGCATCTACGCCGTGCGCTTCCGCCGCCCCGACGGCACGCTTTTCGACGGCGTCGCCAGCTACGGCCGCCGCCCGACGGTGACCGAAAACGGTGCGCCCCTGCTCGAGACCTACCTCTTCGAGTTCTCCGGCAGCCTTTACGGCGAAACCTGTTCCGTCTCCTTCTTCGGCCACCTGCGCGACGAACTGAAGTTCGACGGGCTGGATGCGCTGGTCGCTCAGATTAAACGCGACGAGGAAGAGGCGCGGGGGTTGCTTTCCGGCGTGAGGCCGCTCGGCGAAGTGGACGCCAAGATCGCGTTTTGAGGGTTAGCGGAGCAGCCGGCTGTCGAAGGGATAGCGTACCGCTTTTTCGATTGTCAGCTTCCCGGCATCCGCATGCTCCGGATTGACAAGAATGTTTGCAGCTTCAGGCAAAATCGCCGACGGCACCTTCAGAAGGCAGAATTTGTTTTCCACGAGCCACGTGTTTCCCGCCTGACCTGTTTCAGTGGTATCCAAAAGGTCGACATCGCCCGACGTAATCGTCTGGGCGGCAATCTCGTCCGGGCAATGGATCTTCAGTAGTTGAAAATCCAGCGGCAAGTCTTCGGCGTCCACATGCACCAATATTTCCAGAAGTGCGGTCGAAGGGTGATCGCAGCAATAGACGATTGGGCTTCCTTGTTTATGCCATCGCCCGGGCGCGACCAGTCCGCCTCCGCCTGATAAATCCGCATAGTTGGAAATGCGCCACAGGATCATGGATCAGACGTAAATGCCGTGATCGATCTGATGCAACGCCTGCTCGACGAGCACTGCGCCGGTTTCCGATTCAAGGAGATCGAGCGGCACGACGCCATCCATTCCTCTGTTCGGTTTACGCAACCAGCGATGAGCGCGATCCTGATCGCCGAAGACCCGCTTGGCGAGTTCCATCACGCGCACTGCACGCAGGGCTCCGTCGTTCTCGCTGACAGTTAATGTCTCTCTATTCGCGATCCGCCGGGCAAGCGTGCGACGCGGGGCCACAAATCTATAGAGTTCTTCCATCGAAAAGCCGAGCTTGGTCAACTCTGATACATTGGCTCCGTCATAGGCTTGCAACTGACCGCGTGATGCGATCTCAAGTCGCTTGCGAATAGGTATGTCAGCAGATGCGCGCACTTCAAATTGCCTCCGTGCCATTTGCCCAGAAATATAAGCGCAGATGGCACCAAAATCAAATGCGGTTTTCCGGACGAAATTGGCTTGGTAAATCCCCTTCCTTTCCGCCGCAAAAACCCTTAAGAACCGCCACCATGAAAAAATTCCGGCTGGCCCAGATCATTCGAATTATAGGCCCGGCCTTCCGCGCGCTGTAAGAGCGGCCGGAGGGTCCGGGTTTTTGGCGCTTCATGAGCGCCTTCCGCCAGCGAATTTTCATCGAGATGCGCCCCGTCGCGGCGCCAGGACGATTGCTTCCATGACCGATACCGCCGAAAAGCTCGACTATTCGAAGACCCTCTATCTGCCCGAAACCGATTTCCCGATGCGCGCCGGCCTGCCGCAGAAGGAACCGGAACTGGTTGCCCGCTGGCAGCAGATGGACCTCTACAAGCAGCTCCGGGCCTCTGCCGTGGGCCGGACAAAATTCGTGCTGCATGACGGCCCGCCCTATGCCAACGGCAACATCCACATCGGCCACGCGCTGAACAAGATCCTGAAGGACGTCATCACCCGCTCGTTCCAGATGCGTGGGTATGACTCGAACTATGTTCCGGGCTGGGATTGCCACGGCCTTCCGATCGAATGGAAGATCGAGGAAGCCTATCGCGCCAAGGGCAAGAACAAGGACGAGGTTCCGATCAACGAATTCCGCCAGGAATGCCGCGAATTCGCCGCCGGCTGGATCAAGGTCCAGGGGGAAGAATTCAAGCGTCTCGGAATCGTCGGCGATTTCGAAAACCCGTACCTGACGATGAATTTTCACGCGGAGAGCCGCATCGCCGGCGAACTCCTGAAGATCGCCTCGAGCGGCCAGCTTTATCGCGGCTCGAAGCCGATCATGTGGTCGGTCGTTGAGCGCACCGCGTTGGCGGAAGCTGAGGTTGAGTACCACGATTACGAAAGCGACACGATCTGGGTGAAGTTCCCGGTTGTTGAATACGATAGGGAATACGACGCGCAGCAAGTTGATGCGCGCGCAAAGCTCTTTGTAATTGAGGGCCTATCAGAAGCAGAGGCGTGGAGAGTTGCTAAAGAGCAGAGCCTTGCGGATGCAAATGTAGTTATCTGGACTACAACTCCGTGGACAATCCCAGGAAATCGCGCGGTCGCCTATTCGCAGCGCGTAAAATACAGCCTGTATGTGGTTAAGTCGGCGCAAAATGACTTCGGGCCCCAACCCGGCGAAAAGCTTATCGTCGCGGAGAGATTGGCGGAGGAATGTGCTCAGAAGGCAAAAATTGAGCTTAAAGAACTGCGGGCAGATATCACATGGCATGAACTCACGAACATCGTCTGTGCCCACCCTCTTGCCTCGCTAGGCTACGACTTTAAGGTCCCGCTCCTCGCCGGCGATCACGTCACCGATGATGCCGGCACCGGTTTCGTCCACACCGCCCCCGGCCACGGCCGCGAGGACTTTGACGCCTGGACATCGGTTGCCCGCGAGCTCGAAGCGCGCGGCATCTCGTCGAAAATCCCCTTCACGGTCGATGACGGCGGCTTCTACACCGCCGACGCCCCCGGCTTCGAGGGCGCCCGCGTCATGGACGACAACGGCAAGAAGGGCGATGCCAACGATCGCGTCATCAAGGCGCTGATCGAGCGCAACGCGCTGTTTGCCCGCGGCCGGATGAAGCATCAGTATCCGCATTCGTGGCGGTCGAAGAAGCCGATCATCTTCCGCAACACGCCGCAGTGGTTCGTCTACATGGACAAGGACCTTGCCGACGGCACCACGCTGCGCTCACGCGCGCTAAAGGCCATCGACGACACCCGTTTCGTGCCATCAGCCGGCCAGAACCGCCTGCGCGCCATGATCGAGCAGCGCCCGGACTGGGTGCTTTCGCGTCAGCGCGCCTGGGGCGTCCCGATCTGCGTTTTTGTCGACGAGCAGGGCGAAATCCTTCAGGACGAGGCGGTCAACCAGCGCATCCTCGAAGCCTTCGACCTCGAAGGTGCCGACGCCTGGTTCGCCGAAGGAGCGCGCGAGCGCTTCCTGGGGTCGCGCGCCAACGAAGGCTGGACCCAGGTAAGGGATATCCTGGACGTCTGGTTCGACTCTGGCTCGACGCACACCTTCACGCTGGAAGACCGACCGGACCTGAAATGGCCGGCCGACGTCTATCTGGAAGGTTCGGACCAGCATCGCGGCTGGTTCCACTCCTCGCTGCTGGAATCCGCCGCCACCCGCGGCCGGGCACCCTATGACACGGTCGTCACCCATGGCTTCACCATGGATGAGAAGGGCCAGAAGATGTCGAAGTCGCTCGGCAATGTCGTGGCCCCGCAGGACGTCATGAAGGATGCCGGCGCCGATATCCTGCGCCTCTGGGTGATGACGACGGACTATTGGGAAGACCAGCGCCTCGGCAAGACCATCATCCAGACCAATGTCGATGCGTATCGCAAGCTGCGCAATACGATCCGCTGGATGCTCGGCACGCTCGCCCATGACGAGGGCGAGGAGATCGCCTATGCCGACCTGCCGGAACTCGAAAAGCTGATGCTGCATCGCCTGGCCGAGCTCGATAAACTCGTGCGCGAGGGCTACGACGCCTTCGAGTTCAAGAAAATCGCCCGGGCGCTGATCGATTTTTCCAATATCGAGCTGTCGGCCTTCTACTTCGATATCCGCAAGGACGCGCTTTATTGCGACGCGCCGTCGTCGCTGCGCCGTCGTGCGGCTCTCGCCGTCATCCGCAAGATCTTCGACTGCACGGTGACCTGGCTTGCGCCCATGCTGCCGTTCACCACCGAGGAATCGTGGCTGTCGCGCAACCCGAACGCCGTTTCGATCCATCTCGAGCAGTTCCCGACGGTTCCGGCCGAGTGGAAGAACGAAGCCGTCGCCGAAAAGTGGGCGCGGATCCGCAAGGTGCGCTCGGTTGTCACAGGCGCACTCGAAATAGAACGCAAGGACAAGCGGATCGGCTCTTCGCTGGAGGCCGCACCGGTCGTTTATGTCAACGATCCGGAGCTGATGAAGGCGTTGGAAGGCCAGGAGTTCGAAGAGACCTGCATCACGTCGGGCATCGCGATCGTTGCGGGCGAGGGGCCGGAGAGCGCCTTCCGTCTGCCGGAAGTGCAGGGCGTTGCCGTCGATCCGAAGCTCGCCGAAGGCACCAAATGTGCCCGCTCGTGGCGGGTGACGACCGATGTCGGCTCCGATCCTGCCTATCCGGATGTTTCGGCGCGCGACGCTGCCGCATTGCGCGAGTTGGCCGTCCTCGGCCGGCTTTGATGGTGGAAAGTCACCGGATGATTGCGCTTTGAGCAATCATCCGGTAAAACCGCCTGAAATTGGCCGGATTTTCCGGTCATCAGGCGTTTGAGTGTGTCTGAGGCGTCAGGACGGGCGCCGCTGGAAGGGTTTTGATGAAAGCGACATATGCGTTTCGTGTCGGCATGGGCGTGGCCGGTGCCCTCGCCTCGACATTGACCCTTTCGGGCTGCATCGGCGGCCCGACATACGGCACCGACAAGACGGCCATGGAGCAGCTGACCGACGACCTCGGTCAGTCCGTCTCGCTGGGCGGCAAGAGCGCCGAAGCGAAAGCGGGCCTGAAATACAACCCGCGTCCTTCGCTGGTTGTCGCCAAGGGCCAGGACCAGACGCTGCCGGCGCCTCAGCAATCGCTGGCGAACCGCGAAAGCAACCCCAACTGGGTCGAGTCTCCGGAAGAAACCCGCAAGCGTCTGCGTGACGAAGCGGCGGCTCACGAGAACGATCCCAACTATCGTTCACCGCTGCTCGCAGGCAGCGGCCAGGCCGGTCAGATGACCGAAACGGAAAAGTGGGAAGCCTTCCGCAAGGCCAAGGAAAACGCCGAGACCGTCAGCGTCACCGGACGCCGCCGTTCGCTCGCCGATCCGCCGGCCGAGTTCCGTTCGGCGGATGCGGCTGCCCTGTCGGATGTCGGCGAGCCCGAAAGCCAGAAGGAAAAGCGCCGCAAGGCGCAAGCCGCGGAAGCCAAGAAGGGCAGCGACTGGTGGAAGCTGTTCTAAGCCCGCTTTAGCTCTCTCTTTTCGATCTGAAGAAGCCGGTGAGCAGGATCGCGGCCTCGCTTTCGCCGAGGCCGGAATAGACTTCCGGCGCATGATGGCAGGTCGGCTGGGCAAAGAAGCGCACGCCGTTGTCCACCGCTCCGCCTTTCGGGTCCTCCGCGCCGTAATAGAGCCGCCGGATGCGCGCAAACGAGATCGCCGCCGCGCACATGGTGCAGGGTTCGAGCGTCACGTAAAGGTCGGCACCCGATAGCCGCTCCTGTCCAAGGGCGGCCGCGGCATCCCGGATGACGGCGATTTCGGCATGGGCGGTAACGTCGTTTTCGGCGCGGGTCCGGTTTCCGGAGCGGGCGACGATAACGCCGTCGATGACCAGAACGGCGCCGATCGGAACCTCGCCGCGGGCGGCCGCGTCTTTGGCTTCCGCAAGGGCAGCATTCATGAACCCATCGGTATTAGGCATTTCGGCGATTTCCTCTTAACCCGGATCGCGCGAACTGGTAGGAAGCATCCAACTGGACGCCCGGCTGCGGGCACGAATCCATCTCAGTCAACACGAACAAGAATGTCCGGATCGCTCCGTAGACATCACGCTTCAGGCAAACAACAAATGAATTCCAAAGACAAGCCGAAGCGCGGCGAAGGCAAGACTTTCGTTCGCGAAACCAAACCGAGAGCCGCTCCGAAGGCCGGCGCTGGCGGCAAGGCGGGCTTTTCCGCCAAGGAGGGCCTTGCGCCCAGGAAGAGTTCCGCGGACAAGAGCGGCGCTGAAAAGGCGGCAAAGCCCGTCCGCAAGCTGCCGCCGGCACCGGAAACCATGGAGGCCGAGGGCAAGCCCGAGCGCATCTCCAAGATCCTCGCACGCGTCGGCGTCGCGTCGCGCCGCGATATCGAGCGGATGATCATGGAAGGACGGGTCAGCCTGAACGGCAAGATCCTCGATACGCCGGTCGTCAACGTGACGCTCGCCGACAAGATCGAGGTGGACGGCATGCCGATCCGCGGCATCGAGCGCACCCGCCTCTGGCTCTACCACAAGCCTGCCGGCCTGGTGACCACCAATTCCGATCCGGAAGGCCGCGCGACCGTCTTCGACAACCTGCCCGAAGGTCTGCCGCGGGTGCTCTCCATCGGCCGCCTCGACATCAATACCGAAGGCCTGCTGCTGCTGACCAACGATGGCGGCCTGTCGCGCGTACTGGAACTGCCGACCACCGGCTGGCTGCGCCGTTACCGCGTGCGTGCCCATGGGGAGATCAAGCAGGAGGAGCTGGACAAGCTGAAGGAGGGCATCGCCGTCGAAGGCGTGCTCTACGGCTCGATCGACGCGACGCTCGACCGCACCCAGGGCAGCAATGTCTGGATCACAATGGGCCTTCGCGAAGGCAAGAACCGCGAGATCAAGAACGTGCTCGGCGCGCTCGGCCTCGAAGTCAACCGCCTCATCCGCATTTCCTACGGACCGTTCCAGCTCGGGGACCTGCCGGAAGGCGAGGTGGTGGAAGTGCGGGGCCGCATGCTGCGCGACCAGCTCGGGCCGCGCCTGATCGAGGAATCCAAGGCGAATTTCGATGCGCCGATCTATACCGAGACGGCTGCAGAAGAGGATGAGAAGCCCGCCCGTGCCGAGCGCTCGGCCCGTAACGAGCAGTCGGAATGGGCGGCAAGGCCGGAGCGGACCGAGCGTCCGCGCGCCGGCAAGCCGGAGGACCGGCGCGAAAAGGCGCTCGGCCGTCTGGATACCAAGCGCGACGACCGCAAGTTCGCCGACAAGCCGCGCGGCGCAAAGCCGTTCGGCGGTCGCGCTGAGGACGAGGACGACCGGCCGAAGAAGCGTCCGCCGATGGGCACCAGCCGCACCGCCAATGTCTGGATGGCGCCGGGCGCCCGCCCGACCACCGAAAACAAGACGCGCAAATCCTCCGCCCGTGCCGAGGCCGAGCAGCTTTTCAAGAAGCCCACGCCTCAGAACGACCGGCCGGTCATCGTCAACCGCGCCGAAGAGGACCGCGACTGGATCCGCGCCGACGGGCCTGACAAGCCGGAAAAGGCCGATTTCGGCCGCAAGAAGTCCTTTGGCGACCGCCCGGATCGTGGCGACCGTTCCTTCGGCGACAAGCCGAGAGGTGACCGCAAGCCGCGTGAGGACGGCGACCGCCCCCGGACCAAATCCTTCTCGGGCGACGCCCGCTCGGAACGCCCGCGTGGTGACCGTCCCTTCGGCGACAAACCCCGTGGTGACCGCCCGTTCGGCGACAAGCCGAGAGGCGACCGCCCGTTTGCTGACCGCAAGCCGCGCGCCGATGGTGATCGGCCTGCTCGCTCCTTCGGCGAAGGCCGTTCCGAGCGTCCGCGCGGCGAGCGTCCTTCCGGTGACCGTCCGCCCCGTGGGGATCGTCCGTTCGGCGATAAGCCGAGGGGCGAACGCTCTTTCGGTGACAAGCCCAGGGGCGAACGGTCGTTCGGCGACCGCAAGCCGCGCGAGGATGGAGAGCGTCCCGCACGATCCTTCTCCGCAGGCGAGGGCCGCTCCGAGCGTCCGCGCAGCGACCGGCCGTTCTCGGATCGGCCGCCGCGTGGTGATCGTCCTGCAGGTGACCGTCCCACAGGTGATCGGCCCGCCGGCGACAGGCCGCGCGGCGGAAAGCCTGGTGGCAAGCCCTTCGGAGCAAAGCCGGGCGGCGGCAAGAGCTTTGGCGGAAAACCTTCCGGCGGCCGCGGAAAACCGGCAGGTGCCGGTGGCAAGCCCGGGGGCAAGCCTGGTGGCCGGCCCGCCTCGGGTGGACGCCCGGCCGGCGGCAAGCCGCGCACGCCGAGAGGGTAACGCGCAGTGCGGATCGTCGGTGGTGAATTTCGCGGCCGGTCTCTGGCCACGCCCAAAACAAGCGACATCCGGCCGACCATCGACCGGACGCGTGAGAGCCTGTTCAACATCATCGGCCACGTCTATCCGCAGGCACTGGATGGCGGCCGGGTGATCGACCTTTTCGCCGGGACCGGCGCGGTCGGGCTCGAGGCGTTGTCGCGCGGCTGCAAGAGTGCGCTCTTCGTCGAGAACGGCGTCGAGGGCAGGGGCCTGTTGTGGGAGAATATCGACAGCCTCGGCCTGCATGGCCGGGCGCGCATCCTGCGCCGTGATGCCACCAAGCTCGGCACGGCCAACAATATCGAGCCGTTTCATTTCCTGTTCGCCGACCCGCCCTATGGTCAGGGGCTCGGCGAGGGCGCAATGCTTTCGGCCCATGCCGGCGGCTGGCTCGCACCCGGAGCCCTTGCCATTCTGGAGGAGCGGGCCGACATCAATCCTGCCGTGGATGCGGTCTTCAAGTTTTTGGAGAGCCGGACGTTCGGCGATACCCGCATGGATTTTTTCCGCTACCAGCCGGCCTGAGGTCAGAGGAATGAACACAAGGCTTGCAGTTCCCGATCTCGAAGCCGTCAGAGCCAAGGGCGGCCTGACGTTTGCGGTTGCTCTCGGCGGCGGCGGCGCGCGCGGCCTGTCGCATATCCAGATCATCGAGGCGCTCGACGAACTCGGCATACGGCCGGTGGCGATTTCCGGCTCGTCGATCGGCGCGATCATCGGTGCCGGCATGGCGTCGGGCATGACCGGACGCGAGATCCGCGAATACGCGCTGGAGACGGTCGGCCACCGCGGCACCCTCTTGAACAAGCTCTGGGGTCTCGGCCCGGCGACCATGCGCGACAAGCTCGGCGGTTTCCGCTTCGGCCAGTTCAATCTCGAACTCATCCTCGATGCCTTCCTGCCGCCGCAGGTGCCGGAGGATTTCGCCGATCTCGAAATCCCGATGAAGATTTCGGCTACCGATTATTACGGCCAGGCGGAGGTGATCCTCGAACAGGGCGAGCTGCGCACCGCGATCGCGGCGTCTGCCGCCATTCCCGGCCTGTTCATGCCGGTCCGGGTCAACGGCCGGGTGATGATCGATGGCGGCGTCTTCAATCCCGTCCCTTATGAGCAGCTGATGGACGTTGCCGACGTGGTGATGGGGGTCGACGTGGTCGGTGCGCCGGAAGGCGACGGCACCCATGCGCCCAATCGCATCGACAGCCTGTTCGGCGCCAGCCAGCTGACCATGCAGGCAAGCATAGCGCTCAAGCTGAAGCTCAATCCGCCCCAGATCTTCCTTCGGCCATCGGTCAACCGTTTCCGGGTGCTGGACTTCCTGAAGGCCCGCGACATCCTTGACGAGTCCGAGCACGTCAAGGATGAGCTCAAGCGCGCCATTGACGCGCTTCATGCGGCAGCAGCCGAAGCCTGACGTTTGAGCTGCTACGCGGCCTCGGTTTTCCGGACAGCGCTGAAAACATTGCGGCCGATCCTGCGTGCGATCTCCGACGGGAAGTCGGGTCTGTCCAGCTCTTCTTCCAGGAGAAGCTCGGATGCCATGACCGGCGCGCCGCAATAATCGAATATTCCGTGATCGATCTGCGTCCTCATCGCGCCGAAATAACCGTGCCGCGCATAGGTGCGCATGTCGGCGCCGCCGATCGCGACCAGATGGATGGGGAGGTGGCGAAGTTTCTTCACCACTTTGGCGCCTTGCCCATCGTCATAGGCCCAGCCGTTTGCGAAGACGCGATCGATCCATCCTTTCAACAGCCCCGGCATCGACCACCAGTAGACGGGATAGACGAGCACCAGTGCATCGGCGCGGTCGATCCTCGCCTGTTCGGCCGTGACATCCGCCGAGGGTGGTGCCTCTCTGCGATGCGCCGCGAGATCCGCCTGTGTAAACCTGGGATCGAAGCCCTCCGCCGCAAGGTCGGCAATTTCAAAAGAGCCGCCGGACATGGTGATGCCCTCGGCGAGATGGGCGGCGACGTTGTGGGTGAGGGATCCGGGTTCGGGATGCGAAACGACGATCAGCGCGTGCATGGCGAAAACTCCTGCTGGCAGATTGAAACTCACGGGCAGTGGTTATATACTTTTAGTAAGTTACTTTTGGTATATAGTCATGTCAAGCACCGAAATGAAAGAGCCGGCGCGTCTCCGGCAGCGCCTCTCGCGGCAGGGAAGGCGCCAGCAGTTGATGGAGGTTGCGTGGCGCATCGTCCGCGAAGAAGGCACGGATGCCCTGACGCTTCCCCGGCTGGCGGAGCAGGCGGGTGTCGCAAAGCCTGTCGTCTACGATCATTTCAGCACCCGGCCCGTTCTCCTGGCCGCGCTTTATCAGGATTTCGACAGCCGCCAGACGGCCATCATGGACGCGGCACTGCAATCGAGCGGGCCGACGCTCGCCGACCGGGCCGCGGTCATCGCCTCCTCCTATGTGGACTGTGTCCTGTTGCAGGGCCGGGAGATACCGGGCGTCATCGCCGCCTTGGAAAGCTCTCCCGAACTTGAACGGATCAAGCACGAATACGAGGCCATTTTCATGGAAAAATGCCGGCTTGCGCTTCTCCCGTTCGCAGAGGCCGGTCACATAGCGTCGCCCGGGCTCTGGGCCATGCTCGGTGCCGCCGAAGCGCTGTCGAACGCTGCCGCCAGCGGCGACATCACGGCGGCAGAGGCCAAGGCCGAGCTTTTCGAGACGATCGTCGCGATGGTCGCAAGAGGGAGCGCCGGCCGGCCCTAGCCGTTCTCCGCCGTCGCCGGTTCTGCGCTCAGTTCGTCGGCGTCCACCACCATCGACCGTTTCGGCTTGATCAGCGGTTCCGGCCGGACCGGGCTGTTGAACAGCATCTCGCGGCCGGCGCCGAGCCCCTGGACGGCCTGGATCTGCAGCCGCTCCTCGTCGCGCTGGCGGATGTCGTCGCCGATCTCGTCGGTCTCGTTCTCGCTCATGCCGAGCGCTTCGAGCGTCTTTTTCCCGAACAGCAGGCCGGATTCCAGGGTCTCGCGCAGCTCGTATTCGACGTTCCGATCCCGCAGCGACAGAGCATGGATACGGTCGTAGGAGCGGACATAGAGGCGCACGTCCGGAAACTGCGAGCGGATGAGATCGACGATCTGGTCGGTCGTCTCGCGTTTCTGGGTGGTGACGGCGACAATCTTCGCCTTTTCGATGCCCGACGCGATGAGCACGTCCCGACGCGTCCCGTCGCCGAAATAGATACGGAAACCGAAGGACGCGGCCTGGCGAATGCGGTCTGCGGAATCGTCGATGACGGTCACCTCGCGGCCGCCGGCCAGCAGGATCTGAGCGGCGATCTGGCCGAAACGCGAAAACCCGATCATCAGCACGTCGGCCCCGGCACCGTTGAAATCCTCCTCCAGTTCCTCGCGGCTCTCGCCGTTGAGGAGCCGTTTGGAAAGTGCCGCACCGAAGGGTGTAAGCGCCATCGACAGCGTCACGCCGGCGATCAGCAGCGAGGCGGTGGCCGACGAGAACAGGCCGCTCGCCGTTGCCGTGGTGAACAGCACGAAGCCGAATTCGCCGCCCTGCGGCAGCAGGAAGGCTATGCGCACCGCATCATTGTGCGGCGAGCCCCAGAGCCGGGAGAGCCCGTAGACGATCAGCGCCTTAAGCGCCATGAAGATCGGCACCGCGGGCAGGATGAAGAAGATGTTGTCGAGGATGACATGGACTTCCAGCGACAGGCCGACGGCCATGAAGAACAGCGCCAGAAGCAGGCCGCGGAAGGGTTCGATATCCGCTTCCAGCTCGTGCCGGTAGGAGGATTCGGCCAGCATCACGCCGGACAGGAAGGCGCCCATAGCCATCGAGAGGCCGACGGCCTGCATCGCCGCCGCCGATCCCAGCACCACCAGCAGGGCTGCGGCGATCATCACCTCGCGCGCACCGGTGCGGGCAATAATCTGGAACATCGGCGTCAGGAGATAGCGGCCGGCAATCACCATGGCGCCGACCGCTCCGACCGCGATTGCAAAATCCAGAAGCGGCGAGGCTTCCGTCTCCGTGGTCCCGGGCGCCAGGATGGTAATCAGTGCCAGCAGCGGCACGATGGCGAGATCCTGGAACAGCAGCACCGAAAACGATCGCTGGCCGTGTCGGCTGTTCATCTCGCCGTCGTCGTTGAGGATCTGCAGGGCAAACGCCGTCGAGGACAATGCAAGGCCGAAACCAACGATCAGGCTGCCGCGCCAGTCCGCCATGTTGCTCAGATAGGCCAGTCCGGTCAGCACCAGTCCCGAGATCACCACCTGCGCCGGTCCGAGGCCGAACACGTCGCCGCGCATCTGCCAGAGACGCGAAGGCTTCAGTTC
Organism: Neorhizobium sp. T25_27; assembly: GCF_002968565.1. NCBI lineage: Bacteria > Pseudomonadati > Pseudomonadota > Alphaproteobacteria > Hyphomicrobiales > Rhizobiaceae > Neorhizobium > Neorhizobium sp. T25_27. The sequence goes on from NZ_PVBJ01000004.1 coordinate 134,766, forward strand.
GAGCCCGATGATGAACAGCAGGAAAACGACGCCGAATTCGGCGAAATGCAGCACTTCTTCCGTTTCGACGATCTGCTGCATGATCGGCCCGATGACCACGCCGGCGGCGAGATAACCGAGCACCGTGCCGAGCCCCAGCTTTCTGAACACCGGGGCGGCGATCACTGCGCCGGCAAGCAGGAGAAGCATTTGGGAAAATAGCGAGCCGGGAGCGGTCATGCGGGATACTTTCAGTCTAAGGTGGGAAATCAAGAATCGGCGAGCCGCCCTTGATGCTTCTGACAGTGCACAATAAATGGGACGAGAATGAAAGGCTTGCAATCATGACCTCTGAAATCGATTCCGCCGAACTGCTTTCCCGCGCCAGCCAACTGATCGATCTAGCCAAGGCCGCGGGAGCGGATCAGGCGGATGCGGTCGTGGTTCGCTCCCGGTCCCGTTCCGTCAGCGTCCGTCTCGGCAAGGTCGAGGGCACGGAAGCGTCCGAGAGCGACGATTTCTCGCTCCGCGTCTTCGTCGGCCGGCAGGTGGCGAGTGTCTCGGCCAATCCCGGCTTCGACATGAAGGTGCTTGCCGAGCGCGCCGTCGCCATGGCCAAGGTCTCTCCCGAAGATCCTTTCGCCTGCCTTGCGGACGAAGCCGATCTCGCCAGATCCTATCCGGACCTCGAGCTCTACGACCCGACCGATGTGCCGACCGATGCATTGCGCGAAGCGGCGCTCGAAATGGAGCAGGCGGCGCTCGACGTTGAGGGCGTCACCAATTCCTCCGGTGCCGGCGCATCGTCCGGCATGGGTGGGCTCGTGCTCGTCACCTCCCACGGCTTTTCCGGAAGCTACATGGCATCCCGTTTCGGCCGCTCCGTCAGCGTCATTGCCGGCGAGGGCACCAAGATGGAGCGCGACTACGATTTCGACAGCCGCCTTTATGCCGCCGATCTCGACGACCCGAAGCTGATCGGCCTCCGCGCCGGCGAGCGCGTCGTCAAGCGCGTCAATCCGCGCCAGGTCGATACCGGCAGCAACGTCACCGTCGTCTTTGATCCGCGCATCGCCCGCGGTTTCGTCGGCCACATCGCCGGCGCCATCAACGGCGCGTCCGTCGCCCGCAAGACCAGCTTCCTGCGCGACAAGATGGGCCAGCAGGTGCTGAAGGCCGGGCTCAGCATCACCGACGATCCGCTGATCGTGCGTGGTTCCTCTTCGCGTCCTTTCGACGGCGAGGGCGTGTCCGGCGAGCGCATGGTGATGATCGAGGACGGCGTCCTGAACCATTGGTTCCTGTCGACCTCGACCGCGCGCGAGCTCGGGCTTGTCACCAACGGCCGCGGCGTGCGCGGCGGCACGGCCGTCTCGCCTGCCTCCACCAATCTGGCGCTGGAGCCAGGCGACATCTCACCCGAGGACCTGATCAGGTCGATCGGCAACGGTTTCTACATCACCGAGCTGATCGGCCAGGGCGTCAACATGATCACCGGCGAATACTCGCGCGGCGCGACCGGCTTCTGGATCGAGAACGGCGAACTTGCCTATCCCGTTTCGGAAGTAACGATTGCCTCCAACCTCAAGGACATGTTCATGCGCCTGACGCCGGCCAACGACATCGACCGAAAGTTCGGCGTCGCCTCCCCGACCATCGCCATCGAGGGCATGACGCTGGCGGGACGCTGATCCCGATGACGGTTGCCGAAGCCTGGGGCCAGGATCTCGAACTCATTCTCGACGCGGCGCGCCAGGCCGGCGACATCGCTCACGGATTTTTCGGCCGCTCGCCTGAAGTCTGGTGGAAGAACGAGGGCAAGTCGCCGGTCAGCGCCGCCGACTTCGCCGCCAACGACCGGCTGCAGAGCCTGCTCCTGATGGCCCGGCCGAACTACGGCTGGCTTTCCGAGGAAACCGACGACGATGTCGCCCGGCTCAGCTGCGAAACGCTCTTCGTCGTCGATCCGATCGATGGCACCCGCGCCTTCATCAACGGCGAGAACACCTGGTGCGTCTCGGTCGCCGTCGTGCATCGCGGCCAGCCGGTGGCCGGTGTTCTTGTGGCACCGGCACTCGACGAGGAGTTTTCCGCGGTGAAGGACGGGCCAGCGCTGAAGAACGGCCGGCCGATTTCCGTCACCGTCGCCCGCAGCAATGGCGAACTGGTCATCGCGGCCGACGAGAATCTCGTCAAGAAATTCGAGCCGGAGTTCCGCGACGAAGTCCGCCGGGTGCGGCATGTGCCGTCGCTCGCCTATAGGCTCGCCATGATCGCCGACGGCAGCATTGACGGCACCGTCGTCAAGCGTGCCTCCCACGACTGGGATCTGGCGGCCGCCGACCTTATTCTCGAACGGGCGGGCGGCCTCCTTGTTGATCTTGCCGGCAGCCGGCTTGTCTACAATCGCGAGACCGTCAGCCACGAAATGCTGGCCGCCGGCGCCGAACACGCGCTCCACAGCCTTTTACCCCAGCTCGCGAGGCTCGCTCCGGGTTGACCTTTCCATGGGAATGCAGCAGAGGAAGAGCCGGGGGAGCTGGAACGGACGGAATATCGGACAATGACGGAAACGGGCGAAAAGAAACAACTTCTGCACCTGGTCTTCGGTGGCGAACTGCAGAGCCTGGAGGGCCTTCAATTCAAGGACCTTTCGGCGCTTGATATCGTTGGCATCTATCCGGATTACGCGAGCGCGCTGATCGCCTGGCGGGGCAAGGCGCAGCAGACGGTCGACAACGCCCATATGCGGTATTTCATCGTCCATATGCACCGTCTGCTCGATCCTGATACTAAGTCGGCTTGAGATAAGCCTCGCGTTTTACAATGTGCTCGCAATGCTGGTCCCTCGCCTGGTATCGATCCCGGGGACCCTTTTTTGACGCATTTGTAAAACACAAAAAACTGGGTTACGGATGAGCAATCGGAGGGTCTATCACATTGATGGCGGCCATCACGCATCGGGGGCAAACACGGTGAGCAAGTTTTCTGCGCGCCTGGCTCTCGTTGGTTACCGGGTGGCCGGTATTTCCCTTTATCCCCTGGTCGGCCCTTACCTTGCCTATCGCGCCATGAAGGGTAAGGAAGACAGGACCCGCAAGCTGGAACGGCTCGGTTATGCAAGCCTTGCCCGCCCTCGTGGCCCGCTCATCTGGGTGCACGCGGCAAGCGTCGGGGAAACCATCGCCATCATGCCGATGATCCGCCAACTGCGGCGCCGTGAGATCCACATCCTTCTGACGACGGGCACCGTCACCTCCGCAAATCTCGTCCGGTCACGGCTGGCCGACGAGGTGATCCACCAATACGTGCCGCTCGACCTGAAATTTCCGATCAAGCGGTTCATCGCCTACTGGAAGCCGGATGCCTGCATCACGGCGGAATCCGAGATCTGGCCGACCACCATCGCCGAACTCGCCCGCCGCCGCATTCCGCAGATCCGCGTCAATGCCCGCATCTCCGACCGCTCCTTCGATCGCTGGCGCAACCGCAGCTCGATCGCGGAAGCCATCTTCGGCAAGATGGCTCTGGTGGTCGCTCAGTCGGATCTGGATGCCGAGCGCTTCCGTGATCTCGGCGCCTGGCCTGTCATCGCTTCCGGCAACCTGAAGAGCGATACCGACCCGCCGCCCTGCGACGAGGCAGTGCTGGCAAGCTATCGCAAGCAGATCGGCAGCCGCCGGACCTGGGCGGCGATCTCGACTTTCGACGGTGAGGAAAAGGCGGCGGCGACCGTCCACAAGGCGCTGAAACCGAAGAACGGCCAGCTGACCATTCTCGTGCCGCGCCACCCCGATCGCGCCGACGCGGTCGAAGAAATGCTGAAGGAAGCGGGCCTGACCGTGGCGCGCCGCTCGCGCAACGACGTTGTGACGCCGGAGACCGACGTTTTTCTCGGCGACTCGATCGGCGAAATGGGGCTTTACCTGCGTCTGACCGAGATCGCCTTCGTCGGCAGGTCGCTGACGAACGAGGGCGGGCAGAACCCCTTGGAGCCGGCCATGCTCGGCTGCGCCGTGCTTTCCGGCCCGCATGTCCAGAATTTCCGCGATGCCTACCAGCATCTGGTGCGCAAGGGCGGTGCCCGCATCGTCAAGGATGTGGAGATGCTGGCAAAGGCGGTCCATTACCTGATGATCAACGATCTCGCCCGCGTGAAGATGATCGATTCCGGCCATGACGCGATGGACGAGATGCGCGGTGCGCTGTCGAAGACGATCAAGGCGCTGGAGCCCTATGTCAATCCGCTGACGGTCAGCGCCAGGCTGCAGCCGAAAGCCGCCGCCGTTCGATGACCCCGGAAAAGCTCGCACACATCGCCGGCATCCTGTTCGACAAGGACGGCACGTTGTTGCTCTATGACGAGAGCTGGGGACCGGTGAACCGCGAAGCGGCCCGCATCGCCTCTGCCGGCGACGCCGAGCTCGAACCGCAGCTTCTGTTTTCTGGCGGCATGGACCCGGTATCCGGCCACACCCGGCCGGACAGCCTGCTGGCCGCCGGCAACGCCGCCGAGATCGCCGCGGGATTTGTCGCCGCCGGTTCGCCGCTAGAGGTGGGTGAACTCACCCGGCTGCTCGACGACCTCTTTATCCGTTCGGCTGAATTTTCCGTGGCCGTCACCGATCTGGCGGCACTGTTTGCCAAGCTCAAGACACGGGGCTTCAAGCTCGGCATCGCCTCCAGCGACAACGAGCAGGCGATCCGCCAGACCGCCATCCGCTTCGGCATCATCGATCATGTCGATTTCATCGCCGGCTACGACAGCGGTCACGGCGTGAAGCCGGAACCCGGCATGGTGCTCGGCTTCTGCCGTGCCACCGGGCTCGATCCCGCCGAGGTCGCCATGGTCGGCGACAACAATCACGACATGCATATGGGTGCGAGCGCGGGCGTCGGCCTGAAGGTCGCGGTGCTGACCGGCACCGGCTCCCGCGAAACGCTGTCGGCATCGGCGGATATCTGCCTTGCCGATATTACCGCGCTCATGGACCTTCTGCCGGAAAAGCTTCACGCCTGAAGCGGGCTCCGGTTTCAAAGACTTGCCTTTTTTCCAAAACTGCCATTTTGTTCGCGGGCTGTTTCAGGACGGATCAGCCGGAGTTTGGGTATGGTATCGGAAGCACCGCCATTCTGGTGGACGAAAGCGGATTGGCGTGCCTGGGGCCTTGCCCCCGTTTCGTTTCTTTATGGCCGTATCGCCGGCCGCCGCATGGCCAAAGCCAGGCGCGCCAGCATTCCCGTGCCGGTCATCTGCGTCGGCAATTTCACGGTCGGCGGCGCCGGCAAGACCCCGACCGCCATCACCCTTGCACGCGCCGCTAAAGAAAAGGGCCTGAAGCCCGGTTTCCTCAGCCGCGGTTACGGCGGTTCGCTTGACGTCACGACCGTGGTCGATCCCGAGCATCACTGGGCCGAGGCGGTGGGCGACGAGGCGCTATTGCTCTGCCGCGAGACGTTGACGGTGATTTCCCACACCCGCGTCGAGGGGGCTCATCGACTGGTCGCCGAAGGCGCCGACCTGATCATCATGGACGACGGTTTCCAGAGCGCCCGCCTGGCGCTGGATTTCGCCCTCGTCGTTATCGACACGGTGCGCGGCATCGGCAACGGCCATCTCGTGCCGGGCGGGCCGGTGAGGGCGCCGATATCCGAGCAGATGCGTCAGCTCTCGGCGATCCTCAAGGTCGGCAACGGCGAGGCGGCCGACCAACTGGTGCGCCAGGCCGCCCGGGCCGGCAAGCAGATCCATGTCGCGGCGCTGAAGCCGCGCGAAAATCGCGACATCGCCGGCAAGGCGCTGTTCGCCTTCGCCGGCATCGCCGATCCGGAAAAATTCTATCGTACCGTCAGAGAAGTCGGCGGGCTGGTCGTGGAAAAGCGCGACTTCCCCGACCATCACTATTTCAGCGAGGACGAGATCTCGGACCTCCTGGATGATGCCGCCAAGGACAAACTGACGCTCGTCACCACCGCCAAGGATGCGGTGCGGCTGCAGGGACATCACGGGCGCATGGAGGAACTGGCGAAAAAGGTAAGCGTGGTCGAAGTCGACATGGCGTTCGACGATCCGCAGGCACCCGGCAAGATCATCGATACGGCGATCGCCAATTTCCGAGAGCGGCGTATCAGGGAAGGAAACGCCGCGAAGGTTTAGCCGCGGCTCTGGTTGGGCAGAATGCCGGCGCGCTTGTCGGCTTCCAGCGAGGAGGCGCAATCGACATAGGGTTCCTGCCGGGCGACGCTCCAGTACCGCAATTCGTCGATCGGAATTTGCGCCCCCGTCATGGCGCATATGACGTAGGAGCCGGCGGTCAGGATCTGGTAGTCGCCATCGAGATACCGGATCTTCGCTTCGCGGAATCCGCTTCCCTCGAACCGGTTCATCTGTCGTCTCCTGCGGAAAAACATGGTGCCTGCTCTACCCCGATTGAACCTGAATTGCCAGCTTTTTCAGCTTCGGCCGAAGAGCCGCTCGATGTCGGAAAGCTTGAGTTCGATGTAGGTGGGCCGGCCATGGTTACAGGTACCGGAGCCGGGCGTCGCTTCCATTTCCCGCAACAGCGCGTTCATCTCCTCCGGCCTCAGCCGTCGGCCGGAACGCACCGAACCGTGGCAAGCCATGGTGGCGGCGACATATTCGAGCTTGCCGCGCAGGCCACCGGCGGTGTTCCATTCGGCGATCTCGTCGGCCAGATCGCGAACCATCGAGGCCGCATCGACTTCGCCGAGCATGGCGGGCGTCTCGCGCACCGCGACAGCGCCGGGACCGAAACGTTCGATCGCCAGGCCCAGCCGGTCGAGTTCCGTCGCATTCGCCATCAGCCGGTCGCAGTCTTCCTCGGGCAGGTCGATGATCTCCGGGATCAGGAGGACCTGGCTCGCCAGCCGCTTGTTGTCGAGCGCCTTGCGCATCGCTTCGAACACCAGCCGTTCATGGGCGGCGTGCTGGTCGACGATGACAAGCCCGTCTTCGGTCTGGGCCACGATATAGTTTTCGTGAACCTGCGCGCGGGCGGCACCCAGGCGATAGCGCGGCGCGTCTTCGCCAGCGGTCCTCGGAGCGGGTTCCGCGATCACCGTATCGGCACGGGCTGTCGGCATGGTCAGCACGTCGAAGCCGGATTGGGCCTGTTCGGCAAAGCCGTTGGCCGGCTGCGGATAGAGAGGTCTGAACGGCGAGGCCGCAGCCGCCCAGGGGGGGCGCGGCGCGGCGTTAGCCGGTTGGAAGCCGGGTCGGAAGGCGCGCATCATGCCCGACGTTCCGGTCGTCGCCGCCCGGTCGCCTTCGCGATGCAGCGCCTCGCGGATCGCCCCGACGATGAGGCCCCGCACCAGGCCGGGATCGCGAAAACGCACGTCCGACTTCGCCGGATGCACGTTGACGTCCACCAGCGCCGGATCGATCCTGATCGACAGGACCGCCACAGGATAGCGGCCGGAGGGAACGCTTTCCGCATAGGCGCCGCGCATGGCCGACAGGATCAGTTTGTCCTGCACCGGCCGGCCGTTGACGAAGGCATATTGATGCGCCGAGTTGCCACGATGGAAGGTCGGCACGCCGACGAAGCCGGAAAGCCCGACATCTTCCCGCATCGCATCGATCTCGATCGCATTGTCGCGGAAATCGGCACCGAGGATCTGCGCCATGCGGGCGAGATGGTCGTCGCCGGTCGCCGGGAATTCGAGCGTCGTGCGATCGGACCCGGACAGCACGAAGCGGATATGCGGGAAGGCGATCGCCATGCGCTTGACCACTTCGGTGATTGCGCCGGCCTCGGCCTTCTCGGTCTTTAAAAATTTCAGCCGCGCCGGCGTCGCAAAGAAGATGTCGCGCACCTCGACGACCGTGCCGGTATTGGCCGGTGCCGGCTTCACGCCGCTCATCTTGCCGCCGATCACCGCCACCTGCGATCCTTCCGAATGACCGTCGCGGCGGCTGGTGATGGTGAGCTTCGCCACCGAACCGATCGAGGGCAGAGCCTCGCCGCGGAAGCCGAGCGTGCGGATGTCGTCGAGCGTCTCGGATATTTTCGATGTGCAGTGCCGCCGCACCGCAAGATCGAGATCGGCCGCATCCATGCCGGAGCCGTTGTCGGTAATCCGGATCAGGCTTTTGCCGCCGGCGGCGGTGGCGATCTCGATGCGGGTCGCGCCGGCATCGATGGCGTTTTCGATCAGTTCCTTCGCGGCGCTGGCGGGCCTTTCGATGACCTCGCCGGCAGCGATCTGGTTGATCAGGGTCTCGGGGAGCTGTTTGACGGACATGCGCCATTTTCCCGGATTCGGCGCCGGAAGGAAAGCCCGGATCGCACCTTTCCTAACCGATTGAAATGAACTTTAGGTTGATGCACGGCCGTTCATTAATCCGGCTTTAAGATAAACGAGATATTTTGTTCCGTATTAAACTTGGATGAAACCGGGGAGGCGCCAGCTTCCCGCGTGTGACCGGGATGGCGGCCAGCTGGGCACCGTCATGCGAGCCCCGATTACCCGTTGAGGACTTGGAGCCAGCATGTTCCCACGCCGACAAGACGAAAACTAGAAGGAATAACGCCGAGAGGCGAATATCGGCATTACGGCCCGGCCTTTGTCCGGTCCGAAAAAGCATACGGGGAGTTCCATCCTATGAATGATTTGGCGTCGGCGGACGCAAACATTCAAGCTGTCATGCTCGAAGTGATTTCCGAGGGCATTTCCGGCGGCGTATTTGTCTATGACAAGAATGACTTGATCGTCTTTGCGAGCCAGCAATTGCTGACCCTCCTGCCGGTTCCGAAGAGCTTTCTGACGCCCGGCACACGCCTTCGGGATTTCCTCGGGGCCGTCTACGATGGCGGCGGACGCTTCCTGACCGATACTTCCGGTCCGCGCCGCATGCTGAGCCGTGAGGACTGGATCGCTGAGCAGATCGCCACTCTCTGGAAGGAACGGGCCGAGTCGCAGGAACGCCGCGGCACCGACCGCTGGGTGAGCTTCACCAAGCGCCGCCTGTCGTCCGGTTACGGCGTCTGCGTCGTCAGGGATATCTCCGATCACAAGAAGCGCGAGGAACAGTGGCGCGCCGACATGGAACGGGTGCAGATCACCGAAGAGGTGCTCGACAACCTGCCGTTCCCGATTACCGTCAAGGACAGCAGCCTGACCTTCGTTGCCGTCAACAAGATGGCCGCGCGCTTCCTCGATCTGCCGCCTGAAGCTATCCTCGGTCACAAGGGATCCGATGTTCATCCGCCGCAGGTGGAGCAGCGCCTGGACCGCATCAATCGCGGGGTCCTCGATCTTGGCGAGCCCCAGCAGATGTCCGAACTGGTGATCCGGCCGGACGGCTCGCAGGTCGTCATCATCGCCAACAAATACCGTATCGGAAAGCCTGGCCGTTATTACCTGGTCACCGCCATGGAAGACATTACCGGACTGGTCGCGACCGATGAAGACGGCGAGGAGATCAAGCCGCGCATGAGCCGGGGCGGATTGATCGCCACTTCGCTGGCGCGGCAGGAGCGCGACGTGCCAGTGAAGGCGGTGGTTGCGCCCGACACGACCCATCTCTCCAACCGCAAGGTTCTTGTTGCCTCCTCCGATCCGAGGACGAGCGCCGAGGCGCTGGAAATTCTCGATGATCTGGGGTTCGACACCTCTTCCGTTTCAGACGGTGAGGAACTGGAGCTCTTCCTGCAACTGGCAAAGGAAGCCAGCATCGCAATCGATCTCGTCGTGGTGGACACACTGGCGGACAAGGCTTGCCTCGAAATCGTCCAGCGGCACCGCATTCCCGCCTTGGCGATTAATGGGGTCCGGGTGAAGCGGGAACTGGCCGCCGGCGTCACTCGCCAGTTCAGCCAGCCTGCAGCAAACGACACCGCATGCGACGAAGACACCTGGATCGCCTCGCAAACCGGCGAAAGCGCCGGCATCGACATTCTGGTTGCCGAAGACAACGAAGTGAACCAAATCGTCTTCTCCCAGATCCTCGAGGGCCTGGGTTATCGTTATGCGATCGCCGCCGATGGCGAAGAAGCGGTCCGGCTCTGGCAGGAGCGGTCGCCGCGGCTGATCCTCATGGACATCACCCTTCCAAAGCTCAGCGGCTTCGATGCGAGCGTGCGCATCCGGAACCTGGAGACGGTCGACAACTCCATTCCGATCATCGGCGTCCTTCCCCAAGCCTTCGAACGCGACCGCGACCAATGTTTCGCCTCCGGCATGAACGAGGTGATCCTCAAGCCGATTAGTCCCGAGGCGCTGGAAGCCGTCTTCCAGACGTTTCTCGGCATGCCCGCAAAACAGACGTATGCTTAACCGATTAATCAATCTGTTCATGTAAGTTAAGCCCGGGCCATCAATTTTTAATCTTTTTCCCGCATCCTGCGCCGGTCTGTGAAGCGCAACGGGATTATTCATGAAGTCGGCGGGAAACCCATTGCCGCAGGTCAGCCAGAATGAACTGCAGGCAATGGCCTACAGTGACGCCCTGACGGGACTTGGAAATCGATACCGTCTGCGTGACAAGGTGCGCCTGCTGGCTGCCGAGCGGGCCCAGGATCCTGCACCCTTTACCATCTGCATTGCCAATCTCGACGGCTTCAAGCCGATCAACGATCTGTTCGGCGCCGAAGCGGGCGACGAGATCCTCTGCCAGGTCGCTCATCGCCTGAAAGCCTGCATTCCGGACGGCGCGACCGTTACCCGCCATGACGGCGACGAGTTTGCCTTCATCCTGCCTCTGGTCTTCGAGCGCGTCGGCGCCGAACGTATCGGCCAGATGATCAAGGACGTCCTGTCCGCCCCCTACGATCTCGGCGACCGCAACGTCCGCCTGTCGGCCTCCTTCGGCTTTGCGATCTATCCCTTTGCCGGCGCGGATTTCGAGGAACTGCTGAAAAGCGCAGAAACCGCGCTCTACCGCTCGAAACGCCGCGGCCGGGGACAGATCACGGTCTACTCCCGCGAAATCGCCCAGGAGATGAAGCGGGCGACACAGCTGGAACAGGCGCTTCGCAACGCCATCATCGCCGATGCCGTGGATGTCCACTTTCAGCCGATCGTTCGCATCAGCGATGGCGCAGTGGTCGGTTTCGAGGCGCTGGCGCGCTGGATCGATGCCGATCTCGGCTTCGTCTCGCCCGCGGTTTTTGTGCCCCTTGCCGAAGAGCGCGGTTTTATTGACGCACTTTCTGAAACGTTACTGCACAAGGCTGCCGAGGCTGCACTCTCCTGGCCGCGCGAGCTTTTCCTCTCCTTCAACCTCTCTTCAGCGCAGCTGATGGACCCAGGCACGACCGAGACCATCCTCGCGACCCTTGCACGCGTCGGCCTCGATCCCCATCGCCTTGAGCTGGAAATTACCGAAACGGCGGTGATGACCTCGGCCGATACGGCGCAGCGCATCATCACCGACCTGCGCCAGCAGGGCATCCGCATCTCGCTCGACGATTTCGGCACCGGCCAGTCTAGCCTCGGGCGGCTGCGGGACTTCACCTTCGACAAGGTGAAAATCGACCGCGCCTTCGTCTCGCGCATCACCACGGACCGCGCGTCGGAGCACATCGTCAAGGCGATCATCGCCATGTGCGACGGGCTCAACCTGGCCGTGGTCGCCGAAGGCATCGAGGAAAAGGCCGATGCGGACAAGCTCAATGAACTCGGCTGCGCGATGGGGCAGGGCTATTATTACGGCAGACCGGCTGACAGCGCTGTCACCCTGCGCTACCTCCAGGAACACTACCGCGATTTCATGACCATCGAGCGGGCCTGATCGAGGCCTGGTTTGCGTTCAGCACCTGCAAAAAAGGGGCGGCACCTGCGGTACCGCCCCGTTTCGTGGTGACGACGTGTCACCCGTTCCGGATCGTGACTGATCGAGCGCTTATTTGCTCGGGGCAGCCGGTGTCGTCGACGGGTTAGTGGTGCCGCCTGCAGGCATCGAGGTGCCGGTCGAGGACGTGGTCGTCCGGTCGGTTTCTGCCTGCTTGTCCGCCAGGCTCTTGAATTCCGGAGCGGCCTGAAGGGCTTCTGCCGTTTCCGTGGTGGACAGGCGGACTTCGTTGTTGTTTTCCGCATCACGCGTCATGGTGATCTTGTCCATCGGCAGGGCGATTTCCTTCTCGCCGATGCCGAGGAAGCCGCCGACGCCGACCACGGCTGCAACGATGCCGCCGCTTTCTTCAAGGATCAGGTCGTTGACGTCGCCGATGCTCTTGTCTTCTGCGTTGTAGACCGACTTGCCGATATAGTCGTTGGCGCTGATCTGGTTTTCAGCCTGTTCGGTCAGATAGCCGCCGGAAGCAGCGGCCGTGTCGGTGCCGGTCTTCGGAGCCGGCGTTGCGGCGCTGTCAGCCGGTTTTGCAGCCGGATCTGTCGGAGCGGCAGGGGTTGCCGGAGCCGGGGAGGCCGGCGGCGTCGGCTGGGTCTGGGCAAATGCCGGTGCAATGGCGGTGGACGCCAAAAGAACAACGGCTGCCATCGTGCTAAGGGTCTTCTTCATAACGAACCTACCTTCCTCTGCTCAAAATTATCTCTGAACGCGCGGCCCTCCGTTACGGAGCTCTCCGACCGCGCTGGTTCGAGAGGAAAATGTTATGAGGACGGATTGGTTCCGGCTAAGATTGCTGAAATTTTAGGCGTTTGAGCTGGAACTTTTTCGCGTTTTGCTTGTTTGAAGCGCTCTTTGCGTCCTTTAGAGGCGATAGGCTGGCTCCGGATCGCATTGGATGGAAACGGTGATTTCGAACAGCGAGCCGGCAAAAGGGTCGGCAGCGCGAGCGGGCTCGTCCAGGCCCTCCCGCGCCGAAGTCACGGCCAGCCGGTCCTTGCCGATGAAGGCAGGGCAGGTGGTCTGTTTTGCCGGCACCAGGTGACGCGACAGATGCCGGCCGTCAGCCGAATAATGATCGACAGCACCCTCGCCCCAGCGGGCGTTCCAGATCGTTCCGTCGCTGGCGCAGATCGACCCGTCGATGCCGCCCGGCTTGCCGTTCTCGTCGACCAGAAGTTCGGCTTCGCCGTTTGGCAAGCCTGTCGCCGGGTCGAGGGATACCCGCATCAGCCGGTTGATACGGGTGTCTGCATAATAACCGATCGCCCCGTCGGGCGAGAAGCAGATCGAGTTGGGGATGCTGATGCGGTCGAAAAGCTTCGTCACCTCGCCCTGACGGACATGATAGATAGCGCCGGCGCCGTCCTCGGCTTTTCGTCCCATGGTTCCGATCCAGAGGCTGCCGGAGGGATGGACCCTTCCGTCGTTCGAACGGTTCCCCGGCTTCTCCGGTTCCAGTTCGAGATAGGGGGATAGCGCGCCGGTCGCGCGGTCACGGATGAACATCCCCTTGTCGCTCGCGATCATCTGTCGGGCGGCGTCGATCGAGGCAAGCGCGCTGCCCATCACCGGCAACGCATGAACGATCTCCCGCCCGGTCGGCAGATGCAATTCGTGCAATCCCTTGCCGAGAATGTCGAACCACCAGAGCGTCTCCGTTTCCGATTCGAAGGAAGGGCCTTCTCCGAGTGCGCACAGGGAGGAGGAAAGGACACGGCCTTCGAAAGCGTGTGTGGTCGCCATGTGAAATCTCCAATTGCATATCGAGGTAATCGATTAGTATCATTGAGAGAAGAGAGTCGGCAAACTCTCCGCATAGGTGATTTGATCCCCAACAATTATCTCCTGACAAACGGCTGGAGGCATGCAAAAGGTTTGCAAATCCGAGTAGATGTCATCATTGTCGAAAGTTGATAATTGATGTCGTGATTATTCGGAATTGATAATAGCCACAAATTTAGCATCTAATTAAAATCTGAAATAGCAGCCTCCACCACGCAGGCACGTTCGGCGGGAGCTATCCGGGCAAATCCGGAGAACCTTTTCCGTTCCACGGGTCGGAGGCGGGCAATGCGAATATAAAGGACCGGATTGGGCGGATGTATGGGAAACACCAGGAATCGCTCGACGCCACCCGGCGGACAGAGAAGCAGATGATGGCCAATACCGAGAAAGCAGAAGAAGCTCGTGTCTTTGGCGGAAGTGTCGGAGAAATCGCGGATCTCAAGACACAGTTCGACGTGTTCCGGTTCATGAAGCGGGTAACCGAGCATTATGGTTGCCGCACGTTCATGGTTCTCAACCTGCCCCACGCCACCTCGCTCGAACTGTCCAACAACACGGTGATTACCAACTGGCCCGCCGAACTGCTGTCTCTTTTCGACCGCGAAGGCATGATGCAGACCAGCCCCGTGCTTCGGCGGCTGCGCGTCTCCACGATCCCGTTCACCTTCGATCTCGATACGGTGCCGCCCGAGCGGCAAGGACCGGCCATCCGCGGCATGTTCGGGAGGTTCGGTCTCGTCCGTGGCGCTTATTTCCCGGTCCATGATATGTCCGGCAGCCGCGGTGCCGTTTCTTTCGCAGGCGATGGCCTGCCGTTCACGCACCAGCAGATGATGGAGCTGATGTACATCTCCATCCACGTCTTCGAGCGCCTGGCGGAAATCCGCAACCTCGATGTACGCACCACGGACGTGCTGACCGACCGCGAGATCGACTGCCTCAACTGGACGGCCGCCGGCAAGACCAGCGCGGAAATCGCAGAGATCCTCGGCCTCTCCGAACACACGGTCAATCACTACCTGAACCGTGCGGCCAAGAAGCTGGATACGGTCAACCGCACCCAGGCGGTCGCCAAGGCGCTCAGAATCGGTTTGATCAAGTAGCCAATAAAATGCTGCGGCGCACAAAATTTCACCACTGCTCAAGCATCGACCGGTCACGAAATGCCGCTTCCATCAAGGGATGTTGCGCCGCAGCAGGGCTTTCGGCCAGAAGTGGTTGAAAAAGCTCATCAATAGGAAGTATCTTCCCGTCTGGCATGTTTCGTGCTTCTGTAGGAACAGGTCCAGAGGGGACTGCAAGCGCCCCAAGAGGCGTGACAAGAAAAGCTGCCGTTCGATCAGTGCGCCACATGGCTGCCGATCGAACGGCGGTTTATCTTGCTTGCCCCCAGCAATGCCGAACTCCTATATATCTGCGAACGCGACATCCCGTTCTGAGGGATCGGTATCGCATCAGGCATTCGGGAGTTTGAAATCATGGCCGACGTGACGAAAGAGGAAGTGCTGGCGGTTCTCGCGAAGGTGCGCGGGCCGGACCTCGAAGGCGATATCGTCTCGCGCGGCATGGTCTCGGACGTCTTCATCTCCGACAACAAGGTCTATTTCTCGATTACCGTCCCGGCAGCGCGGGCGAACGAACTGGAACCGCTGCGCGTGGCGGCGGAACGCACCGTCAAGGCCATGCCGGGCGTCAAGGGCGCGCTGGTGACGCTGACGGCGGACCGCAAGGCCGGTTCCGCTCCGCCGCCGCGCCCGCAGCCTGCCGCACCGGCTGCTCATTCGCATTCGCACGGGCACGCCCAGGATCACGGGCACAGCCATCCGCCCCAAGGCCAGCAGCCGAGCCAGCCGCCGCAGCGGGAAAAGCCTGGTGTGCCCGGTGTCGGCGCGATCATCGCGGTCGCATCCGGCAAGGGCGGCGTCGGCAAGTCGACGACGGCGGTCAATCTTGCGCTCGGGCTCCAGGCGAACGGCCTGCGGGTCGGCATTCTCGATGCCGATATCTACGGCCCGTCTGTGCCGCGCCTGCTGAAGATCACCGGCCGTCCGCAGCAGATCGAAAACCGCATCATCAAGCCGATGGAGAATTACGGCCTGAAGGCCATGTCGATGGGTTTCCTCGTCGATGAGGAGACGGCGATGATCTGGCGTGGGCCGATGGTCCAGTCAGCGCTGCTGCAGATGCTGCGCGAAGTCGCCTGGGGCGACCTCGACGTGCTCGTCGTCGACATGCCGCCGGGCACCGGTGACGTGCAGCTCACCATGGCCCAGCAGGTGCCGCTGGCCGGCGCGGTGATCGTTTCGACGCCGCAGGACCTGGCGCTTCTCGACGCGCGCAAGGGGATCGCCATGTTCCGCAAGGTCGAAGTGCCGCTGCTCGGCATCGTCGAGAACATGAGCTATTTCCTCGCTCCCGATACCGGCAAGCGTTACGACATCTTCGGCCATGGCGGCGCGAGAAGCGAGGCGGAACGGATCGGCGTGCCGTTCCTCGGCGAGGTTCCGCTGACGATCGACATCCGCGAACGGTCCGATGCGGGCACGCCCGTCGTCGCCTCCGATCCCGAAGGAACCTCGGCGAAAATCTATCGTGAGATTGCCGCCAGGGTCTGGGCCGAACTCGGTGGCCTTACTCCCCGACCGGCGCCTGCAATCGTTTTCGAATAAGAATCCGCATATATGTTCCTGACCATTTTGGAATACCTCCCGCGCGCCGATGGACGGTCACTTTGGCGGCCGTTGCCGGTCAAGGCTTTGATGTAGGCCGCGAATCACCTTGTTGCCGAAGCCCCCTTGAACATATTCGGCGCGGGAGTCATGTTGCAGCGCCCACTACGAGATTGGGACGGCTCTTGATTTTGACTATGGCTGTCTCTATAGGCCCGTCCCGCTGGTGGCCGGCTGGCGGTCCCTAAACCAAGGGCCGGCAAGCCCGCTTCTCGTTCAGTGCCGACGACCTGCGGCCGGAGACCACGATTGATCAATGCCTATAGCGCCACGGGCTCCATGAAGACGCTTGCGCCAGCCGAGGCGCTGCGACAGCTTGCCGACGATATCGTCTGGATCGATCTGGTCGAACCGACTCCGCAGGAGGACGCATATGTCGAGGGTCTCCTCGGAATTCAGGTTCCGACCCGTGACGACCTGAAGGATATCGAACCTTCGAGCCGGCTTTATGTGGAGAAGGGCTCGGTGTTCATGACCGCGTCGCTCGTCTGGCGGGCCGATGGCAAGGATCCGCAGCTCACCGACGTCGCCTTCATCCTCTCCGGCAGCCGGCTGATCACCGTGCGCTACGCCGAGCCGAAAAGCTTCCAGCTGTTCATCGCCAGCTTGAGCCGCCTGCCGGAACCGGGTCGCGATGGCGCCACGTTGCTGGCAAAACTTCTGGAAACCATCGCCGATCGCACGGCCGAAATTCTTGAGCAGACGGTCGATCACGTCGATGCGCTGTCGACGGAAATCTTCCGCGACCGCGGCAAGCGCCGCCCGCCGAAGTTCCTGGAACGCAAGCTGGCCGATATCGCCGAATACCACCGGCTGATCAGCAAGGTGCGCGACAGCCTGGGTTCGCTCGCCCGACTGTTGACCTTTCTCATGAACGTGCCATTGATCAGCCAGGACAAGAGCGACGACAACCTCTGCCGCACCGTTGCGCGTGATGTCGACTCGCTTTCCGAACACGCCTCTTACATCGCCGGCAACATCGCCTTTCTGCTGGATGCCTCGCTCGGGCTGATCAATGTCGAGCAGAACTCCATCATCAAGATATTCTCCATCGCGTCGGTCGTATTCTTGCCTCCGACACTCGTTGCCTCGATCTACGGCATGAACTTTAAATTCATGCCGGAACTCGAGTGGCATATCGGATATCCGCTCGCGATCCTCGCGATGCTCCTGTCCGCCGTCATCCCCTTCTTCTTCTTTCGCTGGAAAGGCTGGCTTTAAGCCGGACATCCCCCATGGGTCACCCCGCTGAACATCACGACGCCGAGAAGACGAAGGTCCAAGGCCTTTTTGCGCTCGCACTCGGCTCCGTCGGCGTCGTCTACGGCGACATCGGTACGAGCCCGCTTTATGCATTCCGCGAGGCTCTGAAGCCGATCGCCCACGATGGCGTCACGGAACTCGAGATCATCGGCCTCATCTCGCTGATGATCTGGACGCTGACGATCATCGTCACGTTCAAATACGTGCTTTTCCTGCTGCGCGCCGACAACGACGGCGAAGGCGGCACGCTCTCGCTCCTTGCACTTCTGACCAAGTCGGCCAATGGCCACAGGGCAGTGTTGATGCTGCTCGGCCTCATCGGCGCCGCGCTTTTCCTTGGCGATGCGATGATCACTCCGGCGCTGTCGGTGCTGTCCGCGGTCGAGGGCCTGAAGCTGGTGGCGCCGTCGATGAGCAGCGCCGTGGTGCCGATCTCCGTCGGTATCCTGATTGGCCTTTTCGCCATCCAGTCGAAGGGAACCGGCCTCGTATCGCGCTTCTTCGGGCCGATCACCGCCGTCTGGTTCATCGTCATGGGCGCCGGAGGCGTCGCCCACATATCCGACGACTACAGCATCCTGGCGTCCTTCAATCCGGTCTATGCGGTCGAATTCATGCTGAACGAGAGTTTCGTCGGCATCGTTGTCCTCGGCGCCGTTTTCCTGACGGTCACTGGTGCCGAAGCGCTTTATGCGGACCTTGGCCATTTCGGCCGACGTCCGATCCAGTGGGCCTGGTTCACGCTTGTCTTCCCGGCGCTGACCTTGAACTATCTGGGGCAGGGCGCTCTGGTGCTGAAGCATCCGGAAGCGATGTCCGATCCGTTCTACCTGATGTTCCCGCAATGGGCGCTGCTGCCGGTGGTCATTCTCGCGACCGCAGCCACCATCATCGCCAGCCAGGCGGTGATCACCGGTGCTTTCTCGCTGGTCCGCCAGGGGATCCATCTCGGTTACCTGCCGCGCATGCAGATCCAGTTCACCTCGGAGACCAATACGGGGCAGATCTTCCTGCCGTCGGTCAACACCCTGCTTCTGGTCGGCGTCATCGCGCTGGTACTGGGTTTTGAAAGCTCGGAATCGCTGGCCACCGCCTACGGTATCTCGGTGACCGGTGCGATGGTCGTCACCACGCTGATGGCGTTTGAGTTCGTGCGTGTGAAGTGGAAATGGCCGCAGACCTTTGCAATCTGCATTCTGGCTCCGCTGCTTGCCCTGGAACTGGTCTTCCTCGGCGCCAACCTCCTGAAGGTACACGACGGCGGCTGGGTCCCGGTTTCGATGGCGATCATCTTCACCATCGTCATGTGGACCTGGAAGCGCGGTACCGCGATCCTCTTCGAAAAGACCCGCCGCATCGACGTGCCGCTCGAAACCTTCATTCCGATGGTCGAGAAGAAGAGCGATCATGCGCCGGTCTCCGTGCCCGGCGTCGCGATCTTCCTGACCAGCGATCCGGAAACCGCGCCCGCAGCACTGCTGCACAACATCAAGCACAACCACGTCCTGCACGAAAAGAACGTCGTGCTGACCATCATCACGGTCAACAAGCCGCGCGTGTCGCTCGAGGAGCGGTTCAAGATCGAGAAGGTCTCGGAGCGTTTCACGCTGATCGAACTGCGCTTCGGCTTCATGCAGTCGCACAATGTCTCGCAGGCGCTCGCCTATCTGCGCAAGACCGGCTTCAAGTTCGACATCATGTCGACCTCCTTCTATCTGGGCCGCCGCAAGCTGGTGCCTGATGCTGCGTCCGGCATGCCCATGTGGCAGGACCGGCTGTTCATCGCCATGGCCAACACCGCGACCGACCCGTCCGACTATTTCCACCTGCCGGCCAACCGCGTCGTCGAACTCGGCTCGCATGTCATCATCTGAGATGCGCCATCGGGACGCCCCTTCGCTGACATTGATGTGAATGTGCTAATTCAAGCCGGCGGCCGGGCGTTTCGGCAGCCGGCGTTAACCGCTCATCAAGGTTAATGATTGATCTTCATCGGGTTCTTGTTGCCCTGTGGAGTTTCCGGTTTTGCGTTCGAATAGTGTTTTGCGTCGCAAGTCCTCATCCGGACTGAGTGGATGGACTTCCCCGGCCGTCTTCGGCCTTGCCTGCTGGCTGATCTTTCCGTCCGCCCCGGCTCATGGCGATCTCGCCGACCTTCTGACCGGTTTCGATGGCGCCGAACAATGGCGCATGGTGCTCACCGATTCGCCGGCGGGCTCGATCCATCAGGCTTCGCTGGCATTTCCCGGTCTGAAGAACGCAGTCTCTGGCAATGCCGGTCTCGAACTCCCGGACGGCCGCAAGATCGCGCTCGTCGACGAGAAGAAATCCTCCGATCCGCGGCCCGATGAAGCCCGCGTCAACCGCGCCGCCAAGAAGGGCCGCATCGTCACCGTCGAACGCATGCAGCCGCCCAAGGCCTTTTCCGCAGGCTCCGTGCTGCAGCGTTCGAGTTCGCTGACCCTGCCGCTCGACGCCCGTGACGAACTGACCAGGTTTGCCAAGGCCGGCAAGAGCGAGAAGCCCGTCGAACTCGCCGCCTTCTATTTCCGCAAGAAGGACGAGCCGAAGCCGGAAGACGATCTGATGCCGATGATCGCGAGCCTCATCAACAACAATCAGGCCGATGTGCTGGCAACCGCCTATGCGCCGGCGGCGCAGGATTTCGCCAAGGAATCGCCCTTCGATGCGATCCTCACGGAAAAGCCGAGCACCGGCCGCTTCATTCCGCCGATCGGTCTCGACGATCACGCCTGGGCTGCGACGCCGTTGCCGCCGGCCTCCTTTTCGGCACGCGAGCAGCAATGCCTCGCCTCCGGCATCTATTTCGAGGCGCGCGGCGAATCCGCCCGCGGCCAGGCGGCAGTCGCCCAGGTCATCCTGAACCGCGTCCGCAATCCGGCCTATCCGGATACGATCTGCGACGTCGTCTACCAGAACGAGGACTGGCGCAACCGCTGCCAGTTTTCCTTTGCCTGCG
Source organism: Neorhizobium sp. T25_27 (assembly GCF_002968565.1). Taxonomy (NCBI): domain Bacteria; kingdom Pseudomonadati; phylum Pseudomonadota; class Alphaproteobacteria; order Hyphomicrobiales; family Rhizobiaceae; genus Neorhizobium; species Neorhizobium sp. T25_27. The sequence goes on from NZ_PVBJ01000004.1 coordinate 155,320, forward strand.
ACAATATCAAGGATCGCATCCGCTCCGAATATCACTGGAAGATGGCACGCGAAGTGGCCATGGCCGTGACCGCCGGCAAGATCTGGTTTCCGGAAGTCGGTTCAGCCACCCATTATCATGCCGTCTATGTTCGGCCCGACTGGGCGCGCACGATGAAGAAGGTCGGCCGCATCGGCCTGCACGTCTTCTACCGCACGTATGGCGGCGGCTGGAGCTGAGCCGGTTCCCGTCGCTTCAACGGGCGGCGATTCCCGCGACAGTTTTACCCGACTCCGGTTGTACTCGTTTTAACCGGTTGAATTTGCTCGGTTAATTTACCTCAATCGAAGAACCTTGGACGCCTTGACTATGGGGGCGGGCAAAACTATGTTGCGCGCGACTTGAAAACGGGCCGGACGGCGCGAAATCCTCCGCCAACTGCACTTTTTTGCTGTTGGAAAGCATAAAACCGGTTGTGCCGGGAGCAGAAATAGGGGAGGACGCACATGACGGATCACCGCGACGATGGTCTGGAAGAGCGCCGGCGGCGTCTTTCCGCAAAACTTGCGGAAAGGAAGGCTGACGACGACGCAGAGGCGAGGCGGGACGCGCAATCTGAAGAAAGCCGAAAGGGCATGGCCCTCGGCTTCAAGATTTCCTCCGAGTTCATCTCCGCGATCGCAGTGGGTGCGATTCTGGGCTATGCGCTCGATTATTATGTCGGCACGTCGCCGTGGGGGATGATCATTCTTCTCCTCCTCGGCTTCTGTGCCGGTGTCTTGAACGTGCTTCGCTCGGTGGGAAAGGTGGCTCAGCCGCCTGCCCTGCAGAAGCGCAGTGACGGAGACGGAAAGGAAGGCGACCTTTAAGAAGGGCGCTTCCGGCGAAGTGAAGGGAGCCGCTCAAAGCGGCGAATGAAAGAGGTAGACGGTGGCAAACGATCCGATCCATCAGTTCCAGATCAGCAAGATCGTTCCGATCGAAATCGGCGGCATCGACTTCTCCTTTACCAATGCATCCCTGTTCATGGTTGCGACCGTGGCTTGCGCCGCAGGTTTCCTCTATTTCTCCACCTCGCAGCGCTCGGTCGTCCCGGGCCGCGCGCAGTCGGTTGCGGAAATGTCCTATGAGTTCATCGCCAACATGCTGCGCGAAGGCGCCGGCAGCCATGGCATGAAGTTCTTCCCGCTGGTCTTTTCGCTGTTCATGTTCGTGCTGACCGCAAACCTGCTCGGCATGTTCCCCTATTTCTTCACGGTTACCAGCCAGATCATCGTCACCTTCGCGCTGGCGATTCTCGTGGTCGGCACGGTCATCGTCTACGGTTTCTACAAGCACGGCCTGCATTTCCTCAAGCTCTTCGTGCCGAGCGGCGTCCCGGGGGCACTGTTGCCGCTGGTCGTGGCGATCGAAGTGATCTCGTTCCTCTCGCGTCCGATTTCGCTGTCCGTTCGTCTGTTCGCCAACATGCTGGCCGGCCATATCACGCTGAAAGTGTTCGCGGGCTTCGTCGGCTCGCTCGGAGCGCTCGGCGCACTCGGCATCGGTGGTGCCATCCTGCCCCTCATCATGACCGTCGCCCTGACCGGTCTCGAATTCCTCGTCGCCTTCCTCCAGGCCTACGTCTTTGCGGTGCTCACTTGCATGTACCTCAACGACGCGGTCCATCCCGGCGGGCACTAAGGATAAAGACATTGGCGTCATAGGCGTCAGTCTACAGCCGCAACAACCATTTCGAAGGAGTTTCTCATGGAAGCGGAAGCAGCAAAGTTCATCGGTGCAGGCCTGGCTTGCTTTGGTATGGCCGGTACGGCTCTTGGCCTCGGCAACATCTTCGGCAGCTACTTGTCGGGTGCATTGCGCAACCCGTCTGCCGCTGACAGCCAGTTCGGCCGTCTGGTATTCGGCTTCGCCGTTACGGAAGCTCTGGGCATCTTCTCGCTGCTCGTCGCTCTCCTTCTCCTGTTCGTGGTCTGATATCTAGGCCAGGAATTCGGATCGCGGCCGCCTGAACAGGGCGGCCGTGGTCTTTCGCATTTGGAATTCACCTGGAGGTGATGATGTTCGTGACCTCGGCATATGCGCAGACCGCGCCGGCCGCTCCAAATACGCCTGCTGCGCCCGCTGGCGAAGTGCATACCGAAACCGGCGTTGCCCACGGCGGCGAACACAAGGGTGCGTTCCCGCCCCTGGATTCCACCTATTTCGCTTCGCAGCTTCTGTGGCTGGTCATCAGCTTTGGCCTCTTCTACCTGCTGATGAAGAAGGTCATCGTTCCGCGCGTCGGCGGCATTCTCGAACACCGCCATGACCGGATCGCCCAGGATCTCGACGAGGCCGCCCGCCTGAAGGCGGAAGCGGACGCTGCCGTCGAGACCTATGAAAAGGAACTGGCAGCTGCCCGTTCCAAGGGCCACAAGATCGCCGAAACCGCTCGCGAGGCCGCCAAGACCAAGGCCGCCGCCGACCGCACCGCGATCGAGGCCGAGCTGACCGAGAAGCTGGCCGCTGCCGAAACCCGCATCGGTGAAATCAAGGCGAAAGCTTTCGCAGAGGTTGGCCAGATCGCCGAAGAGACCGCCACCGCCATCGTCGATCAGCTGATCGGCGCCAAGGCAAGCGGCGACGACATCAAGGCTGCAGTTGCGGCCGCGAAGACGGAGGCCTGATCCAATGACATTGGATGCAACATTTTTCGCACTTGTCGCTCTCGTCATCTTCCTGGCCCTGATCGTTTACCTGAAAGTGCCGGGCATGATGGCGAAGTCGCTTGACGAGCGCGCCGCCAACATCGGCAAGGAACTCGACGAAGCCAAGCGCCTGCGCGAAGAAGCGCAGACCCTGCTCGCCGAATACCAGCGCAAGCGCAAGGAAGCCGAAGCGGAAGCCGCGCAGATCGTGGCTGTCGCCGAGCGTGAAGCCGCGGCCCTGACCGAGGAAGCTCGTCAGAAGACCGACGAGTTCGTCACTCGCCGCAACGCGCTTTCCGAGCAGAAGATCAAACAGGCCGAGGCCGAAGCGATCGGTGCAGTCCGTGCCGCCGCCGTCGATCTCGCAATTGCCGCTGCCCAGAGCGTCATCGCCCGCAAGGCCGACGCGTCCACCCAGGACACGCTCTTCCAGGACGCCGTCGGCAAGGTGCAGTCACGACTGAACTGATTTCAGTCACCACAAGACTTCCAGAAGCCGGGGCGAAAACCCCGGCTTTTTTTGTTTTGGGCGAAAGGAGGATCGTGATGGCTTTGGTTGCGGGAAGTCTGTCGAGGGAACGAGCACTGTCGCTAACCGAACGGTTTCTGGCGGAGCGGTTTGCCGATGCGGATTTCGCCTTCGTGACCGGCTCCATCATGCGTGGCGCGGGAACGCCGTCCTCCGATATTGATCTCGTAGTACTGCATTCTGCCCTGCCGCATGCCCATCGCCACTCAGAGGTCTTCGAAGGCGTGCCGTTCGAAGCCCTGGTACATGACGAGGGGACCTTGCGCTGGTTTCTTGAGGCGGATGTAAAAGCGGGCCGCCCGGTGCTGATCCGCATGGTGACCGACGGAATTCTTATCGGTCCGCGGCTGCAGCGCGCGGATGAGCTTCGCCGCGAGGCCGAAACTCTCCTGGTCAAAGGTCCGCCGCAGTTGGATCAGGATGCGCTCGACCGCATGCGTTATGCCATATCGAGCCTTCTGACCGATCTTGCCGACGAGCGGCCTGATTTCGAGCGGGTGGCGATTGGTTCGGCGCTTTATCAGGCGCTCGGTGATTTCATCCTGCGCAGCAACGGGCAATGGTCCGGAGCCGGCAAATGGTTGCCGCGGCAGATGACGGCATTCGATCCGGTGCTGGGCGATGCGTTCGTCGAGGCCTTCGACATGCTGTTTCGCGAAGGAGAGGCTAAGCCGGTCCTGGATTGCGCGGAACAAGTCTTCGCCGCACATGGGGGACTGCTGTTCGATGGCTATCGCGCCGATGCGTCGGCCGAATGGCGTAAATGAGGGAAGGCGTGCCGGTTAGCTTTCCGGCAGATCATCCTTTTTGAGCGGCCGAAAGCTCATCCGGTGCAGCAAGCATGGGCCATGCGTCTCGATGCCGGCGCGGTGCTGGGGCGTCCCGTAACCGACGTGGTTGGCAAAACCGTAGCCGGGGAAGACCAGGTGCGCGCGGGTCATCATCCGGTCGCGGGTGACTTTTGCGATGATCGAGGCGGCGGCGATCGACACGGAGCGGGCATCGCCCTTGATGACCGCCTTGCCGGGGCAGCAGAGCCCCTGCGGCACGTCACGGCCGTCGGCGAGCACATAGGCCGGCGTCACGGCAAGCCCCGCCACCGCGCGGCGCATGGCGTCGAGGCTGGCGCGCAGGATGTTGCGCTCGTCGATATGGCGTGGGCCGGACGCGGCGATCGACACTTCGGCCGTCGCCATGATCGCCTCGAACAGAATTTCCCGCTGGGCTGCGGTGAGCTGCTTGGAATCGTTGAGGCCGTCCGGGATATTGTCGGGGTCGAGGATGACGGCGGCGGCCACGACCGGGCCTGCCAGCGGCCCGCGCCCCGCCTCGTCGGTGCCCGCGACCGGCCAATGGCCGGCGTGGCGTGCCACAAGCTCCAGACTGAAATCCGGAACCAGCGGAACATCTTCAAAAAGCATCGGAGAATCGGGCGACGTGCGAGGTAACATGGCGGCAACCTCGCACGTCGTCCCGACCTCCTGCAACCCCCGGCCAAGCGATTGCGGCGTCGCTATCCACCGAGGGGCGGCGGTGGAACCGGGGTATTTTCCGACGCGGGGGACAGGGCGGGTCCGCGTCGAAAATTGGAATTTGCAATCGAACCGGAACAGGGCCCGGTCAGAGCAGCGAGAGCTGGATCCCGCCGCCGTCGGGACGGAGGAAAATGTCGTCGCGCAACGGCAGGCCGCGCCGCACCATGCCAAGCCGCTTGGTCGCCATCTCGAAACGCCGGCCGATCTGCCAGGCATAGGGACCGGCGCCCTTCATCCGCTTGCCCCATTCGGCGTCGTAATCCTTGCCGCCGCGCATCGAGCGGACGAGCGACATCACATGCCGATAGCGGTCCGGATAGTTCTGCAGCAGCCAGTCGCGGAAGAGGGGGCTCACCTCCAGCGGCAGGCGCAGCAGCACGTAGCTCGCTTCCGTCGCCCCCGCCGCATGGCCGGCGTCGAGGATCCGCTCGATCTCATGGTCGTTGAGCGCCGGAATGACGGGTGCCACCATGACCGCAGTCGGAATACCGGCATCGGTCAACGCCTTGATGGCAGTGAGGCGCTTGGGAGGGGTCGAGGCGCGCGGCTCCATGGTGCGGGCAAGCTTGCGGTCGAGGGTGGTGACCGAAATCCCGACCTTCGCGAGCCCTTTCGAAGCCATGTCGGCAAGGATGTCGATGTCGCGGGTGATCAGCGCCGACTTGGTAACGATCGCGACCGGATGGTTGGCCTTCTGCAGCACTTCGAGGATCTGCCGCATGATCCGCCATTCCCGCTCGATCGGCTGGTAGGGGTCGGTATTGGTGCCGATCGCGATTGCCCGCACCTTGTAGTCCGGGCGGCTCAGCTCCCGTTCGAGCAGTTTCGGCACGTCAGGCTTGGCAAACAGCTTCGCCTCGAAATCGAGCCCCGGCGAAAGCCCCATGAAACTGTGCGTCGGCCTGGCAAAGCAATAGATGCAGCCATGCTCGCAGCCGCGATAGGGATTGATCGAGCGATCGAAGGAAAGGTCCGGCGATTCGTTGCGGGTGATCGCGGTGCGCGGCTTTTCCACCTGCACCTCGGTCCTGAACGGTTCTAGCTCCTCCAGCGTCTGCCAGCCGTCGTCGAATGCCTCGCGGCGCTCTTCCTCGAAACGGCCGCTCGGATTGAGCCCCGCGCCGCGCCCGCGACGCCGGTCAATCTCCACCCGAAGACCGGAGGATTTGACCAACGCATCGGCAATATCGGCCGTATGGGCAGGCGCGAAAGCGTCCTGCCGCAACTGATGCAGCTCGTTCATGGGTTAGCTCCTGAAGGGGAAATTCCCCGTTCCTGATGACTAAATTCCTAGCGCCGAAATGAGAACATTGCAAGAACAAAATTGAAGGTCGGCGTTTCTGGCGTTCCTTGTGGCAATGCGTTACATGTCAGGAATGCTGACTGTCATCATGGAATGCCGCGATCAGGAATCCGAGCTGGCGCAGACGCTCTCGGTGCTCGTTTCCGCTGCGGTGGAGGGACTTGTGAGCGATGTCGTGGTGCTCGACCACGGTTCGCGGGACGGTTCCTCCCGCGTCGCCGATGCGGCCGGCTGCCGTTTTTACGGCCATTGGGACATCAAGGATATTTTGCGCGGCGCCCGCGGAGAATGGTTGTTGCTGGTCGAACCCGGCGCCCGGCTGCAGGCCGGCTGGATCGACGAGGTGATGGAATATATCGCGCTGAACAAGCAGCCGGCCCGCTTCGCGCCGGCGCGCAACTATCGGCGGCCGTTCTTCAAGCGCATCGGCCGAAGCGTGCCGCCGCTGGAATACGGCATGCTGCTGCCGAAGCGGCAGGCGATCGCGCTCGCGAAATCGGGGATGGACCTGGAAGCGCTGGCACGCGGCCAGAAGGTATCGAAACTCGCCAGCGAGATTATTCCGGCCTGGGTGGCAGCGGCAATCAGGTAGCGGCTATTTGCCGCCGCGCTTCAGGTGCTCGTCGAGCCGCGGCATGATCTCGATGAAATTGCAGGGCATGTGGCGGTAGTCGAGCTGCGCCTTCAAGATGCCGTCCCAGGCATCCTTGCAGGCGCCGGGCGAACCCGGCAGCACGAAGATGAAAGTGGCGTTCGCCACGCCGCCGGTCGCCCGCGACTGGATCGTCGAGGTGCCGATCTTGTCGTAGGAAATGCGATGGAACACTTCCGAAAAGCCGTCCATGCGCTTTTCGAACAGCGGCTCCAGCGCCTCGGGCGTCACGTCCCGGCCGGTAAAACCCGTGCCGCCTGTGGTAATCACCACGTCGATATCGGGATCGAGCGTCCATTCCCGCACCTGGCCGGCAATGCGGTCCTTGTCGTCCGTCACGATCGCCCGTGCCTTCAGTTCGTGGCCGGCTTCAGTGATCCGCGCCACCAGCGTGTCGCCGGACTTGTCGTCGGCCGCCGTGCGCGTGTCGGAGACTGTCAGCACGGCGATGCCGACGGGGATGAAGGAACGGGTTTCGTCGATCCGGTTCATTGGGTTTTCTCTGGCACCTGTCCAACGGTCCTCACCGCCTGAAAATACCATTCCGGCTTCTGGCCGTTAAGGTTTTCCATCGCCTTTTCCGCCGCTTCGAAGGAAGGAAATATCCCGAAACAGGTGGCGCCGGAACCGGACATCCGCGTCAGCATCGTGCCCTCCGCGCCGATCAGGCTGGAGATCTGGTCGATCTCGCGCACCAGCGAGCGCGCCGGCGGTTCAAGATCGTTGCGCAGAGTTTTCAAGAAGCCGATCCAGTCGCTGTCGAACGGGCCGATCGCCGCGTTTTCCTTCTGCGTCAGGCGCAGGAAGATATCGGGGGTCGAGACGCCGACGAGGGGATTGCCGAGCACCAGCGACAGCGAAGGCAGGTCGGGAAGCGCGGTCAGTTCCTCGCCTATCCCCCTGGCCATCAGCGCCTCGCTCTTGAGACACATAGGCACATCGGCGCCGAGCGTAAGCCCGAGCGGTGCCAGTTCCCCGTCCGGCAGGCTGGCATTCCAGAAGCGCATCAGGCCGCGCAGGGCTGCTGCCGCATCCGCCGAACCGCCGCCGATACCGGCTGCGACCGGCAGGTTCTTTTCGAGATGGATGGCAACCGGCGGCGCCAAAATGCCTTTATCCTCCAGCGCCGTGCGCAGGAGATCGCGCGCTTTCAGCACGAGATTGCCCCTCTTGCCTTCCGGCGAGGTCGGTAGCAGCGAGGCGAACCGGCCGGAAACGGAAAAATCGTCGGCCTCCGTCTCGCTAAAGCACAGCCGGTCCCCGGTGTCCGCAAAAGTCACGATGCTTTCGAGCCGATGATAACCGTCGGCCCGCTGGCCGGTCACGTGCAGCGCGAGATTGATCTTGGCGGGCGCCAGTTCGAAGAGGCCCGCCTTGTCGGCGAGCCATTTGTCAGATGACGGATTGTCCAGGAACATGCGCGTCAGGATTTCTTGTCGGGATTGGCCGGCGCCGGCGGGGCAGGTGCCACGGGCTCCGTCGGGCTGCGGTCGGCAGTCGTGGCGTTCGGATCGAGCGGCGCCAGGCCCTTCTCGATCTTCTCCTTGATCTGCTCGCGGTTGATGTCCTCGCCTTCCGAGATCAGAGCCCGGTTCCACTGGTAGACGGCCTCGAGCTTGCGCCCGACGCGCCAGTAGGAATCGCCGAGATGGTCGTTGATCGTCGAATCGCCGGCACGCAGCTGCACCGCACGTTCCAGCTCGGTCACGGCATCGTCGAACTTGCTCATCCGGAAATAGGCCCAGCCGAGCGAGTCGACGATATACCCGTCATCCGGTCGTGCATCGACGGCCCGCTTGATCATGTCGAGACCTTCGTCGAGGTTCTTGTTCATGTCGACCAGCGAATAGCCGAGATAGTTGAGGACCTGCGGCTGTTCCGGGTTGAGCTCGAGCGCCTTGCGGAAGTTCGGCTCGGCCTTCGCCCAGTTCTTAAGCCGCTCGTAGGCGATGCCGCGCTGGAAGAAAATCGTCCAGTCGCCGGGTTTCGGCACAGGTCCGATGACCTCGGCAGCCTTGTCGTAGGTCTCCGCCATGGTCTTGTAGTCCTTGGCGTCGGAAAGCACGCTGCCATAGGCGATGTAGCTGCGGATGTCGGACGGATCGGAATCGATCAGCGACTTCAGGTGCTGCTTGGCTTCATTCACCTTGCCGGTGTCGGAAAGCGTCACGCCGAGCTGCAGCTCGGAAATGCGGCGCATCGGCGAATCGGCCGGGACGCTGGCATAGAACTTGATGGCGCGCTCCGGCTGCTTCAGCTTTTCAGCGATGCCGCCGAGCAGGATCAGCGTGTCGGCGCTCTTGGGGTCGAGCGCGTGGGAAATCTGCAGGTAGAGCGAGACCATGTCTTCGGCGCCCTGGCGGTTCAGCGCCCCGCCAATCGAAAACAGCACGCTGGCCGCGCCTTCTGCGGCATTACTCACCTGCTGTTCGGGCTTCTGGCCTTTCTCGATGCTCTGGCGCAGGGCCTTCAGCGGCGCATAGTTGGAGACCATGCCGTCACCGACGGAGATCGCGTCCAGCGCCTTCTGCTTGTTGCCGGCTGCCGCTTCGAGACGCGCAAGCGCCATGACCGCGCGCATAAAGGTGTCCGGCGCGGTGGCGACGGCTTCCTTGTTGGTGACGGCGGTATTGAGGTGCTGCCGCGCGGTGCCGATATCGCCGGTCACCAGCGCCATGGCGCCGAGATGGTAATCGGTGAATACCTTGTACCAGGCCGGTCCCTTGAGGTTGTTGATGCCGGCCATCGCCTGCTTGCCCTTGCCGGCGCCGACATCCGCCCAGGCGGAAAGAAGCTGGTGGGTCAGCCGGTCGAGATCGTTCGGGCCTTCGTAGGCAAGAACCTTCTTGGCGGTATCGAATTTCTTGGCGCGCAGGGCATCGAGGCCGCGGACGATCTTGGTGATCCGCTCGACGGCTTTATCGTCCTTGAGCGCGTTGGCTTCAGCGAGGCCCTGGTCGAAATCGCCGTTGAGCAACAGCGAGATCATCAGCCGCTCGCGGATTTCCAGGTTGGCGGCATCGAAAGCCAGCGCCTTGCGGTAGAGCGCGATCGCAGTGTCGTAGTCGTGGTCGACGTCGGCTGTCCGTGCGGCCAGAAATGCACCGGAAAACGTCTTCACGTTGCCAGGGGCGAACGTCACCGTGTCTTTCACCGCTGGCTTCACTTCCGCCGTCGCCGCATTGGCTACCGTTCCGAACAGGAGAACGGTTGCAAGCGCCGCGCTGGAGAGCAGAAGAAGGCTGGATTTCTGCCGCATAAACATGCCTTTCGTAAGAGCATGGCGATTCGATGAGATACCGCCGCCAATTCCGCCCTATTGATTCATGATAGAATGGCTTTTTTGAAGCACGTCCGCAAGGAAATCCCCAGCGCCGCATGGGGGCGGCGCCGGTCACACCTTCGTCAACGGGCGCCGAGCGTCAGTTGACGCGCTGGATCGAAAAGTCGATCACTTCGAGAAGAGCGGTCTTGAGCGGCGAGGCTGGAAGCGGTGCCAGCGCATCGCGGGCGATCGTGCCGTAATGCAGCGCGCGGCCGATCGTGTCGTTCAGGGCTCCGTATTTGTTGATCAGGCCGAGCGCCTTTTCCAGGTTCTCGTCGCTGCTTTCACCCTTCTCGATCGCCTGGCGCCAGAAGGCGCGTTCGGCTTCGGTGCCGCGGCGATAGGAGAGGATGACGGGCAGCGTGATCTTGCCCTCGCGGAAATCGTCGCCGACATTCTTGCCGAGATCGGCAGCCTTGCCGCCGTAGTCGAGCGCGTCGTCGACCAGCTGGAACGCAAGGCCGAGGTTCATGCCGTAGGATTTCAGCGCGCCCCGGCCGGCCTTGTCGGCATTGGCGATGATCGGCCCGACTTCGGCGGCGGCGGCAAACAGCGCGGCCGTCTTGGCGCGGATGACCGAAAGATAGTCGTCCTCGGTCGTCTCCATGTTCTTGGCGACGGAAAGCTGCAGCACTTCGCCTTCGGCGATCACGGACGCTGCAGCCGACAGCACGTCGAGCGCTTCGAGGGAGCCGACCTCCACCATCATGCGGAAGGCCTGGCCGAGCAGGAAATCACCGACCAGGACGCTTGCCTGATTTCCCCAAATCATCCGTGCGGTGGAACGCCCGCGGCGCAGGTCGCTTTCGTCCACCACGTCGTCGTGGAGCAGCGTTGCCGTGTGCATGAACTCGACGCTGGTCGCAAGCTTCACATGGCCTTCGCCCTGGTATCCGAACAGGGCCGCGGACGCGAGCGTCAGCATCGGCCGCAGCCGTTTGCCGCCGGACGAGATCAGGTGGTTGGCGACTTCCGGGATCATCTGCACATCGGAGCCGGCCTTGGAAAGGATCAGCTGGTTGACCCGATCCATGTCCGCCTTGGTGAGATCCACCAGCGGTTTGACGGATGCCAGTTTGTTTTTGCCTTCTTCAAGCGGTATGACGACGCCCAATGTCAGGCCTCCCTATCGAAATCTTTCAAACGACAATAGAAAGAGGCTGATAGTGCGGCAAGCGCAAATCGCATCCCGCCAGATATAATGGGGTAACAAACAAGCCATGCTGGAGATCATCCGCACCAACGACATCGTGATCCTGTCGCTGGCACAGAGCCTGATGAAGGATGCGGGCATCTACTGCATGGTCGCCGACCAGTCGATGAGCGTGCTCGAAGGCTCTCTCGGCCTTTTGCAGCGCCGGCTGATGGTCGACGGCGAGCGCGCCGACGAGGCCCGGCGGATCTTGAAGGACGCGGGGCTGGAAGCGGAGCTGCGGCCTTGATGTCGAGGGAGCTGTGGCTGTGAGTTTTTTTGAAGCCTTGGTGTTGGATGTTTTGGAGTTCCAACCTTGAGCCTCTTCGCGGATCGCCCCCCTCTGCCCTGCCGGGCATCTCCCCCACGGGTGGGGAGATCGGCTGGGGGCTCGCCCGCCGCTTCAAATTTGACGTCTCATTCTGCGCACCAACGTGCGGCGTATCTTCTCGCACATTTTTATCTGGCCTCTCTTCCGGCACGCCGTATTTGGAAGGGCGATGATCACGCCGCTTGTGATCTCCCCACCTGTGGGGGAGATGCCCGGCAGGGCAGAGGGGGGCTACCGACTACCAGCGCTCAATGGTACCGCAAAGTATGAGCACTCCAACCCACACCATAGACGCCTTCCACCGCGGCCGCTTTCACGTCATGCAGCCGAAGGGCGGCGGGCATCGATCAGGTATCGATGCGATGCTGCTCGCCTCGCTGGTCGCCTCCGACAAGCCGGTGAACGTCGCCGATCTCGGCTCCGGTGCCGGTGCTGCGGGTCTTGCGGTCGCCTCAAGGCTGGATCGCGCAAAAGTCCTGCTGATCGAGAAATCGCCGCTGATGGCTGACTATGCGCGCAGGACGCTGGAACTTCCCGAAAACGCCTTCCTGGCCGGTCGCATCGAGGTGCTGGAAGCGGATGTGACCCTGACCGGCAAGCCGCGGCTCGCCGCCGGCCTTGTCGACGAAATCCATGACCATGTGATCATGAACCCGCCCTTCAACGATGCCAGCGACCGCAAGACGCCCGATGCGTTGAAGGCCGAGGCGCATGCGATGACCGAGGACCTGTTCGAGGCCTGGATCCGCACCGCCGGCGCGATCATGAAGCCCGGCGGGCAATTGTCGCTGATCGCCCGGCCGCAATCGATCGCCGAGATCATCGATGCCTGTGGCCGGCGTTTCGGCGGCTTGGAAATCACCGCCCTACATCCCCGGCCGGACGAAAGCGCCACGCGCATCCTCGTTACCGCCGTCAAGGGCTCGCGCGCCCGGCTGACATTCCGGGCGCCGCTTTTCGTGCATGGTGAGGATGGCCATGCTTTTTTGGCGTTCGTGGACGACCTGAACAATGGCCGGGCCGCCTATGTCCGCCTCAGCCCGAAACGAAATCCACGAGAAGCTTGACGTTGAGGCCGGCGATGACGACGGCGATCAGCCAGGCGATACCGGAGAGCCAGATCGGCGCCACGAGTTGACCCATCTTGGCCTTGCTGGCGGTGAACATCACCAATGGGAAGACCGCGAAGGAAAGCTGAAGGCTGAGCACGACCTGGGTCAGGATCAGCAGCTCGGCCGTACCCGCATCGCCGTACCATATCGTCACGAACGCAGCGGGAATGATGGCGATTGCCCGGGTGATCAGCCGGCGGATCCATGGTTGCAGCTTCATCTTGAGGAAGCCTTCCATGACGATCTGACCCGCAAGCGTCGCCGTCACCGTCGAGTTCAGGCCGCAGCAGAGCAGGGCGATCCCAAAAAGCGTCGGTGCGATGGCAAGGCCGAGCAGCGGCGCCAGCAGCGAATGGGCTTCGCCGAGCTCGGCTACCTCGGTCCGCCCGGTGCCGTTGAAGGCGGCTGCCGCGAGGATCAGGATCGAGGCATTGATCAACAGTGCGAAACAGAGCGCGACGGTGGAGTCGATCGTTGCATAGGTGAGTGCTTGCTTCTTTTCCGGCAGGGTGTGGCCATAGTTGCGGGTCTGCACGATGCCGGAATGCAGGTAGAGATTGTGCGGCATGACGGTCGCGCCGAGAATGCCGAGCGCCAGATAGAGCATCTCCGGGTTGGTGACGATCTCGGTCGTCGGGAAGAAGCCGCGGATGACGCCGCCCCATTGCGGATCGGCGAGGAAGATCTGGATTGCGAAGCACACGGCGATGACGCCGAGCAGGGTGATGATGAAGGCTTCGACCCAGCGGAAACCCATCTTCTGCAGGTAAAGGATGATGAAGACGTCGAGTGCGGTGATCAGGACGCCGAGTTCGAGCGGAATGCCGAAGATCAGGTTGAGGCCGATGGCGGTGCCGATCACCTCTGCGATGTCGGTGGCGATGATGGCGATTTCGGCCAGCGCCCAGAGCGGGATGGAAACCCATTTCGGAAACGCGTCGCGGCAGGCCTGCGCCAGGTCTCGGCCCGATGCGATCGCAAGGCGCGCGCAGAGCGACTGCAGCACGATCGCCATCAGGTTGGAAAGCAGCGCGACCGCAAGCAGCGCATAGCCGAATTTGGAGCCACCGGCGAGCGAAGTCGCCCAGTTGCCGGGATCCATGTAGCCGACTGCGACCAGGTAACCCGGCCCCGCAAAGGCAGCAAGCCGCCGCCAACGGGATCCGGATTGGGAGATGTCGATGCTTCGATGGACGTCGGAAAGCGATGCCTCTCCCCGCTTGTTCCGCCAGCCGCTTTCCTGCTTCGAACCCAAAACGTCCATTGTCACACTCTCTTCGTTTGCGAGCGGATAATGCCTTGTTGGAATGGTAATGCAAGTCATTCGCAACTAGAAAATCAAAATCCTGCTTTAAGCGGCGCAGCCATTGCGTTTGAAAATCCGTCACATACATGCTTTGGCAGAGCCGAACGCGACAGAAGGAAAAGAAATGGCCGGGTTTTTGAAGAGGTTGATGCCGAAACGGTTCCGTAAGAAGGGGCTGACGATTCCCGTCGTGCGGCTTCACGGAGCGATCATGGCCGGCGGCAGCCAGTTTAAGCAGAGCCTCAACCTGGCCGGCGTGGCGCCGATGCTCGACAAGGCCTTCGCCAAGAAGGATGCGCCGGTCGTCGCGATCTCGATCAATTCCCCCGGCGGATCGCCCGTCCAGTCGCGCCTGATCTTCCAGCGCATCCGCTCGCTGGCGGAAGAAAAGAACAAGAAGGTCCTGGTCTTCGTCGAGGATGTCGCGGCCTCGGGCGGCTATATGATCGCGCTCGCCGGCGACGAGATCTTTGCCGACCCGACCTCCATCGTCGGCTCGATCGGTGTCGTTTCCGGCGGTTTCGGCTTTCCGGAACTGTTACGCAAGATCGGCGTCGAGCGCCGCGTCTATACCGCCGGCGAGAACAAGGTGATCCTCGATCCCTTCCAGCCGGAAAAGGAAGGCGACATCGAATATCTGAAGGCCCTGCAGCTCGAGATCCACAAGGTCTTCATCGAGATGGTCAAAATGCGCCGCGGCGAGCGGCTTGCCGACGACGCGACGATCTTTTCGGGCCTGTTCTGGAGCGGTTTGCGCGGGCTCGATCTCGGCCTGATCGACAGCCTCGGCGACATGCGCGAGGTCCTCAAGCGCCGTTACGGCAAGGATACGAGGCTGGAACTGATCGGCAGCGCCCGCACGCTCTTCGGCCGCCGCGTGCCCGGCGTTGTCTTCGGCGAGGGCAAAGCTGGAGAAATCGCCGCAGGCGCAGTCACGGGACTTGCGGCGAGCCTGGAAGAAAAGGCAATGTGGAGCCGCTACGGCCTTTGAGGTCGTCAGGATAGCGCGAGAGGGGAAATGGCGCAGCTTTTATTTCTGATCATCGTCATCGGCGGCGGCTGGATGCTCTACAAGAAGTTCATCAAGGACGCCGAAAGACTGTCGTCGCGCACCCGCCGCGAGGAAAAGGAACGCCAGACCGGCGCGATCGGCACCCTGGAACGGGACCCGACGACGGGGGAATACAGGGTGAAGCGGGACGAGGAGTAAGCCTCATGTCCGAGGAGAGGAATCCTGCCGTGGCGGAGACCGATGCTGACAAGCGGCGTGCGGCACTGGAAAGGATTCGTGCTTTCAAGTGGAAGTTGCCGGATGGCTGGAAATTCGATCGCGAGGAAGCCAACAGCCGCGATCCGAATAACGACTAAAGCCGTTCCTTCACGCGTGAAGTCCGGTCGGAGCCCGCATAACTTACGCAGAGGATGGCAGGTCGCCTAGCCGGTAGGTCGCCGTTTCGATTTCCGCCAACTCGCGATCTGCGGTGATGCGCACGGCATCTCTTCTATGAAATCCTTGACCCGCGCCCCTGATGCGTGGCACTCGTCCGCATCCTCGAACCGACACAGATATGGCCATGACCGAGCTGCCCGACCACATGTCTCCGACCCGCTCCTTCCAGGGGCTGATCCTCGCGCTCCAGAATTACTGGGCGGACAAGGGCTGTGCGATCCTGCAGCCCTACGACATGGAAGTTGGTGCCGGTACCTTTCATCCGGCGACCACGCTGCGTGCGCTGGGGCCGAAGCCGTGGAAGGCTGCCTATGTGCAGCCGTCGCGTCGTCCGTCCGACGGTCGTTATGGCGAAAACCCCAACCGGCTGCAGCACTATTACCAGTTCCAGGTCATCCTGAAGCCGAACCCGCCGAACCTGCAGGAACTCTATCTCGGCTCGCTTGCGGCGATCGGCCTCGATCCGCTGCTGCACGACGTGCGTTTCGTCGAGGACGACTGGGAAAGCCCGACGCTCGGCGCCTGGGGCCTCGGCTGGGAATGCTGGTGCGACGGCATGGAAGTCTCGCAGTTCACCTATTTCCAGCAGGTCTGCGGCATCGAATGCGCGCCGGTCGCTGGCGAACTGACCTATGGCCTCGAACGCCTCGCCACCTATCTGCAGGGCGTCGACAGCATCTACGAGCTCAATTTCAACGGCCGCGAGGGCGAGGAAAAGATCTCCTACGGTGACGTCTTCCTGCAGGCAGAGCAGGAATATTCCCGCCACAACTTCGAATTTGCCGATACCGCCATGCTGCACCGGCATTTCATCGACGCTGAGAAGGAATGCCAGGCACTGCTCGCGGCCGGCGCTCCGGGCGCGAACGCCAACCAGATGCTGCATAAATGCGTCTTTCCCGCCTATGACCAGTGCATCAAGGCGAGCCACGTCTTTAACCTGCTCGATGCCCGCGGGGTAATCTCGGTCACCGAACGCCAGAGCTATATCCTGCGCGTCCGCACGCTGGCGAAAGCCTGCGGCGAGGCCTTTCTGATGACGGATGCCGGTGGTGCGAATTTCGGCCGGGCCGCCTGAGGTCCGGGTTTTCCTGGATCGGGACTGACGCAGCGCGGCGAACCGTTCAAACGGCAGTCCATTGCGTGCCCAGCTGCCAGACGGGTTTGATTGTCGGATAGGCTCCGGTCGGAAGCTGCCCTGCATAGATCTGCAGAAACCGGCGCGTGCCGGCCGGCTCCGGCGGCCTCATCATCACCCCGTACTGAAAAAACAGCACGGCAAACGCCAGCACATTGGCGGTTCGCACCAGGCACGCCATGGCAATTCCATCCAGATTGTTTTGAGGTGGGGCCGAATCTTCGGAGCAGCCCGTTTTCTGTAAGAGAATCTAGGGCATCCGGACGGTCGGGACTTTGCGGTAAGTCAAAAAATTGACCGTGAAAAATAATCGATGACTTCAACCACTTTTTTATACCACGCCTCTACTGTCCCATCGCAATGGCAAGTCAGGAGACTCAGATGTACATTTTGATCGGCATAATTGTTCTCGTCGCATTCTACGTCGTTATGATCTACAACGGCCTCGTCAAAGCCCGCCAGATGGCGGAGGAGGCGTGGTCCGGCATCGACGTTCAGTTGAAGCGCCGCGCCGACCTGATCCCGAACCTGATCGAGACGGTCAAGGGATACGCCGCGCACGAAAAGGGCACGTTCGAGGAAGTCGTCAAGCTGCGCAACCAGGCGCAGGCGGTGCCGGCAGGCGATGTGGCCGGTCGCGCCCAGGCGGAAGGCCTGCTCGGCCAGGCACTCGGAAAGATCATCGCGCTTGCCGAGGCCTATCCGGATCTCAAGGCGAATGAGAATTTTTCCGAACTGCAGGCCTCGCTCGAAACCATCGAGAGCGAGATCCAGATGTCGCGGCGGTACTATAACGGTGCGGCTCGCGATCTGAACGTCAAGGTCGAGAGCTTCCCCAACAACCTCGTCGCCGGCCAGTTCGGCTTCTCGAAGCGCGAGTATTTCGAGATCGAGAACGCCGCCGATCGGGCGGTCCCGACCGTCAAGTTCTGAAATCCGCCATTGGACCTTCGTGCCGCAACGGTTTAAGAGCGCGGTCGGCCGCTCGTTGCGGCATTCCATTGGCGTTAAGAGACGAATATCATGGGTAGAGCCAAACTCACCATCCTGCCGCCGGGCAAGCCGCTTTCCGGACGCGCCATGCCGCCGGGTTCCAAGTCGATCACCAACCGTGCGCTGCTTCTGGCAGGCCTTGCCAGCGGCACCAGCCGGTTGACCGGCGCCCTGCGCAGCGACGACACGCGCTACATGGCCGACGCTTTGAGGGCCATGGGCGTTTCGGTCGACGAGCCGGACGAGACCACCTTTGTCGTCACCGGCAGCGGCAAGCTTCTGCCGCCCTCTACCCCGCTGTTCCTCGGCAACGCCGGGACCGCGACCCGGTTCCTCACGGCGGCTGTCGCTTCCGTTGCGGGCACCGTCGTCGTCGATGGCGACGAACACATGCGCAAGCGGCCGATCGGCCCGCTGGTCGCCGCCCTGAAATCGCTCGGCATCGATGCCGAAGCGCCGACCGGCTGCCCGCCGGTGACGGTTCGCGGCAATGGCCATTTCGCCTCCGGCCGCGTCGAGATCGATGCCGGTCTCTCCAGCCAATACGTCTCGGCGCTGCTGATGGCGGGGCCGCTTGTCAGCCAAGGCGCCAACGCCCCCTTGACGGTTGCGCTGGCCGGCGCGGAAATCGGCGCCCGCGGTTATGTGGACCTGACGCTCGCCGCCATGCAGGCTTTCGGGGCCAAGGTCGAGCAGAACGATGCTGCGACCTGGAAGGTCGAGCCGACCGGATATAGCGCGGCGGATTTCGTGATTGAACCGGACGCGTCGGCCGCCACCTATCTCTGGGCCGCCGAGGTGCTGACCGGCGGTGCCATCGATCTCGGCGTGGCGGCCACCGCCTTCACCCAGCCGGATGCCAAGGCTTACGAAGTGATCGCACAATTCCCCCACCTGCCGGCCGAAATCGACGGTTCGCAGATGCAGGATGCGGTGCCGACGCTCGCGGTGCTGGCCGCCTTCAACGAGACGCCGGTGCGCTTTACCGGTATCGCCAACCTGCGCGTCAAGGAATGCGACCGGGTGAGGGCGCTCTCGCTCGGCCTCAACGCCATTCGCGAAGGCCTTGCGACGGAAGAGGGCGACGACCTGATCGTCGCCTCCGACCCGTCGCTTGCCGGCCAGACCCTGCCGGCCGAGATCAATACCTTCGCCGACCACCGCATCGCCATGAGCTTTGCGCTGGCGGGGTTGATGATCGGCGGCGTTACCATTCTCGATCCGGATTGCGTCGCCAAGACCTTCCCCAGCTATTGGGATGTACTGGCCTCGCTCGGCGTCGAATACACGGACATAGTTTAAGCGGAAAACCCGGATCGGCTGGTGCCGAAGAGGAGGAATGTCGTGATGCGGTGGTTCTCCGGCCTTGGCCTGGCGTTGCTTTTCTCCCTGTCGGCGGCGCTGCCCGCCGCCGCGGAAGAATATATCCGCTCCTATCATTCCGACATCCAGGTCGCGGAAAACGGCGACCTGACGGTTGCCGAAACGATCGTCGCCAATTCCGAAGGCGACAGGATCAAGCGCGGCCTGTTTCGCGACTTCCCGCTGACCATGACGGATGCGGCTGGCCGCACCGTGCGGGTCGGCTTCGAGGTCGTTTCCGTCACCCGCGACAGCCAGCCCGAACCGTTCCATACCGAAAGCGTCACCGGCGGCATCCGCATCTATTCCGGCGACAAGGACGTCTTCCTCCGGGATGGCGAACACACCTTCGTCTTCACCTACAAGACCGACCGTCAGATCCGTTATTTCGACGACCACGACGAGCTTTATTGGAACGCGACCGGCAATGGCTGGGAATTCCGTATCGCCCAGGCCTCGGCGCGGGTGACACTGCCGGGCAGCGCCCGGATAAACCAGACCGCCGCCTATACCGGCCCGCTCGGCTCCACCGCTCGCAATGCCCGCATGCAGGCGAACGGCAATCAGGCAGTGTTCTCGACCACGAGACCGCTCGGCGCGCAGGAGGGGCTGACGATCGTCGCGGGCTTTCCCAAGGGGATTGTAGCTCCTCCCTCCCGGGATCAGGAAAGCGCGTGGTGGTGGCGCGACAATATCGGGACGATCATCTCGATCGTCGGCCTGGTCCTCGTCGTCGGTTATTATGCAGCGTTCTGGGTCCGCGTCGGTCGCGATCCGGATCGAGGCGTCGTCGTGCCGCGCTGGGATGCGCCGGAGGGGCTGTCGCCGGCCCTCGTCAACTACATCGACAACAAGGGCTTTTCCGGCGGCGGCTGGACGGCGTTTGCCGCAAGCGCGCTCGATCTGGCGGTCAAGGGTTATGTGACGCTGGAGGATCTCGCGGAAAAGATCGTCATCCGGCGCACCGACAAGGCAGTGCCGAGGACGGTGCCGATCGGCCAGGCCTCGATCCTTGGCTCCATCGGGGCCAAGGGGCAGGAACTGATCATCGACGAGGCCCACGGCACCACTGTCCAGTCGGTCGGCGCGAGCTTCCGCCAGGCGATCGAGAAGGAACATCGCGGCAAATATTACAACGGCAACAAGGGCTACGTGATCGGCGGCGTCATCCTGAGCGTGCTTTCCATCGTGGCTTTGCTGGTGTTCGGCAATCTCGAACCGGACATGATCGCCATGCTGATCATCCCCGCGTTTTTTGCCGTGGTCTTCGGTTTCCTTGCTGTCGGTTTCGGCAAGGGCTTCCGCCGCGGCTCGTCGCTGTTATCGAAAATCGTCTCGGTCGTTATCCTCGGCGTCATCGGCCTCGTTGCGATCTCGATCGGCTCGGCCATCCTCGTGGCGGTCCTGTCGGAGATGACCGGCAACGAGCATTGGCCGATCCTGGTCTCGGTCGGCGGCATCGTGCTCGCCAACGTCATCTTCTTCTTCCTGATAGGTGCGCCGACGCCGCTCGGCCGCAAGCTGATGGATGGCATAGAGGGCCTGCGCATCTACCTGACGCTCGCCGAAAAGGACCGCATGAACACGGCCGGCGCCCCTACCATGTCGCCGCAGCATTTCGAAAAGCTTCTGCCCTATGCGGTAGCGCTCGGCGTCGAAAAGCCGTGGAGCAACACATTCGAGACCTGGCTTGCAAGCGCCGCGGCAGGCGCTGCCGCCGGCGCCTATGCGCCCGGCTGGTATAGCGGCAATTACGGATCCAATTTCGGCGACCGCATCGGCGGTTTCTCCTCCTCGATGGCCTCCACCATCGCCTCGACCATCCCCGCCCCAAAATCCTCGTCCTCCTCCTCCGGCTTTTCCGGCGGTTCGTCCGGCGGCGGGGGAGGCGGCGGCGGCGGAGGCGGCTGGTAAACACTTTCCCCAATCCGGCTGGTGACTTTTGGCGGCGGGCTTGCTAAGGCCACGCCCTGTTGAACAATCATCAAAAAGTTGATTATCGATGCCCGATCTGCTTCTCGAACTCCGCTCGGAGGAAATTCCCGCCCGCATGCAGCGCAAGGCGGCGGGAGACCTGAAAAAGCTCGTCACCGACGCGCTGGTGGAAGCGGGTCTGACCTATGAGGGTGCGCGCGAATACTGGACGCCGCGTCGCCTGACGCTGGATATCCGCGGCCTGACGGCCCGCTCGGCAGATCAGCGCGAGGAACGCAAGGGTCCGCGCACCGACGCGCCGGAAGGCGCCATCGCCGGCTTTCTGCGCGGAGCAGGCCTGTCGTCGATCTCGGAAGCGCAGGTCGTCAACGACCCGAAGAAGGGCGATTTCTACGTCGCCGTCATCTCCAGGCCCGGCCGTCCGGCGGAAGACATCATCGCCGAGGTGATGCCCGGCATCATCCGCAATTTCCCCTGGCCGAAATCGATGCGCTGGGGTGCCGCCTCGATGCCGAAAGGCGCCCGTTTCGCCGGCATCGACGGCAAGGGCCCGGAAAGCCTGCGCTGGGTGCGCCCGCTGCAGTCGATCGTCTGCGTCTTCGGTCCCGAACATGAAGAGACCCAGGTCATCCCCTTCGAGATCGACGGGCTGACCGCCAGCAACATCACCTACGGCCATCGTTTCCACGCGCCTGACGCCATCACCGTGCGCCGTTTCGACGACTACGTGACGAGCCTCGAAAAGGCGAAGGTCATGCTCGATGCCGACCGCCGCAAGGACGTCATCCTGCACGACGCCCGCGATCTCGCCTTTGCCAACGGCCTCGATCTGGTCGAGGACGAGGGCCTTCTGGAGGAAGTCTCCGGGCTCGTCGAATGGCCGCATGTGCTGATGGGCGAGTTCGAACAGGATTATCTCGAAATCCCCTCCGAAATCATCCGCCTGACTATCAAGACCAACCAGAAATGTTTCGTCACCCGCCCGCAGGCCGGCGGGGAAGGGCTTTCGAACCGCTTCATCCTGATCTCGAACATCGAGGCGAAGGACGGCGGCAAGGAGATCATGCACGGCAACGGCAAGGTCGTGCGCGCCCGTCTCTCCGACGCCAAGCATTTCTGGACGCGCGACCAGGGCGACATGCCCGATCTCGACACGCTTGAGGAGTCATTCAAAAAGTTCGGCTTGCACAAGGAAAAGCCGCTCGACCAGCGGATGGCAAAGCTCGACGCGCTGAACGTGACGTTCCACGCCAAGCTCGGCACGCAGGGGGAGCGCGTGGCACGCATCCGTGCTTTGGCGAAGGAACTGGCTCCGATCGTTGGTGCTGATCCGAAGCTCGTGGATCGCGCCGCGGTACTGGCCAAGGCCGACCTGCGCACCGAAGCTGTCGGCGAATTCCCTGAACTGCAGGGCCTGATGGGGCGTAAATACGCGCTGCTGCAGGGCGAGGATGCCTCCGTTGCCGCTGCCATCGAGGATCACTGGAAGCCGAACGGCCCTTCGGATCGCCTACCCGAGGATAAGGTCGGCTTGACCGTCGCGCTTGCCGACAAGCTCGACACGCTGGTCGGGTTCTGGGCGATCGACGAAAAGCCGACGGGTTCGAAGGATCCGTATGCGCTGCGTCGTGCGGCGCTTGGTGTGGTGCGCATCCTGCTGGAACGGAACGTCCGCGTTGCACTTCGTTTTCAAATGGTGAAGACACTTGCAATCCTAACAGTGGCTTGGCAGTTCGACAGTGCTTTGCCTGAGGTGGAGAATGCTAGAAGGCTGGTAGAGTTCGGACTTCTTTCCCCGGAGGCTTTCGAGGAAATACGGGACAGATTGACGGGACCTTCAAGCGCTGAGGTGCTGGCGGAAGTCATGGGGCCGATTGCTTGGGATAAGGCCTCAGACCTCCTCTCCTTCTTCCACGACCGCCTCAAAGTCTATCTCCGCGATCAGGGCGCCCGCCACGACCTGATCGACGCCGTCCTGACGCCCGACTCCGACGACCTGCTGATGGTCGCCCGGCGCGTCGAGGCGCTGACGGCGTTCATCACCTCGGAAGACGGCAAGAACCTGCTCGCCGGCACCAAGCGCGCCGTGCAGCTGCTCGCCGCGGAAGAGAAGAAGGGCACCGTTGTTGCTGATGGCGTTTCCGAGGAACTGCTGAGGCTCGATGCCGAAAAGGCGCTTTGGGCAGCCATCACCGTCGCCTCGAAGGAAGCGGCCGAGGCCGTCGCCAAGGAAGACTTCCGCTCGGCCATGGAAGCCCTGTCGAAACTCCGTGTCCCCGTCGACAAATTCTTCGAGGATGTGCTCGTCAACGACGAGGACACCGCCATCCGCGCCAACCGCCTGGCGCTCCTGAAAGCCATCCGCGAAGCGACCGCGACCGTCGCGGACTTTTCCAAGATCAGCGGCTGAACATCCGACGCTATTGGATGATGGTGACGCATATGTTACCATCATCCAATGAAGATCACCGAATACCTTGAACCAGATGGATCGAGCCCCTTCGGGCGGTGGTTTTCGAAGATCGAGTCCCGTGCGGCCTCGAAGGTGACGATTGCGCTGGCGCGGATCGGACAAGGCAACCTCTCGAACGTGAAGTCGGTCGGCGCCGGAGTGCTGGAATACCGGATCGACTATGGACCCGGCTACCGGATCTATTTCGGTCGGGACGGCGAGCAACTGGTGATCCTGTTGGTCGGCGGGACCAAACAGCGCCAGCAAAATGATATCGAGACCGCGCTTGGCTATTGGCAGAACTACAAATCCAGGAAGGGAAGCTGATATGGCCCTGACACGCGAATTCAAGGAAACGGTGAAGGCCCGGCTGGATCAGGATCCGGCATTTCGCGCCGCTTTGCTTTCGGATGCGGTCGAACTTCTTCTGGAAGGCGATCTCGAAACCGGTAAGAGCGTGCTGCGCGACTTCATCAACGCTACGATCGGTTTCGAGACATTGGCCGAAAAGGTCGATATGCCGGCCAAGAGCCTGATGCGAATGTTCGGGCCAAAAGGCAATCCGCGCGCCGATAATCTGTTCAATGTCATCCGGCAATTGCAGGAAAGCTCGGGCATCCACCTGGCAGTGGCCGCCGCCTGATCTTAACCCCAAAAAAACCGCCGGATCTTTCGACCCGGCGGTTCCCCGTCCCCCGACTAACTTTAATTAGCTGGCCCGGCGCATCTTCTGTGCGACGCGGTTGAGGCTGCCGGCACCGGCATTGTAGCCGGTATTGTGGCCTGCACTGATGCGGAAGCTGCTGATCAGGCTGAGCAGTTCATCGGTGTCGGCGGCAAGCGCTTCAGCCGAGGCGGTCGTTTCTTCCGCCATCGCCGCATTGTGCTGTGTCGCCGCGTCGAGCTGGTTCAGCGACGACGAGATCGAGCGCAGCGTCGTGTCCTGTTCGGAAGCCGAATGGGCGATCTTGCCGACGATGTCGCTCGCCGCCTTCACCTGGTTGGAAATCCGTTTCAGGGCTTCGCCGGCTTCGCCAACGAGGCGGACGCCGTTCTGCACCTGTCCGGAAGAACGCGAGATCTGGT
This sequence comes from Neorhizobium sp. T25_27, assembly GCF_002968565.1. Lineage (NCBI taxonomy): Bacteria > Pseudomonadati > Pseudomonadota > Alphaproteobacteria > Hyphomicrobiales > Rhizobiaceae > Neorhizobium > Neorhizobium sp. T25_27. The sequence goes on from NZ_PVBJ01000004.1 coordinate 179,690, forward strand.
CCTTGATCTCCTTGGCCGCAGCGGCGGAGCGCTGGGCCAGTTCGCGCACTTCCTGGGCGACGACCGCAAAACCCTTGCCGGACTCGCCGGCGCGGGCTGCTTCGACGCCGGCATTGAGGGCCAGCAGGTTGGTCTGGAAGGCGATATCGTCGATGACGCCGATAATCTTGGAGATCTCGTCCGACGAATGTTCGATGCCGCCCATCGCGTCGATCGCCTGGGCGACGATCTGGTCGGAACGGGTGGCCTCGGCGCTGACCGAGGTGACGCGCTGTGCTGCCTCATGTGCACCTTCGGCCGTCTGGCGAACGGCGACGGTGAGTTCGTCGAGAGCCGCGGACGTCTCTTCGAGATTGGCGGCCTGGCGTTCGGTGCGTTGCGACAGCTCGCTCGAGGCGCGGCGGATTTCTTCCTTCGAGCCGCCGATGTCGATGCCCTTGGCATTGACCTTGCTCATCGCCGCTTCGAGATGGGCGAGTGCTTCGTTGAAGTTGTGGCGCAGCGTCTCGTAACGCGGGCCGAGATCGCCGCAGCGGATCGTCAAGTCGCTTTGGGCGAGTGATTCCAACGCTTCGCCGATGGTGGAGACCACGCGGGCCTGGCTTGCGGCTTCCTGCTGCTGGCCGGCGAGGTTCTGCTGGCGTTCGCGGTCGAGCTCCTGGCGCTGCTTTTCCTCGCGATCGGCCATGGCATGGCGTTCGCGGATCTTTTCCTGCAGCGCCTGGGTGGCCTTCGCCATCATGCCCACTTCGTTCGACATGTCCGTATGCGGGATGGCGATCGTGACGTTTTCGTCGGCGACCGCCTGAAGCGTGCCATGCACGGCGGCGAGCGGCTTGGTGATGCCGCGGATTACCACATAGGCAGCCGCAAGGGCGATTATCAACGCGAGCGCACCGATAGCGAGTGCGTCCAGCACCATTCCGCGTATCTGTGCCTGCAGGTCGTCGGTGTAGACGCCTGTCGCAAGGACCATCTGCCAGGGTTCGAATGCCTTCGCATAGGAGCTCTTCGAAAAGTCGCCATCAGGCAGGCCGGGCTTGGTCGTGCTTATATAATCGACAATTCCGCCGCCGGATCTGCCAACGGAGACCATTTCGTCGCGGAACAGTTTTCCGGCAGAATCAGGTTTGCCCTTGCCGCTCTCGCCGACCTTCTTCGGATCGGGATGCATCAGCATCTTCACGTCGTAGTCATAGGCAAAGAGATAGCCGTCGGGCTGGAAGCTCATGGCGGAGACTGCGGCGAAGGCCTGCTTCTGGGCTTCTGCGCGCGTCAGCTCACCGGCCGCCTCACGCTGCTGGAACTTCTTGAGGATGCCGATACCTGACTCCACCTGGGTCCGCAGCATTCCATACCGCTCGGCATAGATAGCGCGCGTCGAGGTCTGGAGTTGGAAATAGGTCACGACAGCGAAGCCGGCGATCAGGGCCAGAACCAGCAGGACGAGCTGGTTTGAAATCCTCAGGTTTTTCATGTTCGTTCCATAAGTGATTGAGCTCGCCTCGAGCGACTTGGAAGAATGATTCTGAATGGAGAGGCGCTTCTGCGCGTGGAAATGTGCTGCATCGCACACCCGAGAGAATATGATGCAATATTTGAATAAAAATTTAACAAAAGCGAATTTCAGGGATGATATTTAACAATCCAGAGAAATTATGCGTATGTTTTTACGAGGAAGTACGTTTAAAGCTGTCGCCAAAAAAAAGAAATTTGAGCATCAAGGCTCAATAAGCTGAAGCGGTTTGGAAATAGTATTTAATGTCCATGCATTATATACTTGAGTTGAATTTCTATTATGTGGCTTATTATCTCTTATGATGCAGCCGCCGGATCTTTCGACCCGGCGGTTCCCCGTCCCCCGACTAACTTTGATTAGCTGGCGCGGCGCATCTTCTGCGCGACGCGGTTGAGGCTGCCGGCGCCGGCATTGTAGCCGGTGTCGTGGCCTGCACTGATGCGGAAGCTGCTGATCAGGCTCAGCAGTTCATCGGTGTCGGCGGCAAGCGCCTCGGCCGAGGCGGTCGTTTCTTCCGCCATCGCCGCATTGTGCTGGGTGGCCGCGTCGAGCTGGTTCAGCGATGACGAGATCGAGCGCAGCGTGGTGTCCTGTTCGGAAGCCGAATGGGCGATCTTGCCGACGATGTCGCTCGCCGCCTTCACCTGGTTGGAAATCCGCTTCAGGGCTTCGCCAGCCTCGCCGACGAGGCGCACGCCGTTCTGCACCTGTCCGGAAGAACGCGAGATCTGGTCCTTGATCTCCTTGGCCGCAGCGGCGGAGCGCTGGGCCAGTTCGCGCACTTCCTGGGCGACGACCGCAAAACCCTTGCCGGACTCGCCGGCGCGGGCTGCTTCGACGCCGGCATTGAGGGCCAGCAGGTTGGTCTGGAAGGCGATATCGTCGATGACGCCGATAATCTTGGAGATCTCGTCCGACGAATGTTCGATGCCGCCCATCGCGTCGATCGCCTGGGCGACGATCTGGTCGGAACGGGTGGCCTCGGCGCTGACCGAGGTGACGCGCTGTGCTGCCTCATGTGCACCTTCGGCCGTCTGGCGAACGGCGACGGTGAGTTCGTCGAGAGCCGCGGACGTCTCTTCGAGATTGGCGGCCTGGCGTTCGGTGCGTTGCGACAGCTCGCTCGAGGCGCGGCGGATTTCTTCCTTCGAACCGCCGATGTCAATGCCCTTGGCATTGACCTTGCTCATCGCCGCTTCGAGATGGGCGAGCGCTTCGTTGAAGTTATGGCGCAGCGTCTCGTAGCGCGCTCCGAGATCGCTGCAGCGGACGGTGAGGTCTCCCTGGGCAAGCGCTTCCAGCGCTTCGCCGATGGTGGAGACCACACGGGTCTGCAGCGCGGCTTCCTGCTGCTGCATATCGACATTCTGCTGGCGCTCGCGATCGAGTTCCGTCTTCTGTTTTTCCTCGCGATCGGCCATGGCATGGCGTTCGCGAATCTTTTCCTGCAGCGCCTGGGTGGCTTGCGCCATCATGCCCACTTCGTTCGACATGTCCGTATGCGGGATCGTCGCGGTGACATTTTCATCGGCGACGGCCTGCAGGGCCGTGTGCACGGCGGCCAGCGGCTTGGTGATGTTGCGGATGACGAGGACGGCGACGCCGAGTGCGAACAGGAAGGCGATGAAGCCGATGCCGACCACTTCCAGGATCGCCTTGTTGATCTTGGCGTCGAGGTCGTCGGTGTAAACGCCCGTGCCGACAATGAGCTGCCAAGGCTCGAAGGCGCGGGAATAGGCGGCCTTTTCGAAGACCTTGTCAGCCGGCATGCCGGGCTTTTCCCAGTAATAGGTGGTGACGCCGCCGCCGGCACGGCCCTTGGCGACCATCTCTTCGCGGAACAGGTTGCCCATCTTGTCCGGCTGACCCTTCTGGTTCACGCCGATCAGTTTGGAATTGAAGTGGAACTGCGTCACCGTCTCGTAGTTCAGGCCGAAGATGTAGCCGGCCGGCTCGTATTTGATCCCTGCCACGGTTGCGTAAGCCAGTTTCTGCGCGTCCTCGCGCTTCAGCTCGCCCGACTTTTCCCGGTCGTAATAGGATTGCAGGATGGAAATGCCCGATTCCACCTGGGTGCGCAGCATTTCGTAGCGCTCGGCATAGATGGAGGCGATCGACGTGCGGATTTGATAGTAGGTGACGGCGGTAAAAGCCACCATGAGCACTGCCACCATGGTCAATAACTGGTGGGAAATCTTGAGATTCTTCATGTTTCGACTCACTTTCAGGCAGCCGAACTCTCCCGGAGGAGCCGGAGCGGGGGCGAAGTTTTTGGGGAAGCGCGTCCTGCGCCGGTCACGTGCTTACATCGCACTATGACGCGAGAGTGATCTCGAACATTTGAATAAAAATTTAATTATCGGGGTCTTGACAGCCCCGAACGCAAATATTTTGGGCAGGTCGGATTTGACGATGCACAATTTGCGCGCATGCCGTGAAACGGCGTTCCAGAAGCACTTTCTGCTATGTAAATATAATGATTTTCTAACTTAGAACCGGTTGATGCGCAGCTCGAACATGTCGAGGACCAGCGGCTTCGGCGCGAACGAAGCTTCGGCAATTCCGACCGACGCGTCGCCGATTGTCTTCACGGCACTGGTCATGGCGTCGGTATCGATGCCATCACTCGGTGCTTCGGCGGCGACGATCTGCGTCTGGGTCGAGCCGTTGGTCGTCGGGTGAAGTTCGGCAATGGCCTTTTCCTCGGCCATCCATTGGGGCAGCTTGCTGACATGAACCACCGGCGAGCCGCCCAGCCAGGCTTCGGTGCGCGCCAGCTTCTTCTCACCGTTGATCTCGATGACTTCCGTCTTCTGGGTGCCGGCCGGCAGATCGGGAACCTTGTAGGCCGCCTCGTCGGATTTCGGGGCCACGGCGACCGGGCAGCTTGCGCAGGTCTTAGTGACGATACTGACGCTTGGCTGGTGCGCGCTGTTGATCACCGTGATCGAGGACGCGAAAGCGGAACCGCTTGCAAACACCAGAGCTGTAGCCAGAACGAGACGCATGACCGGGAATCCTTCTTGAGGTCCCCAATGTTTACCGCCGCTTCGTTTCTATCCCGTCTGGATAATCGGTAAATTTTGAATGAACTTGGCGTTTCCGGCACTCAGCTCTTTTCGCGCGCCACTGCCTGCCAGCCGATATCGCGGCGGCAGAAGCCGTTTTCCCATTCGACCTGGTCCACGAGCCTGTAGGCGCGCGCCTGCGCATCCGCGACGGTCCCGGCGGTCGCCGTGACGTTCAGCACGCGGCCGCCCGTTGCGACAAGTTTGCCGTCCTTGAGGGCCGTCCCGGCGTGAAAAATCTTGCCGCCGGCAGCATCCTCCGGCAGGTGGGCGATCCGGGTGCCCTTGTCGTAGGCGCCCGGGTAACCCTTGGAGGCCATCACCACGGTCAGCGCCACGTCGTCGCTCCACTCGGCGGAAACCTGGTCGAGCGTTTCGGTCGCTGCCGCATGCAGCAGGTCGAGCAGGTCGCTCTTCAGCCGCATCATCAGCACCTGGCATTCGGGATCGCCGAAGCGGACATTGTATTCGATCAGTTCCGGACCCTTGGCGGTGATCATCAATCCGGCGAAGAATACGCCGGTAAAGGGATGCCCACTTTCGGCCATGCCGCGGATCGTCGGCTCGATGATCTCCTTCATGGTGCGCGCGACCATGTCCGGTGTCATGACGGGAGCGGGCGAATAGGCGCCCATGCCGCCGGTATTCGGGCCGGTATCGCCGTCGCCGACCCGCTTGTGGTCCTGGGCCGTCGCCAGCGCCAGCGCTGACTTGCCGTCGGACAGGCAGAAGAAGCTTGCCTCCTCGCCGTCCAGATAGGCTTCGACCACCACTTCGGCACCGGCAGACCCGAAGGCGCCGTCGAAGCAGTCGTCGATTGCGGCAAGCGCCTCGTCGAGCACCATGGCGACGGTGACGCCCTTGCCGGCGGCAAGCCCGTCTGCCTTCACGACGATCGGTGCGCCCTGTTGGTGCACATAGGCCTTGGCCTCGGCAGCGTCGGTGAAGCGGCGATAGGCGCCGGTCGGGATATCGTAGCGGGCGCAGAGATCCTTGGTGAAACCCTTCGAGCCTTCGAGCTGGGCGGCGGCTGCGGAAGGACCGAAGGTCGCAATGCCCTTGGCGCGGAGATGGTCCGCAAGCCCGGCCACGAGCGGCGCTTCCGGCCCGACGACGACGAGACCGATTGCGTTGTCGAGACAGAAGGCCGCGACGGCGGCATGATCGTCGATGTCGATCGATACGAGTTCGGCATGATCGGCGATGCCGGGATTGCCGGGGGTGGCGTAGAGTTTGCCGAGTTTCGGAGACTGGGCGAGTTTCCAGGCGAGCGCGTGCTCGCGTCCACCCGAACCGATCAAGAGAACTTTCATGTCCTGCCCTCGCCTGCGCTGAAAACCTTGGCCTTGCGCGGCGGTTAAGGGGAGGGGAGGCAAAGGTCAAGGGCCAAGGCTTAGGTGGCCTCCCATCTTGTGGCCATCATGGCGTTTCGATGGGAGGCCGTTGCGTTCGATAAAGGTCAGAATTCACCGCGCCGATTTTTGGCGCCACGTCGGATGTCCAGTGTCGTCTGGAAGATCACCCTGTTCCGATAGGCGAGGAAAGGCACCGGTTCGTTCCGAAGGGACGCATCGTTCAGCTTCTGTTCGAGATAGGAAATGGCAGCCTCTAGCTCTTCATTGGCGACCGCCGTGTCAAATGCCAGTGTCCTGGCGGCGTTTTTGGGCATTCGTATCTCCATTCGGCCACATCATGCGGCGGAATGATTTTAATAGCCTCTTGCCGGAGGTGAGAGTGCGTTGGTTCTTTTCCACAGGGCCTTGGTTAGCAATCGGTCACCTCGTGTCTCGTTCCGGCACGGTTGGCGCCAAGCAAATTGTGGAACCGGCATTCGCCACGTTGCCTTGCCACAAACTTCGACTATGGTCGCGCCTCCCATTTGAACGAGGACGCCCATGGCCGCCGATCTCCGTTTCCTTGCCGCCGCGATTGCCGCGGAAATCAATGCCCGTCCCGAACAGGCCGCCGCCGCGATCGGGCTGATCGACGAGGGCGCCACCGTGCCGTTCATTGCGCGCTACCGTAAGGAAGTGACCGGCGGGCTGGACGATACGCAGCTCCGCAACCTGTCTGAACGGCTGGTCTATCTGCGCGAGCTCGAAGCACGCCGTTCCACCATCGTCGATTCGATCAATACGCAGGGCAAGATGACCGACGAGCTTGCCGCAAAGATCGGCAAGGCCACAACCAAGGCCGAGCTCGAAGACCTTTATCTCCCCTATAAGCCGAAGCGCCGCACCCGCGCCGAGATCGCCCGCGAACGTGGCCTCGGACCCTTGGCCGAAGCGATCTGGGCCGACCGCAGCGCCGATCCGGCGGTATTGGCGCAAGCCTATGTCAAGGACGAGGTCGCCGACGTGAAGGGTGCGCTCGAAGGCGCCCGCGATATCGTCGCCGAGACGATCTCCGAAAATGCCGACCTGCTCGGCCGGCTGCGCCAGCATATGCGGGCCGGTGCGACGCTGAAGGCCAGGGTGGTCGACGGCAAGCAGGAGGCCGGCGCCAAGTTCTCCGACTATTTCGATCATTCAGAGCGATGGGCAACCGCTCCCGGCCACCGCGCGCTTGCCATGCTGCGCGGCTGGAACGAGGAGTTTCTGACGCTGACGATCGAAGTCGATCACGACGATCCGTCGCCGGTAAAACCCGCCCAGCGTATCATCGCGCTCGCCTTCGATATCCGCGACCGTGGGGCCGCCGACCGTTGGCTGATGGAAGCCGCCGGCTGGACCTGGCGTGTCAAGCTCTCGGTCTCGCTGTCACTCGACCTGATGCGCGAATTGCGTGAGCGCGCCGAGGAGGAGGCGATCCACGTGTTCGCCCGCAACCTCAAGGACCTGCTGCTCGCCGCACCCGCCGGCTCGCGCACCACGATGGGCCTCGATCCGGGCATCCGCACCGGCGTCAAGGTCGCGATCGTCGATGCCACCGGCAAGCTGCTGGAAACCACCACCGTCTATCCGTTCCCCCCGAAGAACGACATCCGCGGCACCCAGGCCGAGCTCGCCTCGCTGGTCCGCAAACACAATGTCGAGCTGATCGCCATCGGCAACGGCACCGGCAGCCGCGAGACGGAAAAGCTGGTCGCCGACATGCTGTTGAACCTGCCCGGGCAGAAACCCACCAAGGTCATCGTCTCGGAAGCCGGCGCATCGGTCTATTCGGCGTCGGAAACTGCCGCTCTCGAATTCCCCGGCCTCGACGTGTCGCTGCGCGGCGCCGTCTCCATCGCCCGCCGCCTTCAGGATCCGCTGGCGGAATTGGTCAAGATCGAACCGAAATCGATCGGCGTCGGCCAGTACCAGCACGATGTCGACCAGGGAAAACTGTCCCGCTCGCTGGATGCGGTGGTCGAAGACGCGGTGAATGCGGTTGGCGTCGATTTGAACATGGCGTCCGCGCCGCTGCTCGCCCGCGTCTCCGGCCTCAGCCGGTCGATTGCCGAGGCGATCGTCGCCCATCGCGACCAGAACGGCGCTTTTTCGAGCCGCAAGGACCTGCTGAAGGTCGCCCGTCTCGGAAACCGTACCTTCGAGCAGGCGGCAGGCTTCCTGCGCATCCCGAACGGCAAGGAGCCGCTGGATTCGTCCGCCGTCCATCCGGAAGCCTATGGCGTCGCCAAGAAGATCGTCGCCGCCTGCGGCCGTGACCTCCGCTCGCTGATGGGCGACAGCGCAGCGCTCAAGGCGCTCGACCCGAAGCGGTTCATCGACGAGACCTTCGGCCTGCCGACCGTCAAGGATATCATCGCCGAACTGGAAAAGCCCGGCCGCGACCCGCGCCCGAGCTTCAAGACCGCCACTTTTGCCGAAGGCGTGGACGAGATCACCGACCTGAAGCCGGGCATGATGCTCGAAGGCACCGTCACCAATGTCGCCGCCTTCGGCGCTTTCGTCGATATCGGCGTGCACCAGGACGGGCTGGTCCATGTCTCGCAGCTCGCCGACCGCTTCATCAAAGATCCGCATGAGGTGGTAAAGGCCGGCGACGTGGTCAAAGTCCGCGTCGTCGAGGTCGATGTGAAGCGCAAGAGGATAGCGCTGACCATGCGCAAGGACGGCGGCGAGGCAGCACCCGCTCCCCGCGGAGACCGCGACGTCCGGCCGGTTAACCCGAAAATGATGAAAACTGAAAAACCTTCATCTCAGGGCGCTTTTGGTGCAGCACTCGCAGAAGCTTTAAAACGCAAGTAAATTTCACGGGCTTCCGGAAAATCTCAATCACAGCGTGCGGGCCGTCAGCCAGGGGTTTGACGGCCTGTTTTTTTATGTCATTTTCATGGCTGCAATGTGCTTGAAAGTCGCACAGAAACGACTAGATTTTGGATTAGTAAGGCATCCTTAGTATTCTTGGAGGTGGGTCCGTGGCCTCGTCCCTTCACAATCTTCTCAGCAAAATCATCAAGACTGGAACTTTGATCGTACGCGGTTCGGCCGGCGAGCAGCGTTATGGCGGCGGCGGTGGGCGGTCCGTTTCGATACGCTTTATCGATGAGGCCGCCGAACGCGAACTGGTGGCGGATCCTCCTTTGAAGCTCGGCGAGCTTTACATGGATGGCCGTCTCGTCATCGATGACGGCGACATCTACGAGTTCCTGGCGCTTATCAAGGACAATACCCTCAGCGAAGGCCTGACCTTCGGGATGATCTGGCGCGGCATCGCCCGCGTGCTGGTTTCCCAGTTCCGCAATCGCGTGCCGATCAACCACAATCGGCGCAACGTCGCCCATCATTACGACCTCGACGAAAAGCTGTTTTCGCTCTTCCTCGACGAGGACTGGCAATATTCTTGTGCCTATTTCAATCCGCCGGGGATTTCGCTCGACGAGGCGCAGATCGCCAAGAAGCGCCACATCGTCGCCAAGCTGCTTGCCGAGCCGGGCCAGAAGGCGCTGGAGATCGGCTCCGGCTGGGGCGGCATGGCCATGTATCTGTCGGAATCTTCCGGCGTCGATGTGACCGGCATCACGCTCTCGACCCAGCAGCTCAAGATTTCCCGCCAGCGCGCCGCCAAGCGCGGGCTTGCCAACAGCGTCCGCTTCGAACTGCAGGACTATTATTACTTAGCCCCGGACAAGCGTTACGACCGTATCGTTTCCGTCGGCATGTTCGAGCATGTGGGCCGGCTGAACTATCAAAAGTTCTTCGACAAGGTGAACGACGTGCTCGCCGATGACGGCGTCATGGTGCTGCATTCGATCGGCCAGCCCTATCCGGCCCTGATCAACAATCCCTGGATCGAGAAATATATCTTCCCGGGCGGTTACATTCCGGCGATCTCGGAAGTGATTCCGGCGGTCGAGAAGGCCGGCCTGCTCGTCTCCGACATCGAAATCCTGCCGATGCATTATGCCCATACGCTGCGCCACTGGCGCGAGCGGTTCATCGCCAACAAGGACAAGGCGGCGGCGCTTTACGACGATCGTTTCGTGCGGATGTGGGAGTTCTATCTGGCCGGTTCGGAAATGGCCTTCACCCACGAAAGCTTCTTCATCTTCCAGATGCAGATCGTCAAGAAACGCACGGCCGTTCCCGACAACCGCAATTACATCTACGAGCGCGAGGCGGAGCTCAAGGCCTTCGAAGAAAGCCGCATCCCGCTCGACAAGGTTGCCGTCTGAACTTCCGCTTGGTTAACAAGCTGGCAATGGAAATGCGATAATAGAACAGAAATCCCCAGTGGGGTCTCTGTTCTGTTTTGCGTTTTCAGGATCCATTGCCATGTCCCTGCCTCTTCGGGCTGCCCTTTTCATTTCTGTCTTTTCGATCGTTTCTCCCGGCAGCGCCGCGGCCCAGGAAGGCTTCTGGTCCGGCGACTGGTACCTGACGCTCGGCGGCGCCGGTTTCGTCGCGCCGAAATTCGAGGGTGACAACGGCCGCAGCCTGCAGTTCTCGCCGATCATCTCGCTCGGCCGCCAGAACAGTAAACAGGCACGTTTCTCCTCCCGCAACGACAGCATCTCGTTCGCGCTGATCGACCAGGGTTCGATCCGCGCCGGCGTGGCGGCCAAGCTGATCATGCCGCGCGACGGCGATACCTCAGATGACCTGAAGGGCCTGAAGGAGGTCAAGCTCGGCGGCGAACTCGGCGGCTTCATCGATATCTATCCGACCGACTGGATCCGCGCCCGGGCCGAAATCCGCCAGGGCATCCGCAGCCATGACGGCGTCGTCGCCGATGTCTCCGTCGATGCTTTCACGGATCTTCAGCCGGATCTCAGGCTTTCCGGCGGTCCGCGGGCGACCTGGGCAAGCAACGGCTACAACGACGCCTATTACAAGGTCACCCCGAGCGAGTCCGCAGCGTCGGGCCTCTCCGCCTACGACCCGGGCAGCGGCCTGCATTCTGTCGGCGTCGGCGCGGCGTTGACCTGGAAGGCGACCGAACAGCTCGAGCTCACCTCGTTTGCCGAATACAAGCGGCTGACGGGCGATGTCGCCGACAGCAGCCTGGTGCGCGAGCGGGGTTCCAAGAACCAGCTGATGTTCGGCGTTTCGGCAAGCTACAAATTCGGCTTCTCGCTTCCCTGAGGCGTAGCTCTTCTATGCCTTAAGGCGTGAGCGTGCTCGCGACGGAAGGCGCGGCTCTCCCGCGCTTGTGAGGCGACAGAGCGCCGGCTTGACCGCAACGTTCGGCCGGCGCTAGAACCGGCCATGACGAACGCCGACGATTTCAGCGGCCGCGTGGCCGACGCTCCATCCGACAACTGGGTCTACCGCGTTCTGCCGCGGCCGGCCTGGCCCTATGCGCAGCTTGCAAGGTGGGATCGGCCGATCGGCTGGCAGCTTCTGATGTGGCCGTGTTTCTGGTCAGCGGCACTGGCGGCGAACGCTGCCCAAGAGGAGGGCGCGTTTTCTCTCGGTCTCCTGCTTTTCCACCTCGTGCTGTTCTTCTTGGGGTCGGTTGCCATGCGCGGCGCCGGCTGCACCTATAACGATCTGGTAGACCATGACATCGACATGGAAGTGGCGCGCACCCGCTCTCGGCCGCTGCCCTCCGGCCGCGTCTCCCGCTTCGAGGCCAAGGTCTTCATCGCCGTGCAGGCGTTGATCGGTCTGCTCGTCCTTGTCCAGTTCAACGCTTTCACCATCCTGCTCGGCATCCTGTCCCTGGCAGTGGTGGCGATTTATCCGTTCGCCAAGCGGTTTACCGACTGGCCGCAATTTTTCCTGGGCGTCGCCTTTTCCTGGGGCGCGCTGATGGGCTGGGCCGCAACGTTCGGCAGTCTCTCGCTTGCGGCCATCTGGCTCTATCTTGCCGCCATTGCCTGGACGATCGGATACGACACGATCTATGCCCATCAGGACAAGGAGGATGACGAGCTGATCGGGGTACGCTCGACCGCGCGTCTGTTCGGCGACAATACCAAGCCTTGGCTGATCGGCCTTTACGGCCTGACGCTCGTCTTCCTGCTGCTCGCTTTCGGATCGGCCGGCGTCGGTTTCCTGGCCTATCTCGGCCTTTCCGCCGCGGCGCTGATGTTCGGCTGGCAGGTTCTGGTCCTCGATATCGACAATGCCGACCAGTGCCTGAAGCTTTTCAAGTCGAACAACCGGGTCGGCGCGATCCTGTTTGCCGGCCTCGCCCTGTCGCTCGCCCTTTAATGGAAAAAGCCCGACCGCTTGAGGATCGGGCTCTCTCCCACCTTATCGCGCGGGCGGTGGACAAAGGGACAAGCAAAGCCCTACCGACGCGCGATAATTTCCTTGCCTTCGATCTTCATCGTCACGCCGAGGCTGCCGGTGGTGCGGCGGACCAGGAAGCGCGGGCGACGAGCCGCGAAATAGGAATGACGGCGGCGCTGCCTGACGGCATTGGTGCGCACGTCGCCGATGTGGTTTTCCAGCGGCCGGGCGATGCCGTCGGCTTCCACCATCAGCATTGGAATGCGATAGGCGTCCGACCAGCTCCGCCAGTCGGCGGCGATGTCGCAGAGGTCGTGGGCGACGAGCAGCGGAATGCACAGATCCGGATCGTCGTGATGCAGTTCGAGCGTGACCGTCACCTCGCCGTCGCCGTGGTCTATGGCGCGGGCCGCAACCCCTTTGAAGGCGCGGGCGGGCAAGGCGAAGGAGAGTGGCAGGCCGCTTGCGGGAAGGATCTTACGCAGCACAGCGCCGCGTTCGTCGATGGTGATGGAGACATCTCCTGATGTCTCGCGCAGCGCATAGGTAACCTGCTGCGGGAAACGAGACGGATCGAGCCTGAATGTCGACCCTGCCCAAACGGGCTTCAGAACAGTGTTGGTCATCGATATGCTACCCTTGTTTTACCTGAGAGCCGTTGCCGGTTTCTCTACGGGACTTTTGTCCTCTGATAGCCAAAGCATAGGGCGGGCCATGTTCGAGACTGCTTAAAAATAGCGGTTAAAGAAGCCTTGCCTGCCTGGATGGTTAGCGAAAGGGCACGCTTTTGGGTTTCCGGAAGGTGAATCGCGGCATTCCTGTGCAGGCCTGGGACAATCCCGGCGGGACGCCGGAACGCCCAGAAAAGCCCCGGGCAAGGCTAGGTCGCGATGATTGCGGCAGCATCATTCCGACTCGTGGGGCCTTTCCGTGGTATCGACCTATCTCACCTTCGATCTTGTCAATCGCGACATGCAGAAAAGCCTGAAGACGATTGCTGGGCAGACGATGGTCGTCAGCGACACGAAATACTACCAGGAAAATATCGGCAAGATTAAAACGGTCGACGAGTTCCTCGATAACTATCGTCTCTATTCCTATGCGATGCAGGCCCATGGCCTGGATGACATGATCTACGCCAAGGCGTTCATGAAGCAGGTGCTGGAAAGCGATCTCAGCGACGACAACAGCTTTGCGAACCGCCTGACCGACGATCGATATCAGAATATCGCCGCAGCCTTCAATTTCGGCGTTTCCAACGGAGAAGGGGCCGCCGCCCAGTCCAATGGGCAGATGGAGGAGCTCTTCGATACCTATGACCAGACGATCGCCGCCCAGAACGATGTGTTCGAGGACGACACCCGTTATTTCAAGGCGATGCTGGGCGATACCGGCAATATCACCAACGTCGATCAGCTGCTGGCCAATCCGAGGCTCCGCGATTACCTGTTCACTGCCTATGGCATCGATACGAAATACTACAATTACAATGCGATCCGCGGCGTGCTGGTTAGCGATCCGGCCGACCCGACCAGCTTCTACAACACCGCCTACGGCAACACTCTCGACCAGCATAATGCGATGAAAACCGAGGACAGTGAGCTTGCCGAGCGGCTGAGCCTCAGTACCGGCATTCCCGCTCTGCAGGATTCGCTCGCGCTTGGCCAGCAGAGGAAAACCGATCTCGAAACACAGATCGCCGCCAAGCAGGCTGAATTGCCCGGCAGCAGCGATCCCGCGGCGGTCCAATCCCAGATCGACGCTATGCAGGTGGAATTGACAAAAACGGTAGAGGCGATCCAGAGGGACCAGGACACTCTTGCCACATCGCAGACGCGTTACACCGAGCTGGATGGCAGGCTGGTGCCGATCGCCCAGACGGCCGAGCGGCGCGCCGAACTAGCAAAGCTCATCGCCGCCGGGGCGTCCGATGCGCCGTATCTCGGCTTGATGAAATCGCTTGCCGAGGATTTCAACTTCAATGCGGACGGCTCGGTGCCTGCAGGCGGCGCGGTCACCCCGGAAAAGCTGCTGGAGATCGTCGGCGGCTTCTTCAACAAGCAGACCCGTATCACGCATGCCGAGGCGATGTTCAACCAGGAGCTCTTCGAGCAGGAGCTCAAGACGGCGGACAATATCAGCGACTTCATCGACGACCCGCGACTTCTCAAATATATCAGGGTTGCCTTCAATCTCGACAAGGCCACGGTCGTAAAATCGACGATCGAGCAGATCTTGACGAGCGACCTCTCCGATCCGGACAGCTACGCTAATCGGTTCGGCGCGACCAATCCGGAATATCTCGACCTGGCGAAGGCCTTCAATTTCAATACCGACGGTACCGTCGCCGCCGGCCAGGCCCAGGACGAATTGCAGACCAGCTCCACCCGCAGCAACTACATGAGCCGCTGGGACGACAAGCAGGAAGCGGATCTCGACAAGACCATCAAGTTCTACAAGCTCAGGCTTTTTGAGGTGAAGACGCTTGACGACTTCCTGCACAAGGACGCCCAGGACTCCTTCGACTTTGCTCTTGAGGCGGTTGGCCTCGACCCGACGACTGTTTCGAAACTGACGATCAAGCAAGCCCTGAAAAGCGACCTTTCCGATCCGAACAGCTATATCTACAAGCTGAAGGACGAGCGCTTCGTCTCGCTTGCCAAGTTCTTCAACTTCGACACAAAAGGGGGCGTCACGCGGCAGGTGCTGCTCCAGTCCAATGCGGCGATCACCAATGTCGCCAAGGACTATATCCTGCGCCAAAGCCGGTTCATGGAAGGCGACGAACTCAAGGCGGCCAGGGAGAAAGCCCAGACCGAGGCGAAATATTATACCGCCGCGATGCAGCGTATCGGCAGCCGCGACGAGCTGCTGGCCGACCGCAAGACGCTCGACATCCTGATGATCTCCAAGGGGATAGATCCTTCCACGGTCACCAACGACTTCTTGAAGGAAGCTTTCAACTCGGATCCCGCCGATCCCGAGAGCTTCGTCAATACCCAGACGGACAAGCGGTTTGCACAGATCGTCGGCACCTTCAACTTCGATTCCAAGGGCGAGATCGACCGCAGCGCCGCAGGCGAGGCCCAGAACGGCGGCGAAGTTGTCGCGACCCAGGACCTTTACGTCCGCCAGATGCTCGAAACCCAGCAGGGCGAGGAAAATCCGGGTGTCCGCCTCGCGCTCTATTTCGAGCGCATGTCCGACAGCATCACCGATCCTTACGTGATCCTCGGCGACGAGGCGCTGATGGAGTTCTTCCGCATCACCTTCAGCCTGCCTCCGGAAATCGGCAATATGGATGTCGATCAGCAGGCCAAGATAGTGGAGAAGAAGCTCGATCTCGAAGACCTTTCCGATCCGGAAAAGGTGAGGAAATTGGTGCAGCGTTTCACGATCATGTACGATCTGGAGAACAGTGTGAACACGGCATCGGCGGTGAGCATCCTGAGTGGCGGCGGCGGCTCGGCGGGCATCAGCTCGGATACCCTGTGGGCATTGTCCCAGATCAGGATGAGCTGAGAGCTAACCGGTCTTCTCAGGCGTCATCGCTCTTGCCGGTCGTCTCAAAGTGCGGATCGGCGTTCGATTCGAGCCAGTCGAGGTCCGCGCGCATGGCGTCGCGGCTTGCCTTTTCCATCCGCCGGTAGCGGGACAGCAGTTCCTGGCCGAATTCGGTCAGGCCCGCACCCCCGCCGCTTTTCCCCCCATGGCGGGTAAAGATCGCTGGCTCCTTGAACATCCGGTTGATTTCGTCTCCGAGCAGCCATGCCCGCCGGTAGGACATGCCGATCGAGGCGCCAGCCGCGCGGATCGAGCCGTGTTCGGCGATCAGTTCCAGAAGCTGCGCCTTGCCCGGACCGAGCCGCACGCCGTTGTCGAGGTCGATCCGGATCGTGGTCTTCGACGGTTGGCTCATGGAATGATCACGACCTTGCCGGGGTTCATGATGCCGGCCGGGTCGAACGCCTGCTTGATGCGCCGCATCAGGTCCATCTCGATCGGCGAGCGGATATGGGCAAGCTCGTCGCGCTTCAATTGACCGATGCCGTGTTCAGCCGAAATCGACCCGCCGGCGGCGAGCACGATGCCGTGGACGATCGCGTTGATTTCCCGCCAGCGGCCGATGAAGGCTGCCTTGTCGGCGGCCATGTCGGCGCTCGTCGGCTGCGAGATGTTGTAATGGATGTTGCCGTCGCCGAGATGGCCGAAGGCGCAGACCCGGGCTCCCGGCATGGCTGCCAGCACCGCCTGCTCGGCCTCTGCCATGAAGCTCGGGATTTTCGAGACGGGCACCGACACGTCGTGCTTGATCGAGCCGCCCTCCGGCTTCTGGGCGTCGGACATGCTTTCGCGCATGTGCCAGAGCGCCTTCTGCTGGGCGACGGAGGAGGCGATCACGGCGTCGCGGATGAGGCCCGCTTCAAAACCCTGTTCGAGCAGCGACTGCACCATGGAATTGGCTGTCTCGGCGGAATCCGAAGTCGATATGTCGATCAGCGCATACCACGGATGCGGCTCGGAGAGCGGATCGCGCACGCCCTCTATATGCCGAGCCACGAATTCGATGCCGATGCGCGGCATCAGCTCGAAACCGGTCAGCGCCGTGCCGCAGAGGTTCGAGGCTCGCTCGAAGAGTTTTAGCGCGTCTGCCGGCGAGTTGAGGCCGGCAAGTGCGACCTGGTGCCCGACCGGCTGCGGGAAGAGTTTCAGCACCGCGCCGGTGATGATGCCGAGCGTGCCTTCCGCGCCGATGAAGAGGTCGCGCAGGTCGTAGCCGGTATTGTCCTTCTTGAGCCGGCGCAGGCCGTCCCAGATCTCGCCTGTCGGCAGCACCACTTCGAGCCCGAGGCAGAGTTGGCGGGTATTCCCGTAGGCGAGCACGGCGGTGCCGCCGGCATTGGTGGAGAGGTTGCCGCCGATGCGGCAGGAGCCTTCCGAACCGAGCGACAGCGGAAACAGCCGGTCGACCGCTTCCGCCGCCTTCTGCACGTCGGCAAGGATGGCGCCGCCGTCGGCGACCAGCACGTTTGCGACCGGATCGACGTCGCGGATGCGGTTCATCCGTTCGAGCGAGACGATCAGGTCGCTGCCGCCGGTACGCGGGGTCTGCCCCCCGACGAGGCCGGTATTGCCGGTCTGGGGCACGATCGGCGTGCCGGTTTCGCTCGCAAGCTTCAGGATCGCCGACACTTCCTCGACCGAGCCCGGCTTCAGGAGCATCGGCGAAGAACCTTTGTAGAGCCCGCGGCCCTCGACGAGATGCGGCGCAAGATCGTTGGCGTCGCGCAGGACGTGGTTCTTACCGACGATCGCCGCGAAGCGGTCGAGAAGCTCTGGGTTCGGCCCTGAAATGTCCATCGGCGTCTCCTCCTCTTTAGCCCCGGCTTATTCCCGCGGGGCGGCCGCCCTCGCCAGCCGGTCGTTGATCGCCTCGCCGAGCCCATGGTCGGGAATGGGCGTGACGGCGATGCTGGCGGCGCCGGTGGCGTCGGCGCGCTTCAGGTAATCGAACAGATTTGCCGCCGCTTGCGCAAGGTCACCGGACGGGCTCAGGTCAAAAACCGCCGCGGCGAGTTCCATTCCCTTCACTGGAGCAGAACCGAGCCGGATCAACACCTCGCCGGCCACGACATGGTCGGCGTTGAGCCTCACCGCTGCACCCGGCGCATAATGAGAGGCCAGCATGCCGGGAGCCTCGATGATCGCCGCCGGTCCCTCAGGCCGGATCACCGCAAGACCGGTTGCCTTCTCGATCTCTTCGGCGGCCACTCCGCCCGGTCTCAGCAGCCGGATCACGCCGTTCTCGACGCGAACGATGGTCGATTCGACACCGACCGGAGCCGCACCGCCGTCGATGATCAACGCCAGCTTCTCGCCCAGGTCGTCGGCCACGTGGCGCGCGCTGGTCGGGCTCACCTTGCCGGACGTATTGGCGCTGGGGGCCGCGAGTGGCTTTCCGAAGGCGCGGATGAGCTCGGAAGCGAAGCCCTTGGGAAGCCGGATGCCGATCGTATCGAGCCCGGCCGTCGCCAGCGCATGAATGCCGCTCTCGGGCTTCAGCGGAAGGATCAGGGTGAGGGGGCCTGGCCAGAAGGCTTCGGCAAGCCTGCGCGAGATCGGATCGAAGTCGGCATAGCGCTCGGCCATGTCGAGATCCGACATGTGGCAGATCAGCGGGTTGAAGCGCGGCCGGCCCTTGGTCTCGTAGATGCGGGTGATGGCGGCGGGATTGGTGGCGTCGGCCGCAAGTCCGTAGACCGTCTCGGTCGGGATCGCCACGGGCAAGCCGTCGCCAAGGACGGTGCAGGCTTGACGAAGCGCGCCGGCATGATCCCGGGTGATGTCGATGATTTGAGCCGTCATATCCGCCCGTCAATAACGCGGACCCGGGCGTCTTCAAAGCTTTTTGATGATCTCGCGGAGCATTTCGTTGGAAGTGCCGAGCATCAGCACGTTCTTGATGGCTTCCATCGGATCATTGGTCTGGAACAGAAGGCCGTTCTTGCGGATCGTGCGGTTGATCTGCAGCGGCTGACCCGCCTCGCGTTCGACCGCAACGGCAAAATACATGCGTGAATTGGCCGGGCTGATATGCTCGAAAAAGGTTTCTTCCTCGCCGATCTTGGAGAAGAAGTTGGCGATATAGAACGACCAGCTCACCGGGCCGCCGCGTGGAAGAAACGTTCTTGCCGCGGTGACGTGGCAATAGCCGAGATGCGGCCGCTCATCGAGCGTGTGGTGGAAGATGATCTTCGGAAAGTTGATCGAGCGATGGAAGGAGTTGATCCGGTTGTGGCTCGTTTCCCCAGCTGCCTCGAGCCTTTTGCCCGTGCGCTCGGCGACTTCGTTATGGGTGAGATAGCGGCGCTCTTCCGGCAGCCAGACCGGATTGTAGCGGGAGCTGCGCCCCGTCCGGAGGAATTCGGAATGGGAAGCAGTCTTCACTACCACCGGCGCCGGAGGCGGTGGAGGGGCTTTGTAGTAACGGATCTTTCCCTTGGCCTGCACGGTGGCATCGCTCCCATTCACGCCGGGATTTTATGGCTTATCCCTTAATGACAGGTTTCGCTTTCGCGGGGCTGGAGTGTTGCATTTTGGGCCGTTTCGCCGCTGTCGCCAACGCGGTTGCCGATGTCGCAATGTCGCCTATGCGACACGCTCGCTCGATGATTATATCCGCCTCGATCTTGAGGTGCCGCCTGACTAGGGAAGGCGGAGAATTGGGAAGCCGGCAGGGGTCTTTAGAAACCCTAATCTGGCGCTGCCCCCGCAACGGTGGTGGAGCAATAAGGCACGGCATGAGCCACTGGGAAAGAGCCGCAAGGGCCACCCGGGAAGGCGCCGAGCCGGTCCCCTGAACGGGACAAGCTCCTGAGCCCGGAAACCAGCCTCGGGATCAAAAATGACGACCGGACGCGGCGGGCGTTCGGGACAGGGTGTTGGGTGGGCCTTGAAGGCCGGCCGGCATTTCCATGTCCTTCCGCTGTCCACATTGACGAGGAAGATAATATGGAAATTCGCAATCAAGCCCTGCGGCAGCTTAAGAACCGCCGTGAAGGCTTCAGCCTCGAACAGCCCTTCTATACCGATCCCGCCTATTTCAAGCTCGATCTGGAAATGATCTGGTATCGCGACTGGCTGTTCGTCGGGCATGATTGCGAGCTGCCCAAGGCCGGAGCCTATTTCACCCTGCAGATCGGCGATTATCCGGTCGTCGTCGTGCGCGGCCGCGACAACCAGATCCGGGCGCTGCACAATACCTGCCGCCATCGCGGCAGCCGCGTCTGCACCAAGGAGCATGGCTCGGCGGTCCGGCTCGTCTGTCCCTACCACCAATGGACCTACGAGCTGGACGGCTCGCTTCTGGTCGGCCGCCAGATGGGCCAGGACTTCGACAAGACCCAGTTCAGCATGAAGAAGGTCCATTGCGAAAGCGTGGCGGGCTTTATCTTCATCTGCCTTGCGAACGAGGCGCCGGATTTCGCGCCGGTTCGTGCGGCGATCGAGCCCTATATGGCCCCGCATCGCCTCTCGGAAGCCAAGGTCGCGCACCAGTCGACGATCATCGAGAAGGGCAATTGGAAGCTCGTCTGGGAAAACAACCGCGAGTGCTACCACTGCGCCGCCAACCACCCGGAGCTCTGCCGCACCTATCCGGAATCGCCCACCGCAACCGGCGTCCAGGGCGCCAAGGACGATCCGGTCATCGCCGCCCATTGGCAGCGTTGCGAGGAGGCCGGGTTGCCGAGCGAATTCCGGATGGACGAGACCGGCCAGTTCCGCGTCGCGCGCATGCCGCTGATCGAAGATGCCGAGAGTTATACGATGAGCGGCCGCAACGCCGTGCAGCGCAAACTCTCCGAGGACGTAACGATCAACTCGATCGGCACCATGCTGCTCTTCCACTATCCGAGCAGCTGGAACCACATTCTGGGCGACCACGCGATCTCGTTCCGCGTCACCCCGCTCGGGCCGGAGGAAACGGCGGTCACCACAAAATGGCTGGTCCACAAGGATGCGGTCGAGGGCGTCGACTACAATCTCGAGGAACTGACCCATGTCTGGAACATGACCAACGACCAGGACCGCCAGATCGTCGAGGAAAACGCCTTCGGCATCCGCTCGCCCGCTTATGAGCCGGGTCCCTATTCGCCACTCCACGAAGGCGGCGTCATGCAGTTCGTCGAATGGTATTCGAACTTCATGGTCAACCGGCTGCAGGGCGACCAGGCGCAACTTTCGATCGTCGCCTGATCGCCAATTCGTGATCCGCGGTGATCGGTGCCGGGCGCGCTTCCAGGAACCGAAACCTGCGTCTGGCGTTGTTTTCTGATTAAAAATCAGAATGAGGAAACACATGAACGCCTTTCGTCTACGTCTGACTGCGGCGGCGGTTGCCATCGCGACCACCTTTGCCGGGCTTGTGCCAGCGCAGGCCATTCAGATGCCGGCTCCCCCGTCAGGCATTTCGGCCGCCGGGGATATCACCAATGTCCAGTACCGTCGCGACTTCCGGCGTGACCGCTATGGCTGGTATCGCGGCCACCGCGGTTATCGCGATCGCCGGCCCGGCTACCGTTATTACAACGGGTTCTGGTTCCCGCTCGCCGCCTTCGGCGCCGGTGCCATCATCGGTGGTGCCATACAGGCCGACCGGGGCGGCTATTCGAGCCGTCACGTCGCCTGGTGTGAAAGCCGTTATCGCAGCTATCGGGCCTGGGACGATACCTATGCGCCGCGCGCCGGCGTGCGGGCACGCTGCATCTCGCCTTACAGATAAGCAGGCATTGGCCACCTCTACGCCAAGCCCGGTCGCGGCATATGCCAGCGGCCGGGCTTGCTTCGTCGCGGCGCACGTTAATTGCGCATTCAGGATGAACTTCCTAAGGTTGCGGCAAAATTGAAATTCACTGCATACTGAAATAATTGGCTGTCGAAAATTGAAACATAGACAAGGGATCTGGGGACTTAACATGACTCTTTTGAAGAAGATCGCGGTTGCGGGCATCTCCGCTGCCGTTCTCGCCGGCTCTCTGATGCCGGCTCAGGCGATGCCGCTGCCGTCCGCTCCGGCCGCAGGGATCGAAACCGGCGCCAACACCGACGTGGCCCTCGTGCAGTACCGTCGCCATGGCGGCGGTTGGTATGGCGGGCATCGCGGTTATCGCGACTACCGTCCGGGTTATCGCCGCCATAACGGCTACTGGTTCCCGCTGGCGGCATTCGGTGCCGGCGCCCTGATCGGCGGCGCCATTGCCTCCCAGCCGCGTTACGCCGAGCCGGCTCCGGCCTATGGCGGCGGAGACGACATCAATCCGCGCCACTACGAATGGTGTGCAGATCGCTACCGTTCCTACGACGCCTATTCGAACTCGTTCCAGCCGAACTACGGTCGGCGCCAGACCTGCTATTCGCCTTATTTCTAAGAGCGCCCGGCAGGCATTATCCCACCCGTCCGGTATCGAACCCGGGCGGGTTTCGTTTGTCCGGCGGTCAGAGAATGCCGGTGCGCTTCAACAGCCACCAGGCGGCAAGCACCGAAATGCCGATCAGGCCGAAGGCATAGGCCGTTCCGCCGGAGCCTCCCTCGAAGGGTAGCGACGAGGTGTTCATTCCGAAAAAGCCGGTGACCAAGGTCGGCGGCAGCAGGAAGGCGGTCATCAGCGACAGGATGTAGAGGTGACGGTTGGTCTCTGAGGAGAGCTTCGAGTCGATTTCCTCGTGCAGCAGTCGCGCCCGCTCCTGCAGCGCGTAGACGTCGTGGTCCGCCGCCTCCAGCCGGCCGATCAGCCGGGAGGCGGCGTCGTCGAAACCGGGGGGCATCTCGTCGTCGTCGGTCGCCGCTGCGCGCCGCAGCAGCGTCAGCACCGTCCGCAGGTGCCGGTGCAGCCTGACCACCGTCCGCCTGATCGGCGCCAGCCGACGGCGTTCATCGCGCGGCGTGTTGTCGTAGACGAAATCCTCGATGATGTTCATTTCTTCGGTGAGCTCCATCACCAGCACGATCAGTGTGCGCTGGAACTCGGCGACCAGTGTCTCGAACACGTCGATCGGCTTCTTATAGCGCGAGGCGTTCTTTTCTATCGCCGCCCGCACCCGGTCGATCGAGCGCAGGGGCTGCAGGCGGGTGGTGATGATGATCCTGTCCGAGACGAAGAAATGCAGCCAGCCGATATTGCGTGTCTCGCTATCGAATTCCCGCTGGAAATCGACCAGCGTGCCATAGACGAGCTGCTCGTCGAGCGTCACGGCGGCGTGCGTGTCGTGGGTGGTGAGTGCGGCGAGAGCCGGCGGTGTCAGGCCTGGAAAGCTCTCCAGGAAGGCGTTGACCCGGCTGTCGGCGAGGTTGAGATGCAGCCACAGGAAGCCATCGCCGACATTGAGATCGCTGCGCGCCGCATCGAGCGGCAACCGGGTGCAGGGCGCCGATCCCGGATGGAAGCGATAGGCCCAGACGAGGCCTGGGACAGCGGGGTTCATGAGGGACATGGGCGAGGAATCCGGAAGCATAGGCATCACTCCATAGACCCTTTGTGTAACGCTCGTTTCAACAAGATTTTCTAAAAATTCCTTGAACGGTCCAATGCCATTTGTTACATGTAACAAATCAAGGAGTATTTCATATGGCCAGTTCCGTGAATGAGCGCGTCAGAAAGCGTCGTGAAAATCTCCGAGCGTCCGGGTTGCGTCCAGTGCAAATTTGGGTTCCCGATACGCGGCGCCCCGGTTTTGCAGAGGAATGCCATCGGCAGTCGCGCTTGGTCGCGGCGGCGGATGCGGCAGATCCCGATCTGATGAAATTTCTGGATGATGCCCTGGCTGATCTCGGGGAGCAATGATGCGCAGGGGCGATCTTGTTACGGTAGCTCTTGCTGGCGATTTCGGAAAACCGCGTCCCGCGCTTATAATCCAATCCAACCTCTTCGACACGGACACGCTGACGGTTCTGCTGCTGTCCAGTACCATTGTGGATACGCCGCTCATCCGCATCATGGTCCAGCCCACGCCCAGCAACGCGCTCAACAGCCCCTCCCAGATCATGATCGACAAGGCGATGACCCTCAAGCGGGAAAAGATAGGGAGGGTTTTCGGCTCGATCGAAGATGACATTCTCGTAGCCGTGAATCGGTCGCTTGCCGTGTTCTTTGGCTTGGCCTGAACATTGACAACCGCATTTACGTTTACGTAAAAAGCATATGAGGAATGCCGACGGAGCAGAATCGGCTAGAATACGGCAGTCACAGCTGCGCCTAGGAGGAGGAGCATCATGTACAAGGCACCGGTCGAGGAGATCGCCTTCACCCTGAACCATGTGGCGGGCCTTTCGGACGCCCTGGAGATCGGCAGGTTCGGCGACTTGAGCGCCGATCTGGTCGAGGCGATCCTGGAGGAGGCGGGGCGGTTCGCCGGCAACGAGATGGCGCCGCTCGGTGAGATCGGCGACAGACAGGGCGCCCGCCTCACCGACGGCAAGGTGACGACACCGGACGGCTGGCCGGAACTTTACCGTCATTGGCGGGAAGGCGGCTGGAACGGCCTGACCGCGCCGGAAGCCTATGGCGGCCAGAACCTGCCGCATATGCTGAACGTCGCCGCGCTCGAAATGTGGAATTCCGCCTCCATGGCCTTCGCCCTGGCGCCGACGCTGACCATGGGCGCCATTGAAGCGCTGGTCGCGCACGGCAGCGAGGCGCTGAAGGAAAAATACCTCGCAAAACTGGTGTCCGGCGAATGGACCGGCACCATGAACCTCACCGAGCCGCATGCCGGCTCCGATCTCGGCGTCCTGAAGACCCGCGCCGAGCGCGGCGACGACGGCAGCTACCGCATTTTCGGCCAGAAGATCTTCATCACCTGGGGCGAACACGACGCTGCCGACAACATCATCCATCTGGTGCTGGCGCGGCTTCCCGATGCGCCTGTCGGCACCCGCGGCATCTCGCTTTTCCTGGTCCCGAAATTCCTGGTGGGCGACGACGGGTCGCTGGAGGCGCGCAACGACGTCTTCTGCCATTCGATCGAACACAAGCTCGGCATCCACGGCTCGCCGACCTGCACGATGATCTACGGCGACGGCAAGTTCACGCCCGGAAACGAGGAGGACAAGGGCGCGATCGGCTGGCTGATCGGCGAGGAGAACAAGGGCCTCGCCTGCATGTTCACGATGATGAACAATGCGCGTCTGGCGGTCGGCATGCAGGGCGTGGCGATCGCCGAAGCCGCAACCCAGAAGGCGGTCGCCTTTGCCAGGGAACGCACCCAAGGCAAGGCGCCCGGCTGGTCGGGGACTGGCATGAGCCCGATCATCGATCATCCGGACATCGCCCGCACGCTGATTACCATGAAGGCACTGACCCAAGGCGCTCGCGCCATCTGCTACGCCTGCGCCCACGCGACCGACATGTCGCACCACACCGAAGGCGACGAGGCCCGCCACTGGACCGAACGGGCAGCGCTTTTGACCCCGATCGCCAAATCCTTCGCGACTGATGCCGGCGTCGACGTCGCGTCGCTCGGTATCCAGGTGCATGGCGGCATGGGCTTCATCGAGGAGACGGGCGCTGCCCGTTACCTGCGCGACGCCCGCATCGCGCCGATCTACGAGGGCACAAACGGCATCCAGGCGATCGACCTCGTGATCCGCAAGCTGCCGCTCTCTTCGGGCGACCAGGTGCGCGGCTTCATCGGAGAGCTGAAGGAGATCGCCGACAAGGTCTCCGCCTCCAACGATACGGCATTCGGCGAGACGGGCGATCGTCTGCGCGCCGCCATCGCCGCGCTCGAAACCGCCACCGGCTGGCTCCTGGAAACTCAAGGCGCCGGCAGGACCGCCGATGCGCTCGCCGGTGCGACGCCCTATCAGCGCCTGTTCGGCCTGGTGCTGACCGGCTGTTATCTTGCCAAGGGCGCGCTTGTTGCCGCCGATAACGGCGGCCCGGAAAAGCGCGTCGCGCTCTGCCGCTTCATGGCCGAAAACCTGCTCGCCGAAACCTCGGCGCTGAAGGACCGCGTGATTTCAGGCGCCGAAAGCTTGCAAGCCGCCCGCGCGATCCTGGCCTGAAGGAGACATCCGTGAGCGACATCCACATCCTCGTCGAGCGCCCCGAGGCCCAGCCGGGCGTCATGGTGATCCGTTTCAACCGGCCGGAAAAGAAGAACGCCATCACCTCGGCCATGTACAACCGCATGACCGCGGCGCTCGAAGAGGCGAACCGCGACGACGCCGTGCGCGCCGTCGCCTTCCTGGGCACCGAAGGCTGCTTCTCCGCCGGCAACGACATGGGCGATTTCCTCGCCTATGCCATGTCCGGATCGAAGGATGCGCCTGCCGCCGCCGTTTTCATCAAGGCCTTGGCGCTTGCCGAAAAGCCGCTGGTGTCCGGTGTCGACGGCCTCGCGATCGGCATCGGCACCACCTTGAACATGCATTGCGACCTGACGGTCGCGTCCGCCCGCAGCCTGTTCAAGACGCCCTTCGTGGACCTGGCGCTGGTGCCGGAAGCCGCTTCCAGCCTGCTGGCGCCGAAAGTTATCGGCCACCAGCGCGCATTTGCCATGCTGGTGGCGGGTGAGGGATTTTCCGCCCAGGCGGCGCTCGATGCCGGGCTGATCTGGAAGATCGTGGAGCCGCAGGCGGTCGAAGCCGAGACGCTGGCGCTTGCCGCAAGCCTTGCGGCGAAACCGCCCCAGGCCCTGAGGATCGCCCGCGACCTGGTGCGCGGACCGCGCGATGCGGTGCTTGCCCGCATGGATGAGGAACTGGTGCATTTCTCCGCCCAGCTCAAAAGTGCCGAGGCGCGGGCCGCCTTCGAGGCCTTCATGCGACGTTAACGGTGTCCCGCGGGAAACTCTGCTCCCGTCTTCTTTTGATGCAGCTTCGGCGTTAGATTGCCTCCACAATCTGGGAGGAAAGAATGTCCTATCGTTTCTGGTCGTGCTTGCTCGTATTGCTTCTGGGAATAGCGCCGGCGCAAGCCGAGACGCTGGCATTTCCGTTGCAGAGCCAGCCGCTGCAGCTCGCCCAGAGCCCCTCCGTCACCATCGGCCCGAACGGCGTCATCATCCGCCGTGACGATGATCGTGACCGGTATCGTGACGGGGACCGGGATCGCGACCGTGACCGCGATAGAGATCGCCCGCGCCCGCAGCGTTATGTCTGCGTCGTCTCTCCGCCGCCGAGCATGGATCGCCGTCGTCCCTATGTCTGCAACGCCGAACCGGGCCGCGTCGGCGGCCGTTGCCGCTGCTCCGGCGTCGTCGGCAGCGGCACGCTCGATCTGGATCGGTAAGAGGCCCGGCGGTCTTCTGCCCGAGCTTACTTCTGCAGCAGTACTACCGCCTCCACGTGCGGCGACCAGAGGAACTGGTCGATCGGGGTGACGGCCTTGATCTGGTATCCGCCGTCGACAAGAATTCTGAGGTCGCGGGCGAGCGTCAGTGGGTTGCAGCTGACCGCCACGACCGTCTTCACGCCAGACCGGACAAGTTCCTTCATCTGGACTTCGGCACCGGCGCGCGGCGGATCGAAGACGACGGCGTCGTAGTTCTTCAGCTCGGACACCATCATCGGCCGGCGGAAGAGGTCGCGCTTCTCCACCGATACGGGCTTCAGCCCCTGCGTGTTGCGGGCGGCGTGATCGAGTGCCTTGACCGACTTCTCGTCACCTTCGACGGCATGCACCTTGCCGATGCGGGCGAGCCGGAGGGAAAATGTGCCGGAGCCGGCAAACAGGTCGATAATCCGCTTGGCCTTGCCGACATGCGACAGCACCAGTTCTGCCATCGCGTCTTCCGCCGGTTTCGTCGCCTGGGTAAAGGCGCCGGGCGGCGGAGAGACCTTGACGCCGCCGAAATCCACCAGCGGCTTCTGCAATTCGATGACGATCTCGCCGTTGGCAGAAACCCGAGCAATGTTTTTCAGCGCCAGCACCGTCTCGGTGACCAGGCGCCGCTGCTTGTCGTCGAGCGGCTTCAACCCGTCCGCGGCAAGGTCGAGGCCGGCAAGCGTTTCCAGAACCGCGATGCGGAACGTATCGGAGCCGGTCGCCAGCGCCTTGCCCACCGCACGGATCGCCTCGAGCCGGGCAACGATGCCGGGCGAGGCGATGGGACATTCGACGATCGAGACGATATGGTTGGTCTCGGCGCGGTTGAAGCCGAGCAGCAATTCCTTCTCGGTCCTGCGGGCGGAAAATACCACCCGACGACGCTCGCCGGGATGGGCGATGACCAGCTCGCCCACGTCAGGCGTCAGGCCCTTGGATTTCAGCGCCTCGACGACGAGGTTGCGCTTGAAGGCATGGTAGGGCGCGTCGGCCAGATGCTGCAGCGAACAGCCGCCGCACGCGTCGCTGTCAGGCCCGAAGTGGCGGCAGGGCGGCGTAACCCGGTCCGGCGACGGGTTGGACGTCGACATGACCGTGCCGTGGTCGCCGTTGCGGGCGATCGCCAGGGTTTCGCCAGGAAGAGCGTAGGGCACATAGACCGGGCCGTCTTCGCCATTGGCGATGCCGTGGCCCTGCGCGCCGAGCCGGTTGATCGTGACGGTGACCGTGCTCATGACGGTTCACCGGGCTTCACGCCTGCGAGCAGGTATTCCTGGTTGCCGTCGCCGCCGACGATCGGGGAGGTGATCATCCCAAGGCTCGCCCAGCCGATATCTTCGACGAGCCAGCGTTCGAGTTCGGCTGCGACCTGGGGTGCCGTCTCCGGCTCCTTCAGCAGTCCGGCCTTGCTGATCGCATCGCGTCCCGCCTCGAATTGCGGCTTGACCAGCAGCACGCAATGGGCGCCGGGCTCGGCAAGATCCAGCGCCGGCGCCAGCGCCAGCTTCAGCGAAATGAACGAAACGTCGGAGACGATGAAGGTGATCTCGCGGTCGTCGTAATCCTCGGCGGTCAGATAGCGGGCGTTGAGGCCTTCGATATTGGTGACGCGCGGCTCGGCGAGCAGTCGCGGATGCATCTGCCCGTGGCCGACGTCGATCGAGGTGACATGTTCCGCGCCGCGCATGACCAGCACTTCGGTAAAGCCGCCGGTGGAAGCGCCGATATCGAGACAGTCATGGCCTGCCGGGTCGAGCTTGAAGTGATCGAGCGCCGCGACAAGCTTCAGCGCCGCGCGGGACACGTAATCCTGCGCCGGGTCGTCGATCGTGAGTTGCGCATCGAGCGGGAAGGTGAGGCTCGGCTTGGTGACGACACGGCCGTTGACGGTAACGGTGCCGCGGGCGATCGCGTCGCGCGCACGGGCTCGGCTCGCGACGAGATTGAGCGAGACGAGAAGCTGGTCGAGGCGTTGGTTTTCGGGAGTTGAGGACATGGGTGCAGTCAATGCCTGCCTATCGCCTGGCTTGCAAGGGGCTTGATCCATGAAAACTCGCAGCCGCGTTCAATCAAATTTTAATGATGTTGAGATTCTCTCCGGGATGGAGGAGATGTCCAATGCTGTTTCAACTGAGAGCGGAAGCCACTGATGTCGCTTAAAAACCTATCCCTGAACAAGAAGCTGATCATCACCTTTGCGGCGTTGATGTCGGTCTGTCTGCTGGCCTCCGCCGGCGTTTATTGGCAGGCCTTGAAATCGAGCCGGTCTTCCGCGCAGCAGGTCGTTTCCCAGACCATCCTGATGCATGTGGACGCAGCGCTCGAAGCCATGCTGGAACAAGCCGTCAATCAGCGCGGCTTCCTGCTCTTCAAGAGCGACAGTACCTATGCGGACGTCTTCAGCAACCGCGAGAAGATGATTACGGCGATCGACGCCGCCAAGAAGGCGGCCGCCGGCATGCCGGACATGCTGACTTCGCTCGATGCGATGCGGGCTGCAGCCGATGTGTTCCACACCCAGCTCACCGTTCCGCAGCTCGATGCGCGCAAGAACACCAGCAAGCCGATCGAGGAAGTCATCGAGATCGGCCGCAACCAGTCCAAGGGCCAGCTCGACGTCTTCCGCGAGGCTGCCGCCAAGATCAAGAAGCAGGCTTTCGACCTGTCCACCGCCATGGTCAATGCCCAGACCCGCGCCCACACCGACCTGCTGCTGACGCTTCTGATCGGCGGCGGCATTGCCGGCCTGATCGCGGTTGCCCTCGTGCTGGCCCTGTCGAGCGTCATCGTCAAGCCGATCGTCGGCATGACGGACGCCATGACCAGCCTTGCAGGCGGCAATCATGACATCCAGGTCCCGGCTCTCGAACGTGGCGACGAAGTCGGCCGGATGGCCAAGGCCGTCACGGTCTTCAAGGATGCTGCCATCGAAAAGCAGCGCCTGGCCCGCGATGCGGACATGCTGCGCGACACCAGCGAGCGCGAACGTCTCGACAACGACGCCCAGAAGGCCCGCGAAGCCACCAATCTCGAATTTGCGATCGACGCCCTTGCCACCGGGCTTGCAAGCCTTGCCGATGGCGATGTCGCCTACCGCATCGAAAAGCCGTTCTCCGGGAATCTCGACCGGCTGCGCACCGACTTCAACCAGGCGCTCGGCCGGCTGCAGTCAGCCCTCCAGGCGGTCGGCGAGAACGCCTCTGCGATCAGCTCCGGCGCGGGCGAAATCCGCTCCGCGGCCGACGATCTCGGTCGTCGCACCGAACAGCAGGCCGCAGCCGTCGAAGAGACAGCCGCAGCACTAGAACAGGTGACGACGACGGTCAAGGAATCGGCCCGCCGTGCAGAAGATGTCGGTCAGCGCGTCGAGCGTACCCGCATCGGCGCCGAGAAATCGGGTGAGGTGGTCCGCCGGGCGGTCTCCGCCATGGAGCAGATCTCGAAGTCGTCCGGTGAGATCAGCAATATCATCTCGGTCATCGACGATATCGCCTTCCAGACCAACCTGCTCGCGCTCAATGCAGGCGTCGAGGCGGCCCGCGCCGGCGAGGCGGGCAAGGGTTTCGCGGTCGTCGCACAGGAAGTCCGCGAGCTCGCTCAGCGTTCCGCCAATGCGGCAAAGGAGATCAAGGCGTTGATCACCACCTCCAGCCAGCAGGTGGATGCGGGCGTCGCGCTGGTCGGTGAGACCGGCCAGGCGCTGGAAGCAATCGTCGGCGAAGTGCAGCAGATCAACCAGCACCTCTCCGCCATCGTCATCTCCACCCGCGAGCAGTCGACCGGCCTCCAGGAGATCAACACCTCGGTCAACGCCATGGACCAGGGCACGCAGCAGAATGCCGCCATGGTCGAAGAGCAGAACGCGGCAAGCCACAAGCTTGCCCAGGAAGCTCAGGCGCTCGATGCCCTGCTGAGGCAGTTCAACTTCGGGGGCACACCGGCGGCCCGGATCTCTCGTCCGGTTGCGGCCCCGTCGGCAGCCCGTTCCGTGGCATCGCCGGCAAATGCCCTCCGGTCCACCGTCGCCCGCGCCTTTTCCGGCAAGGCGGCGAGCGCCGCGGCCGTGAAGGAAGAGTGGTCGGAATTCTGATCCGCCCATAGGGCTCGATCTCAAAGGCAGGCCGGAAGACCCTCCGGCCTGCCTTCTCTGTTTCAGCATTTGCGTCTATCTTCCGGCGGCCGGAAAGCCGGCAACGAACCGGAGGGACGGAAATGCGGTGGACCTTGCTGATCGGCGGGCTTTTGCTTGTCTCGAACCCGGCACTCGCCAACGATACCATGGCGGAGCTGAAGACGGGCGGGCTGATCTACGTCCAGACCTCCGACGTCACCATGGCCGAGGAGCAGCTCTACATTTCCCGTGAGGAAGTGCTGGTCGATTACGTCTTCAAGAACACCAGCGACAAGGACGTCGAAAGCGTCATCGCCTTCCCGATGCCGGATATCACCGGCAGCATGGACAGCAATATCGCGCTCGACGATACCGACGCCGACAATTTCCTCGGTTTCTCCGTCGTGCAGGACAGCCGACAGATCAAGCCGGAACTGCAGCAGCGGGTGCTGGCGGCCGGCGTCGACCGCACCGACGAACTCGTTGCGCGCAACATTCCGCTTCTGCCCTATAGCGAAAGGACGCTTGCCGCGCTCAAGGCCCTGCCCGAAGACGTGAAGGCCGCCTGGATCGCCGAGGGGCTGGTGTTCGTCAACCGTTACGATGCCGGCAAGGGCTGGCAGGAGGACCTGGCGCCGGCCTGGACGCTGCGATCGGTCTATTGGTGGAAGACGAAATTCCCGGCTGGCAAACCCGTCCGCGTCAGCCACCGCTACAAGCCGAGCGTCGGCGGCACGGTCGCCATGACCTTCATCGACCAGGGCAAGCCGGCGACGAACCACAAGGACTATGCCGACCGCTACTGCATCGACGCCGCCTTCCTGAAGACGGCCGCAAAGCTCGAAGCCGCGGCTGGGAAAAGCGGCCCGAACTATACCGAGCAATGGGTGTCGTATATCCTCACCACCGGTGCCAACTGGGGCGGCTCGATCGGCAAGTTCAAGCTGACGATCGACAAGGGCAGGGCGCAGGACTACGTCAGCTTCTGCGGCAACGGTATTAAGAAGGTCGGCCCGACGACCTTCGAGATGACTGCCGACGATTTCTCCCCGGAAAAGGATTTGAACATCCTGTTCCTGACGGCCGCCGATCAGTAACGGCGGCACAAATCCCTATTCAATAATATTGAATGAGCGTGATCGCGACGGCGCTTGCCGGTCAGGTCGGAAAGTACGATGTTTCCGCCTGTGAATTGCCGAAGAATTCCGGAAACATCCCATGCCGCGTCGCTCCGCCGATGGCTATGATCTTGTCGCGATTGCTCTGCACTGGCTGATCGCGGTGCTGATCCTCGGCCTGCTGGTCCTCGGCTTTGTCATGACCCGCCGATCGATCGATCCCGCCCTGCAGTTCCAGCTCTTCCAGTGGCACAAGTCCTTCGGCATGCTGGCGCTTCTTCTGGCCGCCGTGAGGCTCGTACGTTCGCTGACCGTCGCGCGGGTGAAGCCCGCGGAAGGTCTGGGTGTCCTGGAGCGTCGCTCGGCACATGTGATGCATTACCTGCTGCTGACCTTGGCGGTGGCTGTGCCGGTGGCCGGCTGGATGATCGCTTCGGTATCGCCGCTCGAAATTCCGACCTTCGCGTTCAACCTCGTCGTCATTCCGCATCTTCCGGTGCCGAAGTCGGAAGCGGCCGAGGCGTGGTGGACGACCGTCCATGCGGTTCTCGCCTATTCCACGCTGGCGCTCGTCTTCCTGCATTCCGCCGCCGCACTCTACCACCACTATGTCAGGCACGACGACGTGCTCACCCGCATGCTCGGCAGCCGGCACCACACCGTTAAAACGTCAATCGAGGAGCCGGGACCATGACCCGCAAGGCAACCGTCATCGCAGCAATGCTGCTCACCATGTCGCTTCCGCAGGCCAGCTTCTCCGCGGTCGACGTCCCGAGCCTCACGGAGGCGGCCGGGCGTTATGCCATCACGCCCGGTTCCCGTATCGCCTTTGCTGTGGATCAGGTCGGCGGCGGCGGCATCAAGGGCAAATTCGGCAAGTTTTCGGGCACGTTCAACCTGAAAGCCGGTGATCTCGCCCATTCCATGGTGAATTTCGACCTGAAGCCGGAAAGCGTCAGCACCGGCCAGGATCGCATCGATGCTTTCCTGCGCTCTGGCGCCGTCTTCGATTCCTCCCGGTTCGAGACGATCTCGTTCCGGTCGGAGCGGATCGAGCAGACCGGCCCGGACAGCGCCCGCATCACCGGCACGCTGACCGCCAAGGGGCATAGCTCATCCGAAATCTTCGATGTGAAACTGACCTCCTGGAACGGCCGAAAGATAGGCTTCAACGTCAGCGGCAAGATCTACCGCTCGCGCTATGCCATGGATGTCGGCACGCCGATCTATTCCAATGTCGTACAGTTCGACATGGTGATCGAGGGCGAGCGGAGCTAGATACAGCGCCCTCGGTTGGCCCCATTACTTCATTCGACGTAGAAGCATACTGCTTCGGAGCCTTGCCTTGAAAAAGGGGCGCCGGGGTACGAGGCGCCGTCGACCGACACTATTGATTCTACTGCAGGATTTCAAAAGAAGCGGCTTGATTTGGAATTCCTCTAACAACTAACGCTTTCGAAGTATGGGCTTTTGGCATGCTTGCGCCACCCAAAAAATATGACACTGTGACCGAAGTATAGTTTGGGGGAGTGTAATGGCGCAGTTAGTATATCCCATTGATCCGGATACTCTTCTGGCAGATGTTGATGCTGCTCGCTCGATGGCCAGGACTTATGCTGAGGCTTACCAATCGGCATCGCCTTATCCGCATATCTGCATCGACAATTTCCTGCCCGAGCAGGTTCTGGAAAACGTCCTGGCCGACCTCAGGAATCGCCCGGAAAAGGAGACGACTTTTGCGAGGGCGCAGGAGAACAAGAAGGTCTCCTACGCTCCGGAGCGGCTTCCGGCCTACACCAAGAACCTGTTCTACGCGCTGAATTCGCGCCCCTTCGTCCTGTTCCTGGAGGAGATGACCGGCATCGAGGGATTGATCCCGGACCCGTTCTTTTTCGGCGCCGGCGTCCATGAGACCGCCAACGGCGGGCATCTCGATATCCATGCGGATTTCAATCTTCATTCCAAGATGAAGGTCGAGCGCCGTCTCAACACGCTGATCTATCTCAACAAGGGCTGGCGGGAGGAATGGGGCGGTTCGTTCGAAATCTGGGACAAGGAGATGAAGGGCAAGGTGCACAGTTTCACCCCGCTGTTCAACCGCATGGTCACCTTCTCGACCACATCGGACTCTTTCCACGGCAATCCCAGCGTCGTGAACCATCCGGAAGACAAGACGAGGGACTCGATCGCCCTCTATTATTACACGGCGACCTGGGACGAATCCCGCAAGTCGCATTCGACGCTCTTCAAGCCGCGTCCGAACTCGGCGGATAAGAAGGACTATGCCGAAATCCGCCGTGACGTGCTGCGGGAGTTCACGCCGCCGATGCTCTATCGCAGGATCATCGGGCCCTTGAGCAGACTCGGTTTCTAGGCCGAGAGAACCCGACGGTCGGGCTCAACCGGCAAAGCCGACACCGATCTGCGGCTGGCCGAGCGTCCTGAAGACGGTCGAAACGATGCCGGCGCGGTCGAGGCCGGCCTTGGCGTACATCGCATCCGGGCTCGCCTGCTGCATCCAGATGTCCGGCAGCACCAGCGAGCGGATCTTCAGCCCGTTGTCGAGCAGGCCCTCGGTCGCGAGGAACTGCAGCACATGGCTGCCGAAGCCGCCGACCGCACCTTCCTCGATGGTGATGAGCACTTCGTGATGGCGGGCGAGCTGGCGGATCAGATCCTGGTCCAGCGGCTTGGCGAAACGCGCATCCGCAACCGTCGTCGAAAGCCCGGCAGCATCGAGATCCTCGGCTGCAAGCACACATTCCTTGAGGCGCGTGCCGAAGGAGAGCAAGGCGACCTTGGCACCCTGCTTCACCACCCGGCCCTTGCCGATTTGCAGAATCTGACCGCGTTCCGGCAGTTCGATGCCGACGCCTTCGCCGCGCGGATACCGGAAGGAGATCGGGCCGTCGTCATAGGCAGCAGCCGTGCGCACCATGTGCTTCAGCTCCGCCTCGTCGGCGGCAGCCATCACCACCATGCCCGGCAAGGTGGCGAGGAAGGTCGTATCGAACGATCCCGCATGGGTCGGCCCGTCGGCGCCGACAAGGCCGGCACGATCGATCGGGAAGCGGACCGGCAGTCCCTGGATCGCCACGTCGTGGACGACCTGGTCGTAACCTCGTTGCAGGAAGGTCGAATAAAGCGCGCAGAACGGCTTGAAGCCCTCCGCCGCAAGCCCCGCTGCAAACGTCACCGCATGCTGTTCGGCAATGCCGACGTCAAAGGTGCGGGCCGGGAAGACGTCCGCCAGCTTGTCGATGCCCGTGCCGTTCGGCATCGCGGCAGTGACGCCGACGATCTTTTCGTCGAGCCCTGCTTCCTGAACCAGCGCCTCGCCGAACACGCTGGTGTAGCTCGGCGCGTTCGGTTTCGATTTCGCCTGCGCGCCGGTGATGACGTCGAACTTGTTGACGCCGTGGTATTTGTCGGCGGCGGCTTCCGCCGGCGCATAACCCTTGCCCTTCTGCGTCACCACATGGATCAGCACCGGACCGCGGGCGTTGTCGCGCACATTGCGCAGTACCGGCAGGAGATGGTCGAAGGAATGACCGTCGATCGGACCGATATGGTAGAAACCCATCTCCTCGAACATGGTGCCGCCGGTGACGTACCCGCGCGCATGTTCGACGGCACGGGTGATTGCCCGGTCGACATTCTTGCCGAGGTAGGCGGTCAGTTTCTTGCCGAGATCGCGAAAGCCCATATAGGTGCGGCCGGAGGCGAGACGCGCCAGATAGGCGCTCATCGCGCCGGTCGGCGGGGCGATCGACATGTCGTTGTCGTTCAAGATGACGATCAGCCGCGCATCCAGCGCGCCGGCATTGTTGAGCGCCTCATAAGCCATGCCGGCCGACATCGCGCCGTCGCCGATGACCGCGATGACATTGCGCTTCGAGCCGGAAAGGTCGGCTGCGACCGCCATGCCGAGGCCGGCCGAAATCGAGGTGGAGGAATGGGCAGCGCCGAACGGATCGTATTCGCTCTCGGCCCGGCGGGTGAAGCCGGAAAGCCCGTCCTCCTGGCGCAGCGTGCGAATGCGGTCACGCCGGCCGGTCAGGATCTTGTGCGGATAACACTGGTGGCCGACGTCGAAGATCAGCCGGTCGTCCGGCGTGTTGAATACCTTGTGGATGGCGATCGTCAGTTCCACGACGCCGAGGCCGGCGCCGAGATGACCGCCGGTCCGCGACACCGCATCGATCATCTCGTCGCGCAATTCGCGGGCAAGCTGCGTCAGGTCGCGATCTTCGATCTCGCGAAGATCGGCAGGAAGCATGACCTTGTCGAGCAATGGCGTGGCGGGAGTTGATGTCACGAATAGTGGCCTTTTCTGCTCTTTTCCGGAAGCGCGTTCCTCCCCAACATGAGAAGAAAGCAGGCTTTTTCAAGTTGCATGACCCGCGGTTCTAACCGATTTCAGGCTACGGGCAAGGGGACAAACTCCTCCTCGTCCCCGGGCACGATGTCGAAACGGCCGGTGCGCCACTCATCTTTCGCCTTTTCGATACGCTCCTTGGAGGAGGAAACGAAGTTCCACCAGATGTAGCGCCTGGAGTTCAGAGCGGCGCCACCGAACAGCATCAGGTGACAGCCCGGCGCCCCGGCTTCGAGCGTGATATTGTCGCCCGGACGGAAGACCAGAAGCTGGTCGGCTGCGAACCGGTCACCCGAAACGACGAGTTCGCCGGAGAGAATGTAGATCGCCCGTTCCTCATGCGCCGCTGCAAACGGGAAGCGCTTGCCAGCCTCGAGGCGGAGATCGACATAGAGCGTGTCGGTGAAGGTCGAGACCGGCGAGCCCAGGCCCTCGAAAGCGCCGATGACCACCCGGCCGTTCGCGCCGTCCGCATCGATGACCGGCATTTTTTCCTTGTCCGTGTGCGAGAAGGTCGGATCGATCTCCTCCTTGTCATCCGGCAGTGCCAGCCACGTCTGCAGCCCGGAGACCGACATCGGATGACCGCGCAGGTTTTCAGGCGTGCGTTCCGAATGCACGATGCCGCGGCCGGCGGTCATCAGGTTGATGTCGCCCGGCCGGATGACCAGTTCGGTGCCGAGGCTGTCGCGATGCTTGATCTCCCCGTCGAACAGGTAGGTGACGGTGGAAAGCCCGATATGCGGATGCGGCTTGACATCAAGCGCCTCGTCGGCCCGCAGCAGCGCCGGTCCCATCCGGTCGAAGAAAATGAAAGGTCCCACCAGTCTTCTCTGCCGGCTCGGCAAAGCGCGCCGCACGGAAAACCCGCCGATATCGCTGGTGCGCGGAATGATCAGGTTCTCGATCGCATCACAGGCAAAGGCGTCACCCGCGACCGGGTCGTTTCCGGGGAAGAAGGACATGGGGTACTCGCTACAGTGTTTCCTGTTCGGCCGGATACTGCGCCAGGAACGTTTCGAGTTCAATGAGAAGGGGAGGGAGACGCTCGACGATGGTCGTCCAAATTATGGAATCCAGGACATCGTCGTGGTCATCCCTTAGAATATTGCCGAGATTTCGAATGGCGAGCCAGTCATGCGCGGGAAACAGTTCCACGGCCAACGAACTAAGTCTGATCGACGCTTCGGAAACACGTTCAAAACATCGCTCGACCGCGTCACGGACGAGCCGATTTCCTATATAAGCCCGAAAGTCCATGCCCTGGGTATATTCAAGGATCGCAGCACCATTCTCAACGATATCATGAATCCGCGTCAAAGGACGTTTAGAAGGCAACGGCGCGATCCCGTCTATGAAGCGGGGCATGTTCTTTTTTGAAGCTCCCGCGCTTGGCGATAACCAGATCCTTGTCCATATGGACAATATAGTGGAGCCCTCGGATTTGGTCGAGAGCGCTAGCGACACCCGCTCAAAGCGACCTCATCCCCAGCCGTCGCCCCAAGCTCGACGCAGCCGTCCGCATGACACAGCCTCCACCCACCCGGCGTCATGCCCGACGCCGCCAGTGAAATGCGTTCCTGCGGCGGCAGCGTCGGGTGCCAAACCCACCAGCCGTCCTTCAGCACCGCGCCCGCTCCGGGCTCCATGCCCGCTCCGGACCCTTTGACCTCGGCTTGCCGAAGCTCCAGCCCGGCCGGCGTCACGGCCCAGGTCTCCCGCCATTCCGTCTTCTGCACCGAATGGGTCCAGGAGAGAGTGAACGCCGAGATTGCGAGCGCCGTCAGCTTGCCGCCCGCCAGGATGCAGAGGCTCATTGCCCGGCGCTCATGTCAGTGCCGGTGCGGCAGGCGCGTTGCGGTTGCGCCACCAGTGTTGGGCGACAAAGACGACGCCTAGGGTCCAGCCAAGTTCGTCGGTCCAGGGAAGCGCAACAACCAGGCTTGCACCGGCGACGACGGCCAGTAGCCGCTCCCACGGTGCCATGCGGGCGAACAGGAAGCCGACGACCGCCGTGCCCCAGAGCGCGATGCCGAAGCATGCCTTGAGGAAGACATAGGCGACCTCGACCGGGTAACCCCATGCCGCGGCAATCGCACCCGGATCCTGCAGCATCAGAGCCGGCGTGTAGACGGCCATGAACGGTACGACGAAACCGGCGGTCGCGAGCTTGGTCGCCTCCACGCCGATCTTCAGCCCCGAGGTCTTGGCCATCGGTGCCGCCGCGAAGGCTGCGAGTGCTACCGGCGGGGTCAGATCCGCCATGATGCCGAAATAGAAGACGAACATGTGGCTGACGATCAGCGGCACACCGAGTTCCAGAAGGGCAGGGCCGGCAAGCGACGAGGTGATGATGTAGTTCGGGATCGTCGGAATGCCCATGCCGAGGATCAGGCAGGTGATCATCGTCAGGACCAACGACAGGAACAGGTTGTGCTCGCCGACACGGATGATCGCACCGACAAAGGTCGAGGCGATCCCGGTCAGGGTCAGCGTGCCGATGACGATGCCGACGATGGCGCAGGCGATACCGACCGGCAGCGCGTTCTTGGCGCCTTCGGCCATGGCGTCGCGGCAGATCGCCAGCGTTTCGCGCCCGCCCTTGACGAAGATGCAGCCAACGATCAGGGCGAGGATGACGATCGCCAGGAAGTTTACCCCGTAACGCAGGAATGAGGCGGCGGCGATGCCGAGCACGACCCAGAAGACGAGACGGAAGGCAAGCGGGCCGATGCTTGCGGCAAGCGGCATGCCGAGGATCAGTACGATGACCAGCGCCAGCCCCATCGTACCGGCGAAGATCGGCG
Organism: Neorhizobium sp. T25_27; assembly: GCF_002968565.1. Taxonomy (NCBI): domain Bacteria; kingdom Pseudomonadati; phylum Pseudomonadota; class Alphaproteobacteria; order Hyphomicrobiales; family Rhizobiaceae; genus Neorhizobium; species Neorhizobium sp. T25_27. The sequence goes on from NZ_PVBJ01000004.1 coordinate 219,144, forward strand.
TATAACCGGCAAACAGCAGGTAGACGAGGGCGGCGAGCGGCAGGATCAGGGGCCAGTGCTCCCTGACGGCCGCCCAGGGGTTCGGCAGGTCGGCCTTGTTCATGCCCTTGAGGCCGGCCTTGCCCGCCTCGAGGAACACCATCCAGAAGCAGACGCCGAAATAGAGCACGGCGGGGATGATTGCCGCCTTGACGATCTCTGCATAGGAGACATTGAGCGTCTCGGCCATGATGAAGGCGACGGCGCCCATGACCGGCGGCATGATCTGGCCGCCCATCGAGGACGTTGCCTCGACGCCGCCCGCAAAGGCGGAGCGGAAACCGAAGCGCTTCATCAGCGGAATGGTGAACTGTCCGGAGGCGACGACATTGGCGACGCCCGAGCCGGAAATCGTACCCATCAGCGCCGAGGACATGACGCAGACCTGCGCCGGCCCGCCGCGCCAGGTGCCGACGAGGCCGAGCGCGAAATCGTTGAACAGCGCCAGCATGCCGGCGCGTTCCAGAAATGCCGCAAAGACCACGAAGATGAAGATATAGGCCGCCGAGACGTAGATCGGCGTGCCGTAGATGCCTTCGGTGCCGTAGGCGAAATTCTCGATGATCTGCTCGAAATCATAGCCGCGATGGATGAACGGCCCCGGGGCGTATTGCCCGAAAAAGCAATAGGCGAGGAATATGGCGGCGATGATCGTCAACGGCAGGCCCATCAGCCGCCGCGCCGCTTCGAAGACGAGCACGATGAGCACGGCTCCGATGACGAGGTCAGGCGTCGTCAGGAAACCGCTGCGCTGGATGAGGTCGGTATAGAACACCCAATTGTAGATGCCGGTGAGAAAGCCGAGGATACCGAGTGCCCAGAACCAGATCTTGCCGGCTTTCGTCTTGGCGACGAGATTGCCGATCAGCACGAACCCGAGCAGCAGCAGGAAGCCCACATGCATGGCGCGGACGATCTGGCTCGCAAGCGTGCCGTAGGCGGCGGTCCAGAGCTGGAAAAGGGTAAAGGCAAAGGCGATCCAGAAGGCAATCCGCCCGGTGATCCCTTCGCCGAAGCCGGCCGGCAGGCCCTCGATCGGCTCTTCCGCCGAATGCGAGGTGATCGGGTTTTGCGTTGGGGTTTCGGACATTGGTTCTCTCGGCAAGCTCTCTGGTCTGTCGGGAAACCCCCTCTGGCCTGCCGGCCATCTCCCCCACAAGGGGGGAGGTGGCCCTCGGCTCTCTCCCGACCAAGTGGGCGTCGGCGGTGCGGCAGGTTAAGCCCCTCCCCCTTGTGGGGAGGGGTTGAGGAGGGGACTTGCAATAGGCACGGTCTGCCTATCGCTTTACTTCATCAACCCGGCTTCCTTGTAATACCGTTCGGCGCCCGGATGCAGCGGCACCGGCATGCCTTCGAGCGCCTTTTTCGGGTCGATCGCCTTCGCGGCGGCGTGGGCTGCGGAAAGTTTCGGCAGGTTGGAGAACAACAGCTTGGTCATCTGGTAGACGGTCTCGTCGGATACGCCCGAATGGGTGATCAGGAAATTGCCGACGGCGGCGGTCTCGACATCGGCGGTCTGGCCCTCATAGGTGCCGGCCGGGATTTTCACCGAGACATAAGGCGCGCCGATCTTGGCGACTTCGGCAGCAGGGATCGCCACCACATTGATCTTCAGCGATGTCGCAAGATCGCGGATCGAGGCGACGCCGAGACCTGCCGACTGAAGCGTCGCATCCAGCTGGCGGTTCTTGATCAGCTCGACGGATTCGGCGAACGGCAGGTATTCGGTCTTGCCGAGGTCCTTGTAGGACATGCCGGCCGCCGTGAAGATGGCGCGGGCATTGAGTTCCGTGCCGGAGGCGGGGGCGCCGACCGAAAGGCTCTTGCCCTTGAGATCGGCGAGCGTCTTCACGCCGGACTCGGCGCTGGCGACGACCTGGATGTAATTCGGGTAGATGGCGGCGATGCCGCGCAGCTTGTCGAGCTTGGCGGGAAAGCCCGCTTCCTTGTTGCCCTTCCAGGCTTCCTGCACGGAATCGCCGAGCGAAAAGGCGATCTCGCCTCGCCCTGCCTGCAGCAGGTTGAGGTTCTCGACGGAAGCCTTGGTTGCCTGCACCTGGGTGCGCGCGTCCTTGATCCCCTGTCCGTAGATTTCCGCAAGCGCCACGCCGAGCGGATAATACACGCCCGAGGTGCCGCCCGTCAGTACGTTGATGAATTCCGCAGCCTTCGCGCCGGCGGCGGAAAATGCCGTCGAAACGGTAAGTGCCGCCACGAACATGAGATTGATTTTACTGGGCTTCACGCCGAAGTTCATAATGGTCTCCTCCCAAAGTAACCACTTAGATGGTGGCTATCATGGGGAGGCGGTCCCGGTGCGTCAATCGGTTTGTGACGCAATCCTTGCGAAGGTTGTAAGACTTTGGTTTTAGGCTGCGGCGGTCACTCGCCGTCGAGCGGTTCGACGCCCTGCGGCTTGCCGGCGCGATCGAGGCGGATCTTTTCGATGCGGTTTTCAGCGGCCGTCAGCAGCTTTTCGCAATGTTTCTTCAGCGCTTCGCCGCGCTCGTAGATGGCGATCGATTCGTCGAGCGCCACGTCGCCCCGTTCCAGCCGCGCCACGATGCTTTCGAGTTCGGCAACGGCCTTCTCGAAGGAATAGCCGCTCACATCGAGGCTCTCGGTGTTTTCGGTCATCGTCTATCCCTTCATCAGTCTGCAGATATGCATGCCCGCCGATTCGGCGAGCCCTTCCAGATCATATCCGCCCTCGAGCAGGCTGACGATACGGTTGCCGGCATATTTGCCGGCGATCTCCATCAGCCGGCCGGTGGCCCAGTCGAAATCGTCGCCGACGAGATTGATCTGGGCCAGTGGATCGCGGTGATGCGCGTCGAAGCCGGCCGAGATGATGATGAAATCCGGCCGAAAATTGTCGAGCGCCGGCAGCACGCGCGATTTGAAGGCCTCGCGGAAATATTCGCTGCCGGTATCGGGCGAAAGCGGGGCGTTGACCACGTTGTTCTTGGTGCCGGTCTCGTCCTTGGCGCCGGTGCCGGGATAAAGCGGCATCTGGTGCGTCGAGCAGAACAGCACCGATGGATCGTCCCAGAAAATGTCCTGCGTGCCGTTGCCGTGATGCACGTCCCAGTCGACGATCGCGATGCGCTCGATACCGTATTTCCGTTGTGCATGGCGGGCGGCGATCGCCGCATTGTTGAACAGGCAGAAGCCCATTGCCTTGTCTTTTTCGGCGTGATGGCCGGGCGGCCTCGCCGCGACGAAGGCGTTGTCCACCTTGCCGGTCGCCACGTCGTCGACGGCCGCCATCGCGCCGCCGATGCCCGTCAGCGCGGCTTGAAAGCTCTTCGGCCCCACATAGGTGTCCGCCTCGATCTGGCGGATCGTGTCCTCCTCGGGGATTTCGCGCATGACGGCGCGCAGGTGCTCCTCCGGATGCGCGAGCAGAACCGCGTCCTCGTTCGCCTGGGGAGCGTCCTTGCGGTCGAGCCTGGCGAAATTCGGATGTTCCAGCGCGATCGCCAGCGAGCGCAGCCGGTCCGCCCGTTCGGGATGTCCTTCGGGCGTGCTGTGTTCGAGGAAGATCTTATGTTCGTAAAGGCGCGTGGTCATGCGGCGGCCTCGTCAGGGGTCAGTCCGGTCTGGACCTTTCCGACATGGCGCAGAAAGCTGACTTTTTCAAGCCGCAACCCCTTGCTCTTGCGCTTGTTTAGCTTGAAAGAATGGTCTTACATAGAGGGGTGCAACCCAGAGGGTATCGTGGCCAAAGAGTCAGTCAAGTCTCAGGAATTCCGGGTTCCTTTCCGCGATGTCGACATGAACGGGGAGATGTTCCGATCGTCGTATGTCGTGCGGGCGGAAGAAGCCGTCACGGAATTCTGGCGCCGCCGCAAGCCGCAAAAGGACGATCCGTTCTTCAGGATCGGCAAGATCACCTGCACGTTTCACTCGGCCTTGAAGCTGGGCGACGTCGTCCAAACGCATATCGGCGTCAGCAAGATCGGCGGAAAGTCGGCAGGTTTCCTCGTGCATATGCTGCGGGGCAATGAGGCCGTCGCGGAAGCCGAGATCGTCTGGATGACCTGCGACCCCGAAAGCGGTGAACCGGTGCCGCTCCCCGAAGATCTGCGCGACTGGCTCTACCAGTTCCTGGACTAATTGGACGCGGCCGATCAGGCCCGTTGCGGCAGCAACGGATAACCGACCATCACGGCGCGGCCTGCAAGTGCCGCGATCATCGCCTTCAGAACATCGCCCGGAACGAAGGACAGGTCGCCGATGAAGGCGGTCGGAAGCCCGGTGCCCGTGACATAGGCGAGATAGAAGATGCCGAGCGCATGGTCCACAACAACGCCGCCGAGCAGGGCTGCGAGGAAAAAGCCGGTGATCTGTACGATGCCGCTCTGCGAACGATCGACGAAACGCTCGGAGCAATAACCGGTGATGACGGCCGCGAAGAACCAGCCGACGAGATAACCGGCGGTCGGCGAGGCAAAGGTGGCAAGGCCGCCGCGTCCGCCCGATAGAACCGGCAGGCCGATCGCGACCAGCAGCAGGACCAGAAGCACCGCGAAACCGCCGCGCCTGGCACCGAGGATGACGCCCGCCAGCATGACGCCCAGCGACTGCGCAGTGATCGGCACGGGAATGAAGCCGAGCATGATCGGCGGCACGAGACCGAGCGCCACGATAATGGCGGCGAAAAGGGCGGCCAGAACGAGATCACGGGTGGTCATGCTATGCGAATCCCTGGTTGTCATATGGGGTCATTTCTGCGCCCGGATGCCACGTGCGTCAATGGCGGCGGCGATCTCGTCGGCGTTTTTGAGGGTCAGGATGATCAGTGGCACCGCCAGCGTCAGCGGCCGGACCTTCAATCCGCGGGCGCGGTGCGCGTCGCGGATTGCCTGGTACCGGCCGAGAATTTCCGGCACGAAACGGATGACGAGACCGATCGAAAGCCCGATATCCGCCGCCCTGACGAGCCCCAGCCGCTCCAGCGGCATGGCAAGGCGGGTGATCTCGTCGATGAAATCGCCGGTGCTGGTGGTCGCCGTCACCGCCGCGGCGAAGAGGGTAAGGGCCGTCAGCCGCGTGACGACGACCAGTGCATCGTCTCGGCCGTTGAGGACAAGCGTGAAGATCGCGACGATGGCGATGGTCAGCAGGATCGGCCGCAGCCGCAGCCAGGATTGGCGCCATCCGAGCCGGAGCGACGAGTAGACGATGCCGCCGAGAATGGCCGCGACGACAAGAACAGCCGGGGAATGGATGACGAAAAGCAGGAGGCTGAGTGCCGCAAGGCCGAGAAGCTTCGCCCGCGGCGAAAGCCGGTGCAGAAACGTATCGCCTTCCACGTAAAGCGTCTTCATGCCGCAAGCTCGCGGTAGCGGGCGATGACCTCGGCCGGCGCGCCGTCATTGGCGAGGTGGCCCTCATGGAAGAGCAGAACCCGGTCGAAATCGGCGATCAGGCCGAGGTCATGGCTGATGACGACGACATTTTCGTCGAGCCCCTGGATCGTTCTCTCCACGAGATCGCGATTCCTGAGATCCAGCTGGTTGGTCGGTTCGTCCATGATCAGGATATCCGGTCGGGTCACCAGAACCGAGGCGAGTGCTGCCAGCTGCAGTTCTCCGCCCGAAAGTTCATGCACACGCCGGTCGGCCAGATGGGCGATGCCGAAACGGGCAAGTACCGCCTCGACCGCCGCCTCCGTATCCGCCTTCGAGAGTTTTCTCGATTTCAGCCCCAGCGCGATGTCTTCCTTGAGGATCGGCAGGATGATCTGGTTCTGCGGGTTCTGGAAGATGAAGCCGGCCTGGCCGCGGACCTTGTCGCCGTCCTTGACCGTATCGAACCCGTTGACGGTCACCTGGCCTGTGGCAGGCAGCACCAGCCCGTTGATCATCCGCGCGAATGTCGTCTTGCCGGAGCCGTTCAGGCCGATCACGCCGATCCGCCGCTCGCTCAAGCGAAGCGTCAGCGGATGCACCACCGTGCGCCCCTCGAAACGAGCTTCTGCCTGTTCGAAACGGATATCCAAGCCTGTCCCTCGATGTTCAGCGGTCTATAGACCGGAAGATGGGGAAGGGGAATGCGGAACCGAACGTGAACATTGAATCCGGCGCGGCGGTATCCTAGTCTAGATGCCATGGCGATTCTCATTCCGAACGATCAGGCCCGCAAGATCTTCCTCGAACGGCAGCGGCTCTGCGAACCGCCCGGCCGCGCGTTGACCAAAGCCGGCCTGCTGCAGCTCATCGACGATCTCGGGTTCGTCCAGGTGGACAGTATCGCCACCGTCGAGCGCGCCCACCACATGATCCTGTTTTCGCGCAACCAGACCTACCGGCGCGAACACCTGACCGCGCTTCTGGAAAAGGACGGCGAGCTGTTCGAACACTGGACGCATGACGCCTCGATCATTCCGGCCAGCTTCTTCCGCTACTGGAAACACCGTTTTCGCCGCCGCGAGCCGATCCTCGCCGAACGCTGGAGGAAATGGCATGGCGAAGGGTTCGACGCCGCCTTCGAAGAGACCTTCCAGCACATCGCCGAAAACGGCGCGATCATGTCCCGCGACATGAAGCAGGAGGATCACAAGTCCGGCGGCTGGTGGAACTGGCATCCGAACAAGACGGCGCTCGAATATTACTGGCACACCGGCAAACTGGCAATCGCCGGCCGCGTCAACTTCCAGAAGATCTACGACCTGATGGAACGGGTGATCCCGCGGCAGCATCACGAGCCGGAAGTGAGCCACGAGGAATTCATCGACTGGGCCTGCCGCGGCGCCATGACCCGCCTCGGTTTTGCGACCTCCGGAGAACTTGCCGCCTTTTTCGATCTGGTCACGCCGGACGAGGCAAAGGAATGGGTGAAGACCCATCGCGGCGAACTGACCGAGGTGCTGATCGAGGCCGCCGACGGCAGCAAGCCCCGCCCGTCCTTCGCCTTCCTCGGCTTTCCCGAAAACCTTGGGGACATCCCCGAACCACCGGCCCGCGTGCGCGTGCTCAGCCCCTTCGATCCGCTGCTCCGCAACCGCGACCGGGCCGAGCGGCTGTTCAACTTCTTCTACCGCATCGAGGTTTTCGTGCCGGAGCCGAAGCGCCAATACGGCTACTACGTTTTCCCACTGCTCGAAGGCGACCGCATGATCGGCCGCATCGACATGAAGGCGGACCGCAAGTCCGGCACGCTGGATGTGAAGCGGCTATGGCTGGAAAAGGGCGTGCGGGCTTCGGCGGGCAGGTTGGAGAAGCTGGACGCGGAACTGCTTCGGGTCGGGCGGTTCGCGGGGGTGGATAAGATTACCTATCAGGCCGGCTGGCGGGGCGAATAAGCGCGGCCGGCGAAAAACCTTAGGCCGCACCGTTTGCGTCACGTCAGGTTCTACCCCCGCCACCGCAGAAACACCGTCGCCAGAGGCGGCAGCACCGCGGAGATCGAAAACTCCCTCCCATGCGCCGCCTGCCGCTCCGTCCAGGCCTCCGTCTGTCCGAGATTGGATCCGCCATAAAGCGCCGCGTCGGTATTCAGCACCACCTCCCAGCGTCCCTCCGCCGGGACTCCGATGCGATAACCGTGCCGCGGCATCGGCGTCAGGTTCGAGACGACAAGCACGTGCGATGATCGGTCCTGGCTGCTCCTCAGCATGCCGTAGACGGAATTCGCCGCGTCGTCGGCCACCGCCCACTCGAAACCCTCGTGGTGCAGGTCGCCGAACTGCAGCGCCGGTTCCTGGGCATAGAGGGCGTTCAGGTCGCGGACGAGCCGCTGGACGCCCGCGTGGTCCGGGCTGTCGAGCAGGTCCCAGACGACCGAGGCGTCGTGGTTCCATTCGCTCTCCTGAGCCAGTTCGCCGCCCATGAACAACAGTTTCTTGCCGGGATGGCCCCACATGAAGCCGTAATAGGCGCGAAGGTTTGCAAGTTTCTGCCAGCGGTCGCCGGGCATCTTGGCCATCAGCGAGCCCTTGCCGTGCACCACTTCGTCATGGGAGAGCGGCAGGATGAAGCGCTCGGAATAGGCATAGATCATCCCGAAGCTCATCGCGCCATGATGGTATTTCCGGTAGACCGGGTCGTCCTGCATGTAATGCAGCGTGTCGTGCATCCAGCCCATGTTCCATTTGAAATCGAAGCCGAGGCCGCCTTCTTCGATCTTCCTGGTGACGCCCGGCCAAGCGGTCGATTCCTCTGCCGCGGTGAAGGCATGCGGGCAGCGGTTGTGGACGATGCTGTTCAGGTGCTTGAAGAACTCGACCGCCTCAAGGTTCTCACGCCCGCCGTATTTGTTCGGAATCCATTCGCCTTCGTTGCGGCTGTAGTCCCGGTAGAGCATCGAGGCGACCGCATCGACGCGCAAAGCGTCGACATGGTAATGCTCCAGCCATTCGAGTGCCGAGGCGATGAGGAACCCCTTCACCTCGTTGCGGCCGAGATTGTAGATCAGCGTGTTCCAGTCTCTGTGGAACCCCTCGCGCGGATCGGCATGCTCGTAGAGCGGCGTGCCGTCGAATTTGGCCAGCCCCCAGACGTCGGTCGGGAAATGCGCCGGCACCCAATCGAGGATGACGCCGATGCCGGCCTGATGGCAGCGATCGATGAAATAGGCAAAATCCTCCGGCGTGCCGTGGCGTCCGGTCGGGGCGAACATCCCGAGCGGCTGGTAACCCCAGGAGCCGCCGAACGGATGTTCCATGATCGGCAGCATCTCGATATGGGTGAAGCCGAGGTTCTGCACATAGGGGATCAGCCGCTGGCTGAGTTCGACCCAATCGAGATAGCGGTTGCCTTCCTCGGCGATCCGCAGCCAGGAGCCCAAATGCACCTCGTAGATCGACATCGCGCCTTCGCGATCCCGGTCTGCGCGCTGCCTGCACATCCAGTCCTCGTCGCTCCAGCGGAACGGTTTCGAGGAGGCGACGATCGAGGCCGTCGACGGGGCAGCCTCGCTGGCGCGGGCAACCGGGTCGGCCTTTTGCGGCAGCAGATTGCCGTTGCCGTCGAGGATCTCGAACTTGTAGCGCTCGCCATGGGTCAGGCGCGGGATGAACAGTTCCCAGATGCCCGCCTGCGGACGCAGCCGCATCGGATAACGTCGCCCATCCCAGGAATTGAAGTCGCCGACGACCGAGACGCGCCGGGCATTCGGCGCCCAGACGGCAAAGCGCACGCCCTCGACCCCTTCGACCTCCGTCGGGATGGCGCCGAGCGTGCGGCCGAGATCATAGTGGGTGCCCTGGCCGATCAGATGCAGGTCGAGATCGCCGAGCAGCAGCGGGAAGGAGTAGGGGTCTTCCATCTCCTGTATGGCGTCGGGCCAGCGGATCCGGAAGAAATATGGCGCAGTGCTGCCGGTCACCCCGGCAAACAACCCGCCCTCGTGGATGATTTCGAGTTCGGCCATCACCTTGCCGGTATCGGCCTCCACCACTTCGACCGACAGCGCACCCGGCAGCAGCGCCCGGACCACGGTAAGGTTGCCGTATTGATGGCGTCCGAGGATCGAGAACGGGTCCCCGTGCCGCCCTTCGACCAGGGCCTGCAGACCCTCCTGGACGGTGCCGATCATCAAATCGGTGCGCTCGTATCTCATGAAACGTTCTCCAGAAGTCGGGATGCGATCGCCGAGAAGCCGGCAAGCGGTAGGGGAAGCCAATGGGGCCGGCTGCGCACTTCGTAGGCGATCTCGTAGGCTGCCTTTTCGAGCAGGAAGAGATCGAGAATGCGCCCGCGGGCCTCTGGCGCGATGCGCAGCTCCTGTGAGTCGCTCACGGCTTCGAAATAGGCTTCGAGGAAGGCCGGCTCCGCCATCTCCATGAAACGCCCGACCAGTGCCTTGTGGCGCGCGTCTTCCACCTCGCTGACCATCTCCCGGTCGAGATCGGCAGAGGCTGCGAGATAGCTGAGCGAGCGCAGAAGACCGGCGACGTCGCGCAAGGGATTGGTCTTGGCGCGGCGTTCGGAAAGATCGCGGGTCGGTTCTCCTTCGAAGTCGATGATATAGGCGTCGCCTTCCGCGACCAGGATCTGGCCGAGATGGAAGTCGCCGTGATTGCGGGTCATCAGCGTGCCTTCCACTTCGCTTGCCAGATGGGTGGCGAGGCCGAGGAGGTCCTCTCGGCGATCGAGCAGCGATTTAACCTCGCGGGCGATATCCGATTCGATCCCTTCGACCGTTTTTTCAAGGATCGACAGGCTGTGGGATATCTGAGCCGTGACAGCCGCGCGCCATTTTTCGGCATCCGCCACAGTTGCCCGGATCGGCTGGAAGTCCGGGTCCTCGGTCGGCTGGGCGAGGGCCACATGCAGCTCCCCGAGCCGTTTGCCGATCGCCGCCACGAAATTCACCAGCGGCTTGAAGTGCTCGTCCACGACTTCGCCCTCAAGGCCGGTCACCACGATCTCGTCGATGGCCCGGCGGAGGTTGCTGAGCATCCAGTTCCAGGCGTCGCCCTGGTTGCGGATCGCGCTCTGTACGATGATCAGGGTGTAGCGGTTGCCGTCCGGAGCCGTCCGGGCGACCTCGCCGAGCAGTTGGGCGGTGTTCTGATAGCCGACATTGGTCAGGTATCGGGTCATTTCCACTTCGGGATGCATGCCGGGGAAGACATGGCGGATGAGCTTCACCATCGCCATGTCGCCCAGAATAAGCGAACTGTTGGATTGCTCGGCGGACAGCCAGTGGACGGCCATCTCGTCGTTGACGGTCAGGCAGTCGAGCTTCTCGGTGCCAATGAATTCCAGCGTGCCGGCGCGACCGGAGATCACCGACCGCTCGCAGAGGCCACGGATCACCCCGCGTGCCAGTCCTTCCATCGCGAACCCGTCGGTCAGGAAGCCGACCCGGCGGCCCTGGCGGATGCGGGCGAGCGCCAGTTGCTGGGCGAGCGCCGTCGGCTGGGCATCATCCCAGGAAACGGCGAGCGGCAGCAGGTAGGTATCCTTGCGCCCGTTCACCTCGGCTTCGAGCTCTCCGAGCAGGATGTTGTTGGCAAACGCGATCGGCATTGCGGCGACCAGCGAAGCACCGCTCAGGACTTCGCCTTTCGCGCCGAACCAGCGGCGCTTGCCGAGATAGGCAGGCAGGACTTCGTTCGACAACGTCGCCGACAGCCTCGGCTGATCGACCAGTTCCTGAAGGTCGCGGCGTACCACCATGGTCACCATGTCCTGCATCTGCTCCGGCGGTTCCTTGCGCCAGACAGGGCCGTCGGCTTCCGCCACCAGATGGAACCAGAAGAAACCGTAGGGCTGCAGGGTGAGCAGGTAGGTCAGCTGGCCGATCGGCGGGAAGGGCGACATGCCGGAAAGCTCGATCGGCACGCGCCCGGCAAACTGTGCCAGGTCGAGTTCGACCGCCTGCGGCAGGCGCGAGAGATTGGCGACGCAGAGGATCGTGTCGCCGTTATATTCACGCAGATAGGCAAGAATCTTGCGGTTGCCCGGCGCCAGGAATCTGAGCGCGCCGCGCCCGAATGCGGAATGTTTGTTGCGCAAGGCCAGCATCCGCCGCGTCCAGTTGAACAGCGAATGGGCGTCGGCCCCCTGCGCCTCGACATTGAGCGCTTCATATCCGTAGAGCGGATCCATTATCGGCGGCAGCACCAGCCGGGCCGGGTCGGCCTTGGAAAACCCACCATTTCGGTCCGGCGACCACTGCATCGGGGTGCGCACCCCATCGCGGTCGCCGAGATAGATGTTGTCGCCCATGCCGATCTCGTCGCCGTAATAGAGAACCGGCGTTCCGGGCATGGAGAGAAGCAGCGCGTTCATCAGCTCGATGCGCCGGCGGTCGCGCTCCATCAAGGGAGCAAGGCGGCGGCGGATGCCGAGGTTGATGCGCGCGCGGCGGTCGGCGGCATAGATGTTCCAGAGGTAGTCGCGCTCCTCGTCGGTCACCATTTCGAGCGTCAGCTCGTCGTGATTGCGAAGGAAGATCGCCCATTGGCAGTTTTCCGGGATTTCCGGCGTCTGCCGCATGATGTCGGTGATCGGGAAGCGGTCTTCCTTGGCGATCGCCATGTACATGCGCGGCATCAGCGGGAAATGAAACGCCATGTTGCATTCATCGCCGTCGCCGAAATATTCGCTCGTATCTTCAGGCCACTGGTTGGCCTCGGCGAGAAGCATCTTGCCGGGATGGGTGGAATCCAGCGACGCGCGGATCTTCTTCAGGATCTCGTGCGTCTCGGGTAGGTTCTCGTTGTTCGTGCCCTCGCGCTCGACGAGATAGGGGATCGCATCCAGCCTGAACCCGTCGATGCCGGTATCGGCCCAGAAGCGCATCACGCCGAGCAGTTCCTCCAGCACCTGCGGATTGTCGAAGTTGAGGTCCGGCTGGTGGGAATAGAAGCGGTGCCAGTAATAGGCGCCGGCGACCGGGTCCCAGGTCCAGTTGGATTTCTCGGTGTCGAGGAAGATGATCCGGGTTTCCGGGAATTTCTGGTCCGTATCCGACCAGAGGTAGAAGTCCCGTTCCGGAGAGCCGGCCGGCGCATGGCGCGCGCGCTGGAACCACGGATGCTGGTCGGACGTGTGGTTGATGACGAGTTCGATGATGACCCGGATGCCGCGCTGGTGCGCCGCCTCGACGAAAGCCTTGAATTCGTCGACCGTGCCGTAATCGGGGCTGACGCTGCCATAGTCGGCAATGTCGTAGCCGTCGTCCCGGCGCGGCGAGGGGAAGAAGGGCAGCAGCCAGATCGCGTTGGCGCCGAGCGAGGCGATATGGTCGAGCTTTTCGTGCAGGCCCTGAAAGTCGCCGATCCCGTCGCCATTGGCATCGAAGAACGATTTGATGTGGAGCTGATAGATGATGGCATCCTTATACCATAGCGGATCGCCCTCATTCATCTGCGCCTGGTTCTGCCCCTGGCTCCGGTTCGCGCTCGTCATATCCATTTGCTTTCCTCCCTATCGCACGCGCCAGATCGCGAAAGGCAGGCCCCAATGGGGATCGAGACGCAGCCTCTGCACCTTGCCGGCCCAGGTGAATTTGTGGCCGGTGATCAGGTCTTCGACGTCAAGTGCGCCATGGTCCGGGAGGTTCCATGACCAGAGCGGAATTTCGACATCCGCCTCCTGGGCATTGTAAGGATCGAGGTTGATCGCGATCAGGAGGACGTTCTCGCGACCGGCACTCGCCTTCTCGAAGAACATGATGTTGTCGTTCCAGGCTGGGAGAAGCTGCAGGCCGAGATGCGAATGCAGCGCCGGGTTCTCGCGGCGGAGCCGGTTGAGCAGGGTGATCTCGCCCTTGATGTTGCCGGGCCGGTCGTAGTCCCAGGCGCGGATCTCGTATTTCTCCGAATCCGCATATTCCTTGCGCTTGGCGTCCGGCCGTCCTTCGCAGAGTTCGAAACCGTTATAGACGCCCCAGAGGCCGGACAGCGTCGCGGCAAGTGCTGCGCGGATCAGATAGGCGGGACGCGGCGCGTTCTGCAGGAAGTCCGGGTTGATGTCGTGGGTGTTGACGAAGAAATGCGGCCGGAAGAACTCCTTCGGCTCCTCGGTGGTGATCTCGCGCATATACTGCTCGAGCTCCCACTTGGCATTGCGCCAGGTGAAATAGGTATAGGACTGCGAGAAGCCGACCTTGGCGAGCCGGTACATGACTTTCGGCTTGGTGAAGGCCTCCGACAGGAAGACGACGTCCGGATGCCGCGCGCGGATGTCGGCGATCAGCCACTCCCAGAAGGGGAAGGGTTTGGTGTGCGGATTGTCGACGCGGAACAGCTTTACGCCGTTGTCGACCCATTTCTGCACGACATCGCGGAGCTCGACCCAGAGCGAGGGGATTGCGTCATGGGCGTAGAAATCGACGTTGACGATGTCTTCGTATTTCTTCGGTGGGTTTTCCGCATAACGGATCGTTCCGTCCGGCCGCCAGTCGAACCAGCCGGGATGCGATTTCAGCCACGGATGGTCGGGCGAAGCCTGGATCGCGAGGTCGAGCGCGATTTCGAGGCCCTCGTCCTTGGCGGCGTCCACCAGCCGGCGGAAGTCCTCGAACGTGCCGAGTTCAGGGTGAATAGCATCATGGCCGCCTTCCTCCGAGCCGATCGCATAGGGGCTGCCCGGATCCTCCGGTGCGGGGCTCAGCGAATTGTTCTTGCCCTTGCGGTTGGTCTTGCCGATCGGGTGGATGGGCGGGAAATAGAGAACGTCGAAACCCATGTCGCGGATGGCGGGCAGTCGCCTGATGACGTCGTCGAAGGTGCCGTGCCGGTTCGGATCGCCACTCTGCGAGCGGGGAAAGATCTGGTACCAACTGGCGAAACCGGCAGCGATACGTTCCGCATCGACCGGGATCGCCTGCGAGCGGACCTTGAACGGCCGGCGGTCGGCCTCCGCCATCAGATCCGCGGTCTCGGGCGCCAGAAGGATTTCCGTGCGCTGCGGGTCTTGCACCTCGGTCAGCTTGTCGAACAGGCTTTTAAGGCGGGTCTTGATCCTGCCCGACGAATTGTCCAGCGCATCGAGAACGAGGTTGATGCCCTCCTGGATTTCCAGCCGCAGATCGAGCCGCGCCTCGTGCTTCTTCACGAACTCATGGCGGAAGATCGCAAAGGGATTGCGCCAGGCTTCGATCAGGAACTCGTGGCGGCCCATCCGCTTCAGCGTGAATTCCGCGTTCCAGCGATCGTTCAGCACGAGCTGCATGCGCTCCTCGGTCCATTCCGTCTCGTCGGCCGCACGCCACAACAGCGCCGCCGCCAACGGATCATGGCCATCCCCGAAAATGTCCGCCTCGACCTTCACCGTCTCGCCGACCACCCGTTTGACCACGAAACGGCCGTCATCGACGGAAGGCGTGATCTTCTCAATTGCCAGCCGGGGTGAGGCGGTCGCCTTGTCGACCGAGGGTACCGGCGCGGCATCGACAATCGGCACCGACGACCGGCCTTCGAATATCCTGATCTCGCCGGGTTTCAGCTTGAGCTGTGCGGCAAAGGCTTCGCCATCCGCCTCCGGCGCTTCGAGCGGCAGGAACGGCGACGCCGCCTCGCGGAGGGCGTTGAAGGGTGCCGCCACGGCACGGCGCAGATCGCGGTTCAAAACCACGACCCGCACCTTCTGCGCCGAACGGACGTCTTCCCGGTCGGTCTGCATCAGCGCCACGGCGGGCGTCTGGCTGGTGGAGATGAGACGGAGCGGCTGGCGGGCGAACCCGGCAGCGGTCTTGTTGGTACCGGCATTGACGCTGCGTATATCGACCGAGAGGTCGAAGGAGCCCTGTTCGCGCAGGCCCCGGAGGCCCATCCCGTCACCGTGCAGCGGATCGAGCGGCGTGGAAGCGCCGAATTCGAAACCCATCGGGATCATCAGCCCGCTTGCGAAGGTCGAGGCGAGCTTCAGCGATCGGACCGCCTTCCTTTGCAGCACTTCGCAACTGTCTGTGCCATGGGCGATGCGTTTGCCGAAAGGCGCTTCCGGAAACGTGACCTGATACCCGAGCTGCCGCTGGATCTGGTATTCGTCGAGGATCCAGCGCTCCTCCAGGTTCCACCAGGCAAGCGACGAGAAGCTGCCGTCGAAACCGGCGCCCTCGAGCGCCCTCCGATCCTCGAAAGAGGTGCCGGGCGTCCATGCCAGGAAGGTGGTTTCCGGCGTCGCCTTGCGGGTCGAGACGATCAGGTCGTACCAGGCTTCCGGCGCCAGGCGGCCGATGCCGAGGCAGCGGAAACCGGCAATCCCGAGGCCGGCAAGCCGCGCCATGCGGTTGCGCCAATCCTCGATATGGCGGGCTTCGCTCATGAAATCGATGCCGCGGCTGCAGCTGTCGCGCGGCGCGACGCGCGGATCGGCAAGGATCGGCCCGGCATGTCCCGC
Source organism: Neorhizobium sp. T25_27 (assembly GCF_002968565.1). Classification (NCBI taxonomy): domain Bacteria; kingdom Pseudomonadati; phylum Pseudomonadota; class Alphaproteobacteria; order Hyphomicrobiales; family Rhizobiaceae; genus Neorhizobium; species Neorhizobium sp. T25_27. The sequence goes on from NZ_PVBJ01000004.1 coordinate 234,989, forward strand.
ATCCACCGCGACCCGGTCGACCACGAGGTCGAGCATCAGCTTGACCTTGCTTTCGCCTGCCGCCTGGATCAGCGCCTTTATGCCGTCCTCGACGGAGGAACCGAGCTGAAGCTCCGGGTCGAGCCGATCGAAATTCTTCGTCACGAAGACGCTGGCATTGCGGCCCCGTTCGAAAAGCGACGCCGTCAGCACCGTATCGAAACCGAGATCCCTGGCATGCGCGAAAACTTCCCGCCAGGCGTCGAGCCCTCTCAGCATCAGGGGATGAACGTAGTAGATCTGTGGTGGGAGTTGCGCGAGGGATGTCCCGGCGATGAATTGGGGGCGCGTGTTCATCGGATTTTCCTCGCCGCAGATTAGAGCCGTCGAATTTGCGGTCTAACTGTCGGGCGGCGGCGCTTGTTCCGATAAAAGTCCTGAGGCCAGCCGGTTTTCACGCTCTCCGGACATGCATCTTGACGGAAGTCATTGAAGCGGATGATCAATCCGCAGTTGTCCCCGAGGGCGCCTCGTAGGCCTTATTTTCCGACAAGCTGAAACAGAAAAGGCCGGAGATCGCTCCGGCCTTGCTGGTGCGGTCATGTTTCCGGAAGCCTATTGCTTTTCGATCTTGCCGATCTTGGCCCACCCTTCCCAGCGCTTGGTGTCCATCGTCGCATAGTCGAGGGTCGCCTGCGGGCTGTCGAGCGTCATCGGCTCGCCGCCATTGGTGCCGACGAACTTGCGGGCGTCCTCGCTGGTGGTGACCTGCGTCATCACCTTGTGCATCTTGTCGAGGATGGCCTTCGGTGTGCCCTTCGGCGCGGCGAGAACCCACCAGATGCGGACGTCGACATTCGGCACGCCTTCTTCGGCGAAGGTGGGGATGTCCGGGACAGACGAAATGCGCTTGGCAGTGCTGACGGCCAGCACGCGCAACGTTCCGTCACGCGAGCGGGCAAGGCCGAAGACCGGGTCGCCGACCATGTAATCGATGGCACCGCTTGCAAAGTCGTTGAGCGAGTCCGCGCTGGTCTTGTAGCGAACCTGAAGCGTGTCCGGCACGCCGGTATTGGCCTTGTACATTTCGGCCAGGATGACAGACGGGAAGTTCGACGTGGCGTAGGAGCCTTTGGCGCCCTTTTCCTTCATCGCCTTGGTCAGGTCGGAAATCTTCTGGTAGGGCGACTTGGCGTTGACCAGCATCATGAATGCCTGGCTGAACACCGGCGCGACATAATCGAAATCCTTGAGCGGATCATAGGGCGGGGCGTTGAAGACGTAGGGTGCGGCGGTGAACTGGTCTGCCGAGCCGATCAGCATCGTGTAACCGTCCGGCTTGGCGTTCTTGAGCGCCACGACCGAAAGGCTTCCGAGGCCGCCCGGCTTGTTGTCGACGATGACGGTCTGCTTGAGCTGCTCTTCGAGTTTCTTGGCGAAGAAGCGGGCATAGACGTCCGCGCCGCTGCCGGCCGGGAAACCGGCGATCAGCGTGATCTGCCGGCTTGGGTAATTGTCGTCGGCGGCGGTGGCTATACCTCCCGGAACGCATGCGGAAAACACCAGCGCTAGGGCGCCTGCTAGAAATTTCTTCACTGCACTCTCCTCCTAGAGTCAGTCCGGAACATCGCGGGCGAAGCCGGAATGTGATGACGCGAACAGTCTCCTCCCGCTCGCGTCGTGATATAAGGAGGCCATACATTTTGAAGGCCGTCAAACGCTCTGCCGGCGTGAAAGCGCCTTCAAGCCGAAATCTAATGGCTCTAAGGGCCGCGCTTATGCTGCAACGTTGCAATGCTTGTTTTGTGGGCGATTTCCAGCACGAAACTGCAATATTCCGCCACTCGGAAAGCCGGACCAAGATAGGAGGCTCGTCATTCTTGGGGCATGCGCCGACGTGCTGGTTACATGCGGGTAAACTGAAAGATCAGCGCCGCGACCATGCGCGAAGAAGAGCACCACCCGCGCCTCCCACAGGATCTGTCCTGGGAAGCGGCAGGCTGGCGATCCGGGCAAGGTGCGCTTCGCTCGCCGGCCCTGTCTGGATATCCGCCTCCTGTCCGGGCGGGTAGGCGCCGATCACCAGGAAATCCCGGCTGGCATCGATCCGCATGTGGCCGGTGCCGGCAGGCAGGATCAGGCAGTCTCCGGCATGGACGCTGAGTTCCGTGCCGTCAGGCCCGCCGATCAGCAGCCGTGCCCGGCCGCCGGCGATGCCCAGCACTTCGTGGGCGCCGGTGTGATAATGCTGATAATCGAAGACGCCATTGCGCCAGATCCCCTCCCAGCCATTTTCGCTGAACCGGCTTTCGAACTTCGGCGCCATCTCGCCTTCCGCCGCGATGGCTTGGCGACAGACCAGCACCGGCAAACCGGGATTGTTCGGCACCCAGTCGCTGGGCTCGAAGAAAATGGGTTCGAAGGTGGAGTCGGCGGTTGAGGTCATGGCATCGAGGCTCGGCGGCGTGATCTTAATGCTTCGATCCACGGCCGAAATCCTTGCGAAGCTCGTCCTTGGCCTTTTCCAGGGTGGAGCGGCGCGATTTCGAAAGCTGTTCGCCGGCGCGGTTGATGTAGAAATTCAGCATCGACATGGCCGACTGGAACGGGCTCGACTTGCGCCTGTCGCTTGTTTCGGCGGAGTGCTTGAGGGAATCGGCGATCTTTTTCGGGCTGCGCGATTTGAACACGCCATCCTTCAGGTCCATGGCGTCGCTGTGTTCGGCAACGTCCTTCGACCATTTCTTCTTGTTCTTCTTTGGCATGGGAACCTCCCGTGGAAGATTGCATATCCTCCCAAACCGGCCGCTGCCGGCAAGGTTCCCGCGTCTATCGCGCCGCGGCCGTCGTATTACGCACCACGAGATGCGTTTCCAGCACATAGCGCACGTCGCGGATGGCGCGCGACTGCAGCATGTCGAGGAGCAGCGAGACGGCGACCCGGCCAGCCTCCGTCGATCGGTTGGAGACGGATGTCAGCGCGGGATAGGTGACGGCCCCAAGCACGTCGTCGCAGCCGATCAGGCTGAAATCGCCGGGCACCGAGACCCGCTTTTCGGAAAGCCCGGCCAGCACGCCCTGCGCCGTAAGGTCATCGAAGGCGACGGCCGCCGTGGCGCCAGTGGCGAGGATCGCGCTCACCGCGTTGCGGCCGGAATTGTAGCTTGCGAGCACCGCCGGCACGGTTTCGACCACGATATCAAGCCTTGATGCCGCAGCCTTGATGGCAGTGCGGCGCTGCTTGTTTGACCAGGAATTCGACGGACCGCTGACATAGACGATCCGGCGGTGCCCGAGCTTCGCGAGATGCTCGACGGCCTCGCGAACACCCGAGCCGCTGTCGATCAGCACCCGCGGGATGCCGTCGATATCGCGGTTAATCAGCACCAGCGGCAATTGGCCGGCATGGGCGCGGATGCGCTCGTCCGAAAGGCGTGAGGAGGCGAGCACGAGGCCTTCCACTTGGCCGGCGAACCGGCCGACCAGCTTGTCCTCCTGCTTCGGATTCTCCTCGGTATTGCCGAGGAAGATGCAGAAATCGGACCTGTCAGCTTCGAGCTGGGCCGCCTGGATCAGCGGCGGAAAGAACGGGTTGGCGATATCGGGCACGATCAGACCGACATTGCCGTGCCGCCCGGTGCTGAGCGCCCGCGCGGTGTGGTTAGGCACATAACCGAGCGCTTCCGCCGCCTTCATGATCCGCGTCACGGTTTCCGGGGAGAGCATGTCCGGCCGCGTGAAGGCGCGCGAGACGCTGGAACGCGCAACGCCTGCCGCATCCGCGACCTGGCTGATGGTGACGCCTTTGGTCCGCTTGATCATCGGCCCCGCTTGATCGTGGAAATTGAGAACTCGCCCGTTTGGCCCTGGCACTTAGCATGAAGTCCGAGGCGCTATCAATTCTGCCCCACCCTTGCAGACTGACATTCATCCACTTGACATGCAACCGGTTGCATGGAAGTCTTCGGTCAATAAGAACAAGGGGAACTGCAACGGATGCGGCCATTCTATAGCGCTGCGCGCCGCCGGCTTCCCATGGCATGAACATGGAGACTGCGTTGACCATCGCCACCGCCCATCGTCCTTCGCCGGAAACGCGGCGGACCTTCGACCGCCTCTCGGTCGAAAGCTTTGCAACACGGGCCGAGATGGGTGCCGCTGCCGCCGCCGACATTGCCGCCGCCTTGGTCGAGCGCCTCGCGAGCCAAGCCGGGGTCAGAATGATCTTCGCCGCCGCCCCCAGCCAGGCCGACATGCTGAAGGCGCTCTGCGCCGCGTCGGGCATCGACTGGGGCCGCGTCACCGCCTTCCACATGGACGAATATATCGGCCTGTCGCCGTCCTCGCCGGCGCGTTTCGTCAACTGGCTGGACGAACATGTGTTCGCCAAGTTGCCGTTCGCCGCCGTGCATCGCATCACCCCCGAGCCGGATGCGGGCGCCGAAGTGCGCCGTTATTCCGATCTGCTGAACGAAGGGCCGATCGATTTCGTCTGCCTCGGCATCGGCGTCAACGGCCATATTGCCTTCAACGACCCGCCGGTCGCCGATTTCAACGACCCGCTGGACGTCAAGATCGTCGAACTGGATGATATCTGCCGCCAGCAGCAGGTCGATGACGACTGCTTTTCCGATCTTGCTTCAGTGCCGAACGAAGCGATCACGCTGACCGTGCCGCGCCTGCTCAGGGCCGACCGGATGTTTTGCGTGGTGCCGGGCGCCGTCAAACGCGATGCCGTTTCGAAAACGCTCTACGGCCCGCTGACCACCGAATGCCCGGCAAGCGTCCTGCGTTTCCACGCCGCCTGCACCCTTTATATCGACAAGGACTCCGACCCCGATGCCTGATCATCCCGTCATCGATGCGGACGCGCTCTGCGAAGGTTATCTTGCCTCGACCCATGCCCTGATGCGCCGGGTTCTGGAGGAAGAAAAGGCCCCTCTCGACCAGGCGGCGGCAAAACTCGCCGATCAGATCGCCGCCGATCGGCTGGTGCATATCTACGGCCCCGGCGGCCATTCCAATCTCGCCTCGCAGGAGGTCTTTTTCCGCGCCGGCGGGCTGATGCATATCAGCGCCATCCTCGACGAGGGCACGCTGCTCTCGAACGGTGCGCTCCGCTCCATGGCGATCGAGCGCACGCCCGGCTACGGCAAGGTGGTGATATCAAACCAGCGGCTGGGAGATGCCGACCTGCTGATCCTCGTCAACGCCTACGGCATCAATGCCGCGCTGATCGATGCGGCTTTGGAGGCCAAACGCCGCGGCGCCTTCCTGATCGGCGTCAGTTCCCGCGAGCACGCGTCGAAAACCTCGCCGGACCATCCGGCCCGCCATCCGACCAGACAAAACCTCCACGACATCGTTGATATCGCCATCGACTGCAAGGTGCCGATCGGCGATGCGGTGGTGAAGGTCCCCGGCATGGGCGAAAATATCGCGGCAATCTCCACCTTCGCCAACGCATTCACCCTGAACTGCCTGGTGATCCGCACGGTGGCGAAGCTTGTCGAACGGGGGATAGAGCCGCCGGTCTGGCGCAGCGGCAATGCGCCGGGAGGCGACGAGGCGAACGGCCGCTTCATCGCCAATTTCCAAGGCCGGGTGAGGGCGCTCTGACCATGGTCGTCGACGGTATCGATCCCCGCACCGGCAAAGGTTTTGCGATCGAAGTCGCCGACGGCAGGATTGCCGCCATCCGCCCGGCGGAAAATACCAGCCCGCGTTACCTCTCCGCCGGGCTGATCGACCTGCAGGTCAACGGTTGTTGCGGCTTCGATCTGAACAGTGGCGAAGTCACTCCCAACATCCTCCTCTCGCTTTGCGAGGAATTGCTAAGCGTCGGCGTCACAACCTGGCTGCCGACCCTTATCACGGCGCCCGAGACGTCCCTCCTTCAGGCCCTCGCCGATATCGCAAAAATCCGCGCCGGCCACCGGCTGATCGCCGAAATGGTGCCGGGCATACATGTCGAAGGCCCGTCGATTTCGGACAAGGACGGCCCGCGCGGCGCCCATCCGCTGGCGCATGTCCGTCCGCCGTCGATCGAAGAGTTCGACCGTTGGCAGCACGCATCCGGCAATCTGGTCTCGATGGTGACGCTTGCGCCGGAACATGAGGGCAGCGTCGATTACATCCGCGCTCTCACGGCGAGAGGCGTCCACGTGGCACTCGGCCACACAGCCGCGACGCCGGAGGAAATCCAAGCGGCGGCGGAGGCGGGTGCGGTCCTTTCCACTCATCTCGGCAACGGCGCCGCCGCCATGCTGCCGCGGCACCCGAATTTCATCTGGGCGCAGCTTGCCGACGACCGGCTGACGGCAAGCTTCATCGCCGATGGCTGGCACCTGCCGGCCGACACGTTCAAGGCCATGCTGCGCGCCAAGGGCCTGGATCGGGCGATCCTCGTGTCGGACATGGTGGCGCTCGCCGGCATGCCCCCAGGCATCTACGACCAGCCGGTCGGCGGCCGCGTCGAGGTGTCTGCCGAAGGCCGCATCAGCGTCGCCGGCACGCCCTATCTCGCCGGCGCCAGCCTGCCGCTATCGGCCAATGTCGCGATCGCGTCGCAGATGGCAGGCCTTCCACTTGCCGATACGCTTCTCCTCGCGACCGTAAATCCTGGCCGTTTCGTCGGTGGACGGGGACGGCTGGAAGTCGGCGCGCGGGCCGACCTCATCCGCTTCGAATGGTCGGAAGGCGAGCGGGAACTGTCTATCCGCGAAACCTGGGTCCACGGCGAAAAGGCGTCCTGCGCATGATCCGGGCCGGAGTTGCCATCGTCGATATCACCCCGCCGCCCGGCCTTGCGATGTCCGGCTTTGCGGCCCGCACGCTGTCGGCCAGGGGCGCCCATGACGCCCTGACGGCGCGTGCCGTGGTGGTCGGCGATACCGCCATCGTTGTCGCCGATGTCATCGGCATCGATGCCGCGACGAGCGCCCGGATCCGCAGGCGCTGCGTCCTGCCGGCAGAAAACGTCGTGGTCGCAGCACTCCACAATCACGGTGGTCCGGTTTCCATGGCCGGACGGCTCAGCATCGCCGCTGATCCGGCCTATCTGGAGCGATTGGAAGATGCCTGTATCGCCGCCATCGACAAGGCCGCCACGGCGCGCCGGCCGGCAACCATCACTGTGGGGCAGGGAAGTGATCCGGGGATTGCGCGCAATCGGCGCCATCCCGGCGGACCCGTGGACACTTCCCTGCCACATCTTCGCATCCGCGCTGCGGATGGCAACATGATCGCCGTCGTCACCGCCTATGCGTGCCATCCGGTCGTGCTGGCGGCCGACAATCTCCTCTGGACGGCCGATTATCCCCATTTCGTTCGCCATGCGCTGGAAGAAGCTCATCCCGGCGCGGTCGCCCTGTTCATGACCGGCTGCGTCGGCGACGCCAATACCGGCCACTCGGCGCATGCCTCGATCTCGCTTGCCGCGAACCCGGATCGCAGCTTTGCTGCCGCCGAACGGATCGGCCGCAAGATTGCCGAGGCGGCGCTTGGCGCTGCGGAACACCCGGTTTCGGACGCCGTCAGCGCCCGCAACGCGATCGTCAGCCTCACCTTCGAGTGCCGCGAGACCGAACCGCCGGAAACCCTCGAAAAACGCTGGCGGGACGAGGCCCTGAACGTCGAACCCGCCCGCAAAAGCCTGCTCGGCTATTGGGCGGATTGGGCGCGCGACATAGCGCCTACCCAGCCCGAGCCGCTTGCCGCGCGGGTGACCGTGCTCGATTGGGGCGGCGTGCCGATCGTCGCGCTGCCGGGTGAGATCTTTGCGGAGACGGCGCTGACAATCCGGGCTGCACTTGGTCTGGACAAGCCAGCCTTCGTCATCGGCTTTGCCGACGACAATCCCGGTTACATCCCGCCGGCCGGCGAATTCCGGTTCGGCGGCTACGAGGTGGACGAGGCGCATCGCTATTACGGCCTGGCGGCGACCTTCGCGCCGGGCTCGGCGGAAACGCTTGCGGCCTGCGCCATCCGGCTCGCCAACGAGACCTCCAGCGGAAGCGGCGCCGCATGAGCCAAGGGGCCGCCGGAAACGATCCGATGCTTGACACGCAACCGGTTGCATGAGAGCTTTTTGTTAACAACAACAAGGGAACAGGGACATGAAAAACAGATCAGCAAAGACGAGGATTTCGACCCGCGCGCTGCTTATGAGCGCGGCATTCGGCGCAGCCCTTCTCTCGGGCGCGTCCGCCGTTTCGGCCGAAACGCTGACGGTCTGGAGCGGTTATCCGGAAATGGCGCCGTTCTATGAACATGTCGCGCAGGGCATGAAGGCCGCCTATCCGAAACTCGAGGTGAAGGTCGAGGCGATTGCCCTTCGCGAGCATGAAAAGCGCGTCGCGCTTGGCCTCACCGGAGGCCAGGACGGCACGACGGTCATCGAGCTCTCCGGTTCGACCGCTACCCGCTACCTTGAAAACGATCTTCTTCCGGAAGCCCCGGCGGATATCTCGACCTTCGTGAAGGATCCGAAGAACTTCGACAAGTTCTTCAGCGACACCGCAGGCAAGGGCGGCAAGATCTACGGCGTGCCGCTCTTCCGCGGCCAGGGCGCTCTCTACTACAACACCGACATGTTCAAGGCTGCCGGCCTGACCGCCCCGCCGAAGACGATGGAGGACTATTCCGCCTATGCAGAGAAGCTGACCAAGCGCGATGCATCTGGCAAGGCCACCGTCTCCGGCTGGAGCATGCGCCTCTCGGGCGGCGGCCAGGGCATTGCCGAGAAATTCTGGATCAACATGCATCAATATGGCGGCGCGATCCTCGCCCCCGCCGGCGACGGCAAGTGGAAGCCCAATTTCGCCAACGAAGCGGGCCGCAAGGCGCTGAAACAGTATCTCACCAACATCTTCACCACCAAGACGGTCTCCCCAGAGATGCCGGCGGACGCCGATGCCTTCGAGCGCGGCCAGACCGCGATGTTCATCCGCGAATCCTGGGTGATCGGCGATATCGCCAAGAAAGCGCCGGATCTGAAATACGCCACCGCGCCGCTGCCGAAGGGTTCGATCGCGCTGCCCACCAACCTCTACGTCGCCGGCAAGGGTGCCGATGCCAAAGCCGGCTGGGAATTTGCAAAGGCGGCCAACTCGCCGGAAAACCTCGTCTGGCTGCTCCAGAACGTCGGCTGGCTGCCGAACCGCTCAGGCGTCGATTATTCGGCCGTCACCTCCAAGCAGCCGGCCTTCGCCGCCTTCGTCGATTATCCGAAGGGCTACGAGTTCTTCACGCTGCCGTCGATCGGCCCGATCGAAGAGATCCTGACCCGCGTTGCCGCGCAGCTCGTCGTTGCCTTCGGCGACGCGTCCATGGCCGGCGACGATGCCAAGATCGATGCCTTCCTCAAGAAGGCCAGCGACGAAGTGAACACAATCCTCACCCGCGAAGGCTTGGGCGCGAAATAATCGCCGGCACCACTCGCCAATCGCATGGGCCCGGGGCATCATTGCTCCGGGCACTTAAACGGGGATCCAGGGTCCGACCCGCGCCGCGGCCGAACCCTGCTGTCTACAGGCCAAAACTCTATGCTGAAGCGCAAAAGATGGATTTTTGCGATCCTTGCGATTTTGCCGACCCTGGCAATCTTTGCCTATGTCCGGCTTTATCCGATCGCCGACACGCTGAGGCTCAGCCTTTTCAAATGGGACATCCTGTCGAAGAACAAGCCCTTCGTCGGCCTTGCGAATTTCCGCGAGCTGATGGGCGACCACCTGTTCATCGATGCGCTGGTCAACACCACGATCATCGCCTTCGGCGTCTTGATCCTGACCATCCCGATGGCGCTGGTCATCGCCGCGCTGATCTTTCATCGCACCCGCTCGCGGATGGCCGGTTTTTACGAGACCGCGATCTTCATTCCGCATGTCGTGTCGCTGGTTCCCGCCGCCATGGCCTGGAAATGGATCTTTGACGCTCGCCTCGGCCCGCTGAATGCGCTTCTGACTTTCTTCGGCATCCCGGCGCAATCCTGGCTGTTCGATCCGGTCCTGTCGGTCATCTGCATCATCGTGCTCTGCTCCTGGCAGGCGCTGGGGTATGCGGTGCTGATCTATATCGTCGGCTTCAAGAACCTGCCGGTCTCGCTTTATGAAGCCGCCAAGCTCGACGGCGCCTCCGGACCGCAGAGCTTCTGGTACCTGTCGATCCCGATGCTGAAACCGATCACGCTCTATGTGTCGGTCGTGACGCTGGTTTCCGGTTTCAACGTTTACGCCCAGGCCTTCGTGCTCGCTTCCGATGCGCAAGGGGCGCCCGGACGGCAGGTGCGGGTTCTGGTTCTCGACATGCTGGAAAACAGCTTTCGCAATTACCGCGTCGGCTACGCGGCATCCGAGGCCGTCGTGCTTCTGGTCATCGTGCTGGGCCTGACGCTCATCCAGTTCTCGACACTGCGGGAAAGGGGCAAGGCATGACCACCAATCCCGTGAACTATATCGAACCCACCACCGAAGAACTTTCCGAGGGCGTGCGTCTGCGCCGCAAGAAGCGGGTGATGAACTTCGCGATCGACGTCTTCCTGATCGTCGTCTCGATCCTGATGCTGTTGCCGCTGGTATTCCTGGTCGCCAACGCCTTCAAGACCCCGGCCGAAATGCTCAGCTGGCCGCCGACCATCATCCCGCGCGACCCGACCATTGCCAATTTCGCGGCCGTGCTTGGCGAAACGCCACTCCTGCGCTGGATCGCCAACAGCATCGCCTTTGCGGTGATGTCGACGATCGCCATCGTCGCCACCTCGGCGATCGCCGGCTACATCTTCGGCAAGTTCCGCTTCCGGACGCTGAACATCCTCTTCGCGCTGTTCCTCGCAACCGCCATCGTGCCGTTCGAGGTCTACATGATCCCGCTCTATTTTCAGGCGAAAAGCCTCGGCATCCTCAACTCCGTCTGGGGCCTGCTGCTCGGTTATCTGGTGATGAGCTTCGGCATCTTCCTGATCCGCCAGAACGTTATCCACTCGATCCCCGACGAACTGCTGGAAGCGGCCCGTATCGATGGCGCCGGCGAGTTCTGGATCTTCCTGCATATCGTTCTGCCGCTTTTGCGCGGCGCGCTCGGCGCACTGGCGGTGCTCGCCTTCTTCCAGGCCTGGACCGCCTTCGCCTGGCCGATGATCGTCACCACGACCCGCACCAGCTATACGATCGAGGTCGGGCTGGCGCTTTTCCAGACCGGCTTCACGGTCGATCTCGGCCGCCTCAGCGCCGCCTCCGCCACCGTCCTCATTCCATCCATCCTGCTCTTCGTCATCCTGCGCCGAAATTTCGTGCAGGGCGTTGCCAGCACCGGGCTCAAGGAGTGACGATGGCGATGGATTTCTTGGCAGAAGCCCGCACAACCTATGCCGCCGCCAATGCCGGCACTCTCTACTGGATGCTGCAGCGGCCGATACTCGGCGGTGGGTTTTTGAACACCAAGCAGAACAGCCTGACGCTGAAGGATTACGGTTCGGAGGATGGCACCCGTGGCCCGGATTACACCCACGGCTGGATTCAGGGGCGGGGGCTGGAAGCCTTGGTCGGACATGCGGAGTTCTTTGAAGACGAGTTGCCGCCGCTCGCGAAAAAGCTCGATACCGCCGGCCGCCGCCTCTACGAGCTTCTGGCTGCCCTGCGCAAGCCGGATGGTCACGCCTATTTCTGCTACGATCGCGACCTGCAGGCCGTCTATGCGGATCAGTCCAACGTGCTCCACGCTCAGGAAAAACCGGCGCTGATCTACACCTATTCGGACGCCTTCGTGGCCAAGGGGCTGGTGGCAGCCGCAAGCCGATATGGCCTGCCGGATATCGCCGGTCACCTCGCCTATTTCGACCGTGTGATCACCGCCGTTGAAACGGGCCGTTTCCAGATGGACGAACGCCGGCCGCTCTCGCTCCACAGCCTTGCCGTCCAGCCCGAAGATTTCGGCCCGCGGATGATCCTGCTCGGTGCCGCAGGCATGCTAAAGCGCGCCGGCCACACGGCGCATCTCGCCTTTGCCGATCGGTTCATCGCCCATGTCATCGACAGGCATTACGATGCCGCGACCGGCCTGCTGCGCAACGTGCCGGGCGAGGACCTATGCAATGTCGGCCACGGAATCGAGTTCGTCGGCTTCGCGCTCGACTATCTCGACGACACCGCCGATCCGGCACTGATCGAAACGCTGGAACGCATCCTCGTCTCGTCCTTCCGCAAGGGCTTCGTGGGGCCGGGCATCACGCTCACGGTGTCCATCAAGACTGGCGAGGCCCAAAGCCCCTATTGCCCCTGGTGGTCGCTGCCGGAAGCCATCCGTTCCGCCGCCCTTGTTCATGAACGCACCGGCAGTGCCGAGAGCCTCGATGTCTGGAAGGCCGCCCACGGCGCGTTCTTCGAGCGCTACTGGCGCGGCACACCGCCGCTCGCCTACCAGACGATGACCAGGGACGGCCCCGTCGATTTCGTGCCCGCCACGCCGGATCTCGATCCGGGTTACCACACCGGCCTCAGCCTGCTCGCCGCCATCCGCGCCGCAGATCGGCTGAAGCCCCGAACCCGAGCAGTTTCAGGATAAATACATGGCTTCCGTTGAAATCCAGAACGTCCGCAAGGCCTATGGCGACCTCGAGACCATCAAGGGCGTGTCGGTCGATGTGCCGGATGGCGCCTTCGTCGTCCTCGTTGGCCCCTCCGGCTGCGGCAAGTCCACGCTGTTGCGGATGATCGCCGGGCTTGAAGACATCTCGGGCGGCACGATCCGCATCGACGGTCGCGTCATCAACGAGGTCGAGCCGAAGAACCGCGATATCGCCATGGTTTTTCAGAATTATGCGCTCTACCCGCATATGACGATTGCCGAGAACATGGGCTTCTCGCTGCGGCTCGCTAAGAAATCCAAAGAGGAGATCGCCGAGCGGGTCAATGATGCCGCGCGTATCCTCGGACTTACCGATTACCTCAAGCGTTACCCGAAGCAACTCTCCGGCGGCCAGCGCCAGCGCGTCGCCATGGGCCGGGCCATCGTCCGCAATCCCAAGGTCTTCCTGTTCGACGAACCTCTGTCCAACCTCGATGCCAAGCTGCGCGTGCAGATGCGCGCGGAGCTCAAGGATATCCATGCCCGCATCAAGACCACCACCGTCTACGTGACCCACGACCAGATCGAGGCGATGACCATGGCGGACCGGATCGTGGTGATGAGGGATGGCATCGTCGAACAGGTCGGCGCGCCGCTGGAGCTCTACGACAAGCCGGTCAATACTTTCGTCGCGAGCTTCATCGGCTCGCCCTCGATGAATTTCCTCTCCGGCACGATGGCCGATGACGGTAAGTCCGTGCTGACCGGAAACGGTGTTCGCCTGCCGCTTGGACCGGAGGCTTCCGCCGCCCCCGGCACCGCTGTCACCTACGGCATTCGCCCCGAACATCTCGCCATCGCCGCCGGAAACGAGGGTATTCCGATGACCGTGACGAATATCGAGCCAACCGGTTCGGAAACCTTCGTGCAGGGCTCCGTCGACGGCCAGAAATTCTCGGCGCAGCTGCGCGAGCGGCTTTTCATCAAGACCGGCGAGGTGCTCAATCTGGCGCTCGCGCCCACCAACAGCCACATCTTCGACGCCGCCACCGGCATGCGGCTCGGCTGACAAGCATAAGGCAGGACGACAATGGAACAGACTTGGCGCTGGTTCGGACCGGACGACACGGTCAAGCTTTCGCATGTGAAACAGGCCGGCGCCGGGATTAAGTCACCGTCGAACGGCATCACGCTCTGTACCGGCTCCTACGGCGCCAATCCCGACAATGATCTCGTCACGACCCGACCACGGCCACGCGATCGTCGACGACATAGGCAGACGCGTCAATCCCGGCTATTCCTGCATCGGTCGACTGAAAGGGCTGGCAGAGCTGCGCGGCATCATGCGCACGCTTGAGGTTTTGGGTTAAGGCTTGCTTGGCGGACGCCGGAACAAGCGGCCCCCTCACCCGGCCTCCGCTTTGCTCGGCCACCCTCTCCCCGTTGGGGAGAGGAGGAGGAGTGACGGCTCGGCATGTCTCTTCTCCCCAGCGGGGAGAAGGTGTCGGCAGGCGGATGAGGGGCGGCTCGCCGCAAACGATATTTTATGTGTACCGGGAGGTTAATATGACGAAGTTGAAAGTAGCAATCATCGGGCTCGGCATGGCAGCGGGTCACCACGCCCGCGCCCTGCTCGATTTGTCCGACAGGATCGAATGCGTCGCGGCTTTCAGCCAGACGGCAGCCCGGCGTGAAGCGTTTGCCGCCCAATACCCGATCCCAACGACCGGCGATCTCGATGCGATCTTCGCGGATAAGACGATCGAGGCGGTGCTGATCCTCACCCCGCCAAGCAGCCATCTGGAACTCGTAGAGCGTTGCGCGGCGGCGAAGAAGCATATCCTGCTGGAAAAGCCGCTCGATATCTCGTTCGAGCGCTCCGAGGCGATCGTCCGTGCCGCGAGGCAAGCGGGCGTGCTGCTGTCCATGGTGCTGCAGAACCGTTTTCGCGCGGCGGCGCTGAAACTCGATGAGATCGTCAAGTCCGAGCGGTTGGGGCAGTTGATCGAGGCGTCCGTCGCGATCCGCAACTGGCGACCCCAAAGCTATTACGACGTCGAAGGCCGCGGCACGATGGCACGGGATGGTGGCGGCGTGCTGCTGACCCAGGGCATCCACACGATCGACCTGCTGCTGAGTTATGCTGGTACCCCGAAAGACGTCTCGTCCTTCGTCCGCACCAGCCCGATCCATTCGATGGAGACCGAAGACCTGGTGACGGCGACCTTCGCATTCGAAAACGGTGCGATCGGGACGCTGAACGCCACCACCTGCGCCTATCCCGGCCTGCCGGAACGCATCGAGCTGCTCGGCACCCACGGTACGGCAGTCCTGACCGGCGATACGCTGAAGGCCGCCTTCATGGACGGCACCAGCGTCACCGAGGGCGGCCAGAATTCCGGCAGCGGGGCCGGCGCCAATCCTATGGCCTTCGGCCACGAGATGCACCGGGCCCTGATCGGGAATTTCATCGATGCGGTTCGAACCGGTGCACCGCTGCGCGTCACCGGCGAGGATGCGCTCAAGGCGCACCACTTCATCGAGCAGATTCTGGCTGCTGGCCGGTAGACCGTCTCAGAGGCCGGCTGCCTTGCGCAGTTCCTCGGCCATTTTGGCGCGCCAGTCCTTGCCGGACGCCTTGAATTTTTCGAGCACGTCCGGATCGAGCCTCAGCGTGACGGCCACCTTCGGCGCCTCGACCTTCGGCCGGCCGCGAGTACGGCGAAGTTCTTCGATAGCTTCGAAGAATTCCGGCGGCATGACTTCACGTGCGGGACGCATGCTCGCTAGTTCTTCATCAGTAAGCGGCGGGCTGTCCACGGAGTCCCAATCTTCCTTGGTGTAGCCGCGCCCCGGCTGGAATTCTTTTAGAGTTCGATGCTTCATTGCCATAGGAGAAGCCTCCTTTCTTTCGCGTTGGCGGGTCGGAAGCTGATGATCGAGGTGGCTTCCGTCCCCAGCTTCACAAAAATCACCACCGCGGTACCATCTTCGAAATAGCCGATGGCTTTGGTGCGGCCGGAATGACCACGTTCCATCACAGCCGTTTCCCAGTGAAAAAAGCCAACATCAGCGAAATCGAGACCGTGCTTCTCGAGATTCACAATCCGCTTCGTCTCGTCCCAAATGATTTTCAACTATTATCCGTACACGAAAAATCGCCGCCCGACAACGAGCGACGATGGAACGGTACGAAACCTTTTACAACCCTAAGGATTGAGGGCGGTCAGCAGATCACCGTCTCGGCGATCTTGATGCCGAAACCTTCGAGGCCGACATAGTGGCGCTCGCTACGGGTCAGCAGCTTGATCGAAGTGACGCCGAGATCCTTGAGGATCTGTGCGCCGAGGCCGATTTCCAGCCATTCGCTCTCGCGGGCCTGGGCTTCGGCATGACCTTCCTGGTCCTGGCGCAGCTTGCGGCCATGGTCCTTCTGGCCAACGCCGACCGAACCTTCGCGCAGGTAGATGATCACGCCGCGACCCTCTTCCTCGATTTTCGCCATGTAACGATCGACCGAGCGCTGCGTGCCGAACACGTCGCGGGTGACGTTTTCGAGATGCAGGCGGACTGGAATGTCGACGCCGTCGCGGATGTCGCCGAAGACCACCGCCACATGCTGCATCGGGTCCCAAGGCAGCGAATAGGCATGCGCCTTCGCCTTGCCGTGCGGCGTCTCGACGTCGAACGATGTCTGCAGTTCGATCAGCGTTTCCTTGCGCTGGCGATAGGCGATCAGGTCGGCGACGGAAACCTGCTTCAATCCGTGTTTGGCCGCAAAGTCGGTAACCTGCTGGCCGCGCGTCACGGTGCCGTCGTCATTGACGAGTTCGCAGATGACACCGATCGGCGGAAGGCCGGCGAGCCTGCAGAGGTCGACGGCCGCTTCCGTATGGCCGGAGCGCATCAGCACGCCGCCTTCGCGGGCGATCAGCGGGAAAATGTGGCCGGGCCGCACGAAATCGCTCGCGCCGACATTCGGATTGGCAAGATTGCGGACGGTGAGCGTCCGGTCCTCGGCAGAAATGCCGGTCGTCGTGCCGTGCTTGAAGTCCACGGTGACGGTGAAGGCGGTCGTATGGGCGCTGTCGTTTTCCGCCACCATGGCATTGAGGTTGAGCCGCTTGGCCTCCTCGCGCGGCATCGGCGCGCAGACGATGCCGGACGTGTGGCGCACGATGAAGGCCATCTTGTCGGGCGTGCAGTGGACCGCGGCGACGATCAGATCGCCTTCGTTCTCGCGGTCGTCGTCATCGGTGACGACGACGATTTCGCCGGCTTCGAATGCGCGGAGGGCATCGACGACGCGCTTCTGATCATAGGCCATGGGTGTTGTTTCCTAGAGATTTCGCCCCGTCTGGGCCCGGTCGCGGAGATAGTGATCGGCAATCGCGCATGCAACCATCGCTTCGCCGATCGGCACAGCGCGGATGCCGACGCAGGGGTCGTGGCGGCCCTTGGTACGGACTTCGACATTGTTGCCGTCGACGTCGATCGAGCGCTGCTCGGTGAGAATGGAGGAGGTCGGCTTGATCGCGAAGCGGGCGACCACCGCCTCGCCGGTCGAGATGCCGCCGAGAATGCCGCCTGCATGGTTGGAGAGGAAGATGGGCTTGCCGTCATTGCCCATGCGCATCTCGTCGGCGTCTTCCTCCCCGGAAAGTTCTGCGACGCCGAAACCGTCGCCGATCTCGACGCCCTTGACGGCGTTGATCGACATCAGAAGGCTGGCGATATCCTGATCGAGCTTGCCATAGACCGGAGCGCCGAGACCGGCGGGCACGCCTTCGGCGATCACCTCCACCACGGCGCCGATCGAGGAACCGGCTTTGCGGATGCCGTCGAGATAGTCTTCCCAGACAGGCACCATCGCTGCATCCGGGCAAAAGAACGGGTTCTGGCCGACCTGATCCCAGTCCCAGTTGGCGCGATCTATCCTGTGCTTGCCGATCTGGATCAGCGCGGCGCGGACTTGCACGCCCGGCACGATCCTGCGGGCGAGCGCGCCGGCGGCAACCCGGGCTGCCGTCTCGCGGGCCGAGGAGCGGCCGCCGCCGCGATAGTCGCGGATGCCGTATTTGACGTCATAGGTATAGTCCGCATGGCCGGGACGGTAGCGGCGGGCGATCTCGCCGTAGTCCTTGGAGCGCTGGTCGGTATTCTCGATCAGCATGGAGATCGGCGTGCCGGTCGAGATCATCGTCTCGCCGTCGGCGTCCATCATCACGCCGGAGAGCACCTTGACGATGTCGTCCTCTCGCCGCTGCGTCACGAACCGGGACTGGCCGGGCTTGCGCTTGTCCATCCAGGCCTGGATTTCCGCAAGCGTGAAGCGGATGCCGGGCGGGCAGCCGTCGACCACGCAGCCGAGTGCCGGACCATGACTTTCACCCCAGGTGGTGACGCGGAAAAGGTGACCGAAAGTGTTGTGCGACATGGCGTTACAGGACCAGCTGTGGCGGAGCTGGCCTTCCGCCAACTTCTGACGCGGTTGTCATATGGAAAAGGTTGCCGGGCGACAAGTGTTTCTTGGCAGAACAGTCGCGGCGCGATTGGTGAACAATGGTGGCTCTAGGCCGCGGCCTTGCGCCAGCCCGCATGCGCGGCTGCGGTGAAATCGTCGAACGAAAGCGGCCGGGCGAAGGCATAACCCTGGAGCAGGTCGCAGCCGAGTTCGCGCAGAAGGCTCGCATGCTGCATGGTCTCGACCCCCTCCGCCACCGTTTCGACGCCGAGCGAACGGGCGATGTCGATGATCGAGCGCACCAGCGCCCGTTCCTGCGGCGAGGTCAGGATCGGCATGACGAGTTGGCGGTCGATCTTCAGCCGCTTCGGCTTCAGCTTCAGAAGGCTCACGATCGAGGTATGGCCGGTGCCGAAATCGTCGATCTCGATATCGATGCCGAGTTCCTTGATCCGCTGGAGATTGCCGGCCGCCGATGCTTCGCTCTCGTCGAGGAAGATCGATTCCACCAGTTCGAATGAGATCTCGCCGGGCACGATCGCCAGCGTCTGCAGCGTGTCGATCAGTGCCTCGTCATGCAGCCGCTTCGAAGAGACGTTGACGGAAACCTTCGGTATCCGGATGCCGAGTGCTGCCCAGCGCATCTTGTCCTTCAAGACCGTCTGGAGCACGATATGGTCGAGCGCGGCGGACACATTGAGGTCTTCGGCAATCTTCAGGAACCGGTCGGGCGCAAGAATCCCGTGATGCGGATGGTTCCAGCGGATCAGCGCCTCGACACCGGTCAGCTGGTTGGTGCGGGCATCGAACTGCGGCTGGTAGAAGGCGATGAATTCGTCGTTGTCGATGCCGGCCAGCACCTCGTCGGCGGTACGCTTGTGGCTGACGATCTCGGCCTGCAGGTTCTGCGTGAAGAATTCGTATCGGTTGCGGCCCATGCCCTTCGCCCGGTAGAGCGCGATATCGGCATTGACGAGAGTACGGCGCGCATCGACATTCATGCCGCTTGCCTGGGCGATACCGATGGATACGCCGCAGCGGCAGGCGAAACCTTCGAAATCGATCGGCTGGTGAAATTCCGCGATGATGCGCTGGGCGAGCTGGCCTATCTCTTCGGCGCTGGAATTGCCGGAGGCGAGGATCACGAATTCGTCGCCGCCGATACGTGCGACGATATCGCTGCCGCGGACGTTGCGCGACAGGATGCGCGAGGCGTGCACGAGCATCGCGTCGCCGGCCGCATGACCGAGCGTGTCGTTGATCTGCTTGAAGCGGTCGAGATCGAGATGCAGGATCGAGAACTTCTGGCGCTCGGTATGGCTGGAGCGCGACAGCCGGTCGAGTTCGATGTCGAGCTTGCGGCGGTTGGCCAGCAGTGTCAGCGGGTCATGCAGGGAATTGTGCTCGATCCGGCTTTTGGCGAGTTCGAGCTCTGCGTTCTTCGCATCGGCCTCGTCCTTGGCAGCCTTGAGTTCCCTGGTCAGGATGGCATCCTGGGTGACGTCGAAGGCGATGCCCACCACCTTTTTGAATCCGTCGCGCGTCTTGTGCATCTTGCCGATGGAGCGGATGTAGCGGATCGAGCCATCCGGCTGGGGCACCCGCACGACCAGCGGATCCGGCCGGAAGTTCTCCGTGAAATGATAGGAGCTGAGTTTGGCAAGCTCCCGGTCGTCGGGATGGATAAGCTCGATCCAGTCATCGACCCGGACGAAGCCGTTGGTGAAGGGGATGCCGTGCAGCTGGCACATGCGGGCATCCCAGGTATCGACCCGGGTTACCGGGTTTGATTCCCATATGCCGCAGTTATAGGAGTCGAGCGCGAGGTCCAGCTTGGTCGACAGCTCTTCCAGGTCCTGCTCGCGGTTTGACAGCTCATCGAGCGCCAGCTCCAGTTCGGCGTTCTTGATGTCGGTATTTTCTTTGGCGTTGCGCAGCGTCTGGGTCAATACCACGTCGCCGGTGACGTCCCAGACAATCCCGGTGGTGCGTAGCGTACCGTCGGCATTGCGATAGTTTGCACCCGCCGACCTCAGGTATCGCAGAGTGCCGTCCGGCAACTGCACGCGGTAGGTCTCGCTGCAAGGCATGTTGCCGGAGGCGCAGTCGAGGAAATGTGTCTCCGCCGCCGTCCGATCGGGCGGATAGATCGATCCGAGCCAGTCGTAGAGACGATTGCCTTCGCTTGCAGCCGGCTTGTCGTGCAGCCCGGCGGCTCGGCTGTCCCAGAAGAGACTGTTGCTGTTGCCGGTCACCTCCCAGATCCCGATATTGGAAGCTTCCATGGCAAGGTTGAAGCGCTGCGATAGCTCTATCAGATTGAGTTCACGCGCCTTCAGCGCCTCGATATTGCGGTTGCGCTCCGAGATCAGCGAGGTGGCGATGAAGATCGGCACGATCACCGCGAGTGCGGCAATCACGAGGGCGAGGCGGATCACGAGCTGATTGGGCGGCACGATGTCCCAGCCGGAACGAGGGGCGGCGAGGAGCGTCCAGTTGGCACCACCGATCGGCACCGTCCATTTCATCGGAGACTGGTCCTCGATGGAATCATTGCCGAAGAAGGCGAAATATTCCGGCCGGTCCACGTCCCGCAGGACGACATTCAGCCACTCGAGATTAATCAGGTTCGGTTTCATCGCCGTGGCGGGGGAGAAGGTGACGCCGGAAGCTTCCATCAGGCCCTGCTTGTCGATCAGCACGGCGATGGCGCCCCACAGGTCGGTGCCGTCCTCTTCCTTCGGCACCGGCACGACCAGGGTCAGGTGTCCCTCCTGGCTGCCGCTCAGCAGCGATACACGGTTCCGGCCGTTGACGGATTTCAGGTCGTCTGCAAGGCGTGGCACATCGATCCTGTCGATCTTGCGTGGCGTGCCGCCGGCAACGCCGTCGCGCGTGATGACCTGGGGAAACTCGAAATTGGGCGCGACCGCGACGCCGGAAAAATGCGTCGCCTCGCCAAGTTCCTTGTCGACGTAATGTTTGAACTCATCAACCGAGCCTTCGGCGTCCTCCCTCAGGGCGTGAGCCAGATGGCCAGCGGCGGCGGTGTCGGTCTCCACGCGCGCAATGAGGCGCCGTGCCAACAGGCCGGCAACGTTTTCCGTCGTCGCCCGAAGGTCGCTGCGAAAGCCCTCGGTATAACGCTGGTCGACGATCACGCCGGTCGAGATCACCGTAAGGGCGATAACGAACGCGATTGCCGTCGGCGTCTTGGTGCTGCGCGCCAGGCGCAGTGACTTGGAACCGGACGACGGCCAGAATTTCACGCGCGCGAACCTTCTCATTAACCCCTGTGGCATGACGGAACAGCCTATGGGGAGGGGGTTAATTTACGCTTTCATCCCACCCTACAAACTTTGGCGCGATTTATTGTACGAATACTTTGAATAAGTTCGCCGGCGTGACTGGCTCGGCCGCAAGGCGGCATTCGGTTCTCGAAAAGCGTTAACTATCAGCTCATTACTTATACGGAAAATGTCATGGTGCCGGGCGATTTTCGCCACAATCAGCAGGCTATCTGTGCGTCGAAACGAGACATCATCGACCTCATCAAGGCTTTCGACCATGCGCATCCTGATTGCTGCTCTGCTTGCCACGGCCAGCGTCTTTTCGCCCCTCAACAGCTGGGCGCAAAGTGCCGATGTCGAAGCCACGATCAAGGCCGTGGACGCAAAGGCGCTCAACTTCACGCTGGACGACGGAAAGACCTATAAGGTGCCCGAGGAGTTCAATTTCGAAGGCCTGAAGGCGGGCGTCAAAGTGCTGGTCTTCTACACGGTTGTCGATGGCAACCGCGTCGTCGACGACCTTCAGATCGTCCAGTAAGACTGAAGATTTAGCGAAGTATAATTTAGAATATCCGATGCGCAGGGTTGGCGCAGTTCAGAGCCATTGTATCCGGTTGTTGCGGGTATCGACCTCGAGGATGCGATCCTGCGGGGTCGGAACGGTGGCGGCCTCGTCCTCGTCGAGGTTGCCGATCAGCCGGAAGAGCGAGCGGATCACCCCGCCATGGCTGACGCAGACGGTCGGACCGTCGAGAGATTGCAGCCAGGCGCCGATCCGCCAGCAGAGGATCTCATAGCTTTCCGCCGACGCCCCCGGCGGGATGAAACTCCACTTCTGCTCGGCGCGAGCGCTCAATCGCTCAGGAGAAACATGGCTGATTTCCTCAAGCGTATGGCCCTCCCAGTCGCCGAAGGAGACCTCGATCAGCCGTTCGTCGGTTCCGTAGGCGAGGGGATCGAGGCCCATGGCGGTACGCAGCCGTTCCATGGTTTCGCGGGTACGCGACAGGGGGCTGGCGACGAAGCGGAATCCGTCCGCCGCGCCGATCATCTCGCGCAGCCGCTCGCCGTTCCGCGTTGCCTGAGAACGGCCGAGCGCATTGAGCGGAATGTCCTGCTGGCCCTGGAGCCGGCCTTCGGCATTCCAGTCCGTCTGCCCGTGGCGGATCATGTAGATGAGCACGGCAGACGTCCCTGGAACAGCATCAGTCCTTGATGACCGAAATGTCCGGCGCATCGACGGCCTTCATGCCGACGACATGATAGCCGCTGTCGGCATGATGGGTTTCGCCGGTGACGGAGCGCGACAGGTCGGACAGCATGTAGAGGCCGACATCACCCACTTCCTCGATGGTGACGGTACGGCGCAGCGGCGCATTGTATTCGTTCCATTTGAGGATGTAGCGGAAGTCGCCGATGCCGGAAGCGGCAAGCGTCTTGATCGGCCCGGCCGAGATCGCGTTGACGCGAATGTTCTTCGGACCCAGATCGACGGCAAGATATTTGACGCTGGCTTCGAGTGCCGCCTTGGCAACGCCCATGACGTTGTAGTTCGGCATGACCTTTTCGGCACCATAATAGGTGAGGGTCAGCATCGAGCCGCCGTCGGTCATCAGCTTTTCCGCCCGCCTTGCGACGGACGTGAAGGAATAGACCGAGATCTGCATTGTCTTGGCGAAATTGTCCGCCGAGGTGTCGACATAGCGGCCGGTCAGCTCGTCCTTGTCGGAAAAGCCGATCGCATGCACCAGGAAGTCGATCTTTCCCCAGTGTTTTTCGAGATTGTCGAAAACCTCGTCGATGGTCGATTCGTCACCGACGTCGCAATGGCCGGCCATGTAGGCGCCCAACTCGGCGGCGAGCGGCTCAACGCGTTTCTTGAGTGCATCGCCCTGGTAGGTGAACGCGACTTCCCCCCCATGCTGGTGGATGGCCTTGGCAATGCCCCACGCGATCGAACGATTATTGGCAACGCCCATGATGAGACCGCGTTTGCCTGCCATGAGGCCGGAAGCCTGAACCATTCATAGTCCCCTGATACCTTAGATGAACGCTGCCTATGACATAGGCAGCTCAAGGGTTCAAGCAGACTTGGATCATCTCGTGTTAGTAGCCGTAACAAAGGGTGCTTAGCGGTGAATACCGACGCAAAACTGTCATACTAGGCGATGCCGTCAGACATACAGCCCGTGACGCATGTGCCGCATCAGGTCGGTGACCTTTTCGTTCGGTTTTTCCCACAGGACGACGCGCAGTTCGACGACGAGATCGCCGCGGCCGCCGGCATCGTCATGAAGGCCAAGGCCGTTCAGCCGAACCGTCTGGTCGGAACCGGACCATGCCGGAATGCTGATGTTGCGGTTGCCTTCCGGCGTCTCGACCGAGGCGTCGCCGCCAAGCACCGCGTCTTCGAGCGAAATCGACAAGGTCGTGTGAAGATCGAAACCTTCGACGCGGAAACGGCTGTCGCGGGAAACCTTGATAGAGGCGAGAAGATCGCCGGATTTCATGCCGGCGAGCTTGAGGCCCTGGCCTTTCAACCGCGCCACATGGCCTTCCGTCATGCCTTTTTCCAGCACAAGGCGGACTTCGCGGTCGTCAGCCATCTTCAGCGTGACCGCGTTGAGTTTCAGGAGGTCCTCCAAGGTCACCGTTGCCTCGACGGAAATATCCGGAGCCTTTTCGGGAGCAGGCGTCGTGCCGCGGAAGCGGCGCACGATGGAGGCGATCAGGTCGATGGCAAGCGCCGGCAGGGGCGGTCTTTCGCTCCCCGATACATCTGCCTTGGCTGTTTCCGCCGAATCGCCGTTGGTCTGCGCCGAGCCGCCCGTGTGAGATTTTGCCTGGTCGGCCGCCGCGGCGCCGAAGATACGCTCGATCATGTCCTCCGGCGTCTCGCCTGCCGGGCCGGACTGGTTCTGGGGATGAGCCTGAGATTGGGCCTGGGCCTGGGACTGGCCGCGAGCCTGCGCCTGTCCCTGTGCCTGGGGTTTGGCGTTTTGCGCATTGGTCTTGGCGAGTTCTTCCATGACCTTTTCGGCATTGGCCTTTGCGGCCTTGGCGCGCTCGGCGGCTTCGCGGGCGGCATTGCGCTGCTGCATGATGGTCTGGTGCATCTCGGCGGCCCTGTCGTATCGCTTGCGGCGCTCGGGATCCTTCAGGACCTCGTAGGCCTGGCCGATCTCTGCGAAACGGCTCGTCGCAGACGGATCGTCCTGGTTTTGGTCGGGATGAACGGTCTTGGCCTTGGCGCGCCAGGCTGCCTTGATTTCGTCGGGCTCGGCATTGCGCTTCACGCCAAGAAGAGAATAGGGATCACGCATTGTGGGACCACCGGTTACTTGAAACGGCGGGCCCCCGCTTGATCATTGGACCCCCGATACTCGTCACAACTCCGACAGCCATCGGCCGGTTCCTCATGTTCCGGGCAGATTACTGCTTACATCAGGCGAGCCTATGTTAGGACTTGTGAATCAGTGGTTACGCCGCCTCCAGTCGTGGTCGTTAAGGTAAACGAATGGTTTCCAGCGCGATTTCACGGAAACGCCCGAAACGAATTTTGCAGGCTCGGTCTTGGGGGAGGGACGACCGCGACTACTGGCGGTCGAAGGCCGTCAGCATCCAGTCGCCGCTGCCGGTCAGGCAGGTCTGGCCGGAGAACATGGCGATACCCTCGTAGGAATGCCGCGTGGTGGTGAAGGCGCGGCAGATCTGCTCGCCGTTGCGGGCCTCGCGGATTTGCGAGACGACGCCGGCGCTGCCGGTCGTGGTATTCGCCCACGGAACCGAGGCTGCTCCGACTTTGGCAAGATCGGCCGAGGAGACGGCGTTACGCACCGTCGCCTCGTCGGAAAGCGTCGCACCGGTAGGCTGAGACGCGCTAGGCACGGTGCCGGTCGCGATCGAGCGGTCGACTTTGGGCGCGCTTCCGAAGAGATCGAGGCTGCTGGTACAACCGGCAAGCGAAAGCCCTGCAAGGCAGAGGGCGGCTGCCCGTCTGCCGAGGAGAAACGACCTCTTTGTGCGGCTCTTCGACTTTGCTATCACTACCACCGTGCGTCCTGTCCGACTGAAAAACTCGGGCATTTTTCATGAGATTGGGAGTATTTTATTCAATATGTCTGAGAGCGGGTTAACAACTGGTGACTTCACCGCGGAGAACGAACCTTTCGCGCTTTTCGGTTCCTGGCTGAAGGATGCCGAGAGCTCAGAACCCAACGATCCGAATGCCGTTGCGGTTGCGACCGTCGACGAAAACGGCATGCCGAACGTTCGCATGGTCTTGTTGAAGGGGTATGACGAAAACGGTTTCGTCTTCTATACCAATTTCGAAAGCCAGAAGGGCCGCGAGATCCTCGGTCAGAAAAAGGCGGCGATGTGCTTCCACTGGAAATCGCTGCGTCGCCAGGTTCGCCTGCGCGGCGAGGTGGAGGTGGTGAGCGACGCCGAGGCGGACGCCTATTACGCCTCGCGCCCCCGCGGCAGCCGCATCGGCGCCTGGGCGTCGAAACAGTCCCGTCCGCTCGAAACCCGCTTCGCGCTCGAAAAATCGGTAGCCGAATACACCGCCCGCTACGCGATCGGCGACATTCCGCGCCCGCCCTACTGGTCCGGTTTCCGCATCAAGCCGGTGTCGATCGAGTTCTGGCACGACCGCCCGTTCCGCCTGCACGACCGCATCGAATTCCGCCGCTCCGTCGCCGACGGACCTTGGGAAAAGGTGCGGATGTATCCGTGATCTGTCATTGACCAGGCATGTGTTTGCATCTAGATTATACGGAAAGTCGTATATCGAGGTCGAAGATGGAACGCCTGGTCTTTGAGAATATCTTTGACGCCGTCACGGAGGATCCGATCGAGGCTGCCGACCTACGGTTTCGCTCGGACCTGCTGACGACCCTGATCGCCATCTTTGAAGACAGGAAATGGAAGCAGGCGGATATCGCCGGGGCGCTCGACATTCCTCAACCCCGCGTCAGCGAATTGATGCGCGGAAAGATACATCTGTTCTCGGCAGACAAGCTGATCGGCTATCTTGCGAAGCTCGGCGTTCGCCTGAAGCCGTCCTTCAGCGCCGAGCACAGGGTGATCTGCGAGGTGGTTGAGGCGGCCTGATCTATTTGCGATTTTTGACGATTTGCAACATCGTCTTGTGGCGACCCTGGACCGTATCCATTGCCTTGCGGTTGACGCCATTCGTCGTCTTGGTGAAGGCGTGGAGAATGAAAACCGTATCGAGATATTTGGCGCAATAGACGGCGCGATAGGCCGGGCTCCCGTTCTCGATGAGCTCTATGACGCCATTTCCAATGCCCTTCAGATGCTTGAAGTCCGAAAGAGGCTGAAGCCCTTCTTGGACCCGCTGGAGGTCGTTGGCGAACTGGATCTGGATATCTTTTGGAAGTTCCTGGAAGGCCTTTTTCGTGGAAGAATTCACGAATTCAAAGGACTTCGCCATGTTTCATCGCCCGATCGCGAACGGGATGCCTGAGGCGAGGGCCGAGACATAGCGCGGCTGCTGGTAGTAGCCGTTGAGCGAGATGCGCGGCAGGCCGGTGAGCCGGTTCATGGATCTGGCGCAGAGCGTGCCGGGCTGGGTCGTCACCGCGACCGAAAAGCCGAGTTCCTTGGCAATCGCGCAGTCGCGCTCGGAGACCGCGGCGCGGCTGCCATAGGGATAGGCGATCGTGTCCGGCCGTTCGCCGGTCAAAGCCTCGATCCAGTCGGCGGACTGCTTCATTTCCGCGCGGGCGTCTTCCGCCGAAAGCCGTGCGACGGCCCGGTGGCTCGTCGTATGGGCACCAAGCGAAGCCAGCGGATGGGCGGCGACCGAGCGGAGCTCTTCTGCATTCATGGTCAGGTCGGCGGTGATCTTCAGCGGATCGACGCCGTGTTTTCTCGCCAGCGCATCGATCCGTGAGACGGCGGTGGATTCCTCGACTTCGAGGACATAGCTGGAAAACCGGTCGAAGGCGTCGAACTTGCGCGCCTCCGAGGTGAGGTTGAGGATTTCAGGCCCGCCGCCGAAATCGAAGCTCACTTCCCGCTCGCGTCCGAGCAGTTCGGCGACCGTCTCCCACCAGAGCGAATGGGTCCGCTCGGCAAATCCGCGGGTGACGAAAATGGTGAAGGGCACGCCGTGGCGGGCAAACACGGGCAGCGCGTATTCGGCATTGTTGCGGTAGCCGTCATCGAGTGTGAAGGCGGCGAACGGCTGTTTGGTCGGCGCGGCAAGCCGTGCCGGCACGTCGCTCAAGGGGATGAATTCGTAACCTTCGGCCGAAAGCCGCTCGATCGCTTCGCCGAGGAAATCCGGCGTCACTTCCAGATGGCCGCTCGGCTGCAGTGGCCGGCTCTGTTTCGGCCGCACATGGTGGAGCGTGAAAATGGCGCCGTGGCCGCGGGCATTGGGCATCATCCCGGCACGTGCAAGTGCAGCAGCCATGTCGAGGCCGCCGGCGACAAGCCGGCGTTTGACATCCCGGCGCCAAAGCGCCTGAAACCTCTCCCTGGTATTCCCCACCGCGATCACGCCCACGTTACTTCGTAGTGCGCGACCCTACTGCCGGACGGGTTAAGCCTTGCTGAACAAAGAGGGGCTTGATTTTGGTCAGGGCCGCAGCGCGTCGAAAAGCGGCAGGCTGACGATCGCCGCCATGGCGATCAGCATGAAGCAGATGCGCCGAAAGGTGCCTTCGGAGGCAAAGCCGAACAGTTTCGAACCGGCGAGCACACCGAGGCCGTAACCCGGCCCGGCGATTAGCGCGAGCGCAAGAACGTCGAGGGTCAAAAGGTGGCCGACGATATAGGCGGTGGCGGAAATCACCGTCGAAAGCGCGAAATAGAGGATCAGATTGGCGCGCACGGTGAGCGGCGGGATGGCACCGCCGAGCCAGTAGGCGACGACCGGCGGACCGGAGAGTTGCGCGGCACCGCCGAACAGGCCGGCAAGCGCTCCGACGCCGATCGTCAGCGGCGTCTTCGGTTTGCCGTGGTAACGCCAGCCGGAAATCAGGAAGACCAACAGAAAGAGCACAACGACCGAGATCAGCCAGCGCAGCGCCGTCGGATCGATCACCGCCAGGAGGGTCGTGCCGGCCGGCACTCCGATCAGCGTCCCGATCAGCATCGTGCCCACCTCGCGGCGGTTGGCGCGCTTCCAGCCGTCCGGCACCATGCCGAGCGTCGTCACGCCGTCGATGACGAGCAGCAGGGCAGGGGCGATCTTCGGCCCGACGGCGGCACCGGCGAGTGGAACGAAGATCAGCGCTCCGCCAAACCCGGAAAACCCGCGCGCCAGCCCGGCGATCAGCGCCGAGAGGAACAGAAAGACGAGCTGTGCCGGCCCATGGCCCGGAATCCATGCATCCAGCAAAGCGGAAATCGGGTTGGCGGAATCCATGGAAAATGCCGTATGCAGATGGGATCGAGTGACCCGCACCTGCCGGGATTTGGATGAGGGTGTCAAGCAAACCCTCTGGACACGGCGCGGGAATCGGCATTCTCCTGTGGATACAAAAGGAGAACGCCATGCTGGGCAAACTTGTCGAACAGTTCGAGGCCGCATCCGCGGATTACGCCGAAACCCACGGAATGGTCCGCGATCCCGACTGGTTTCTCCTGAAGCTGCAGGAAGAGATGGGCGAGCTGACCCAGGCCTGGAACCGCGCCACCGGCCGCGGACGGAAGAAGGGCAGGAGCGACGAGGCTCTCGCCCGCGACCTCGCCGACGAGACGGCCGATCTTCTCGGCCACGTCCTGCTGTTTGCCCGCAACAATCGGATTGACCTGGCAGCGGCGATCGAGCGGAAATGGCTGTTCAGGCCGGATGAGGAATAGGATCAGATCGCGCCGGGGAAATCCGGCTGCGCTTCCGGGCGTGCCAAACGGAAGGCAGGAAGCTCGACGCATTTCGCTTCGACGGCCAGGAGTTCCGGGTAGGCCGAGAGATCACAACCGAGCCTGCGCAGTTGCTCAACTGCGGAATAAGATGCAGGTCCGCCCATCCCGGCTCGTTGCTGAA
Source organism: Neorhizobium sp. T25_27 (assembly GCF_002968565.1). Classification (NCBI taxonomy): domain Bacteria; kingdom Pseudomonadati; phylum Pseudomonadota; class Alphaproteobacteria; order Hyphomicrobiales; family Rhizobiaceae; genus Neorhizobium; species Neorhizobium sp. T25_27. Next base: position 264,306 of record NZ_PVBJ01000004.1, read on the forward strand.
ACAAAAGGCGAAGTGTTCATGCCGATCGCGCAGCGTCTCTTCCAACGCCTTCAGTCCGGACGTCAGCCAGTGCAAAACCCATTGCTGCACCTTCTCTGAACTGAGTTCCAGATCGGTTTGGAGGAACCGGCGCACCCGCTGCACAGTGATCGAATGCATTTCGGATGCGATGAGCCCAGCAAAACCCCGCGCCTGCGCGCGAAGCAGCGGGTCTTTAGGCAGAAGCGCGGGCAGAGGATGGCTTTCCTCGAGATAGTCGAGGATCGCCGACGATTGGGGAATGATCTGCCCGCCGATGTCGAGGGCGGGCAACAATCCCTGTGGGTTGAGGCGCAGGTATTCCCCGGGCGCTAACGATCCCACGGGCAGGTAGGTATAGGGAATGGCCTTGAGATTGAGCGCGATGCGCACTCGTTCGCCGGCTGAATTCTGCCGCCGCGATAAAAGGCGCATAACATCTCCCGGAAGCGCCTTACGCCTTCGTCCCGCCCACCGTCACCTGGTCCATCCGCAGATGCGGCTGGCCGACGCCGACGGGGACCCATTGGCCGCCCTTGCCGCAATTGCCGATGCCGGTGTCGAGCTTCATGTCGTTGCCGACCATCGAGACGCGGCGCATCGCATCCGGGCCGTTGCCGATTAGCATGGCGCCCTTGATGGCGGGGCCGATTTTGCCGTTTTCGATCATGTAAGCCTCGGTGCAGCCGAACACGAACTTGCCCGAGGTGATGTCCACCTGGCCGCCGCCGAAGGAGACGGCATAGATGCCCTTCTTCACCGAGGCGATGATCTCTTCGGGCGATTTGTCGCCGCCGAGCATGTAGGTATTGGTCATCCGCGGCATCGGCGTATAGGCATAACCCTGGCGGCGGCCGTTGCCGGTCGGTTGGACGCCCATCAGCCGGGCGTTCTGGCGATCCTGCATGTAACCGACGAGCTTGCCGTTCTCGATCAGCACGTTGTAGGCCGACGGCGTGCCCTCGTCGTCTATGGTGAGCGAGCCGCGGCGGTTGTCAATCGTGCCGTCGTCGACGACCGTGACGCCGGGGGCCGCGACCATCTCGCCGAGAAGCCCGGCAAAGGCCGAGGTCTTCTTGCGGTTGAAATCGCCTTCCAACCCGTGGCCGACCGCCTCATGCAGCATCACGCCCGGCCAGCCGGAGCCGAGCACGACATCCATCGTGCCGGCCGGCGCGTCGATGGCGGTCAGGTTGACGAGCGCCTGGCGCAGCGCCTCGTCGGCGCCGGTCTGCCAGTTGCCTTCCGTCACGAAATCGCCGAAGCCGATGCGGCCGCCGGTGCCGAACGAACCGCTCTCCTGCCGGTCGCCGTCGCCGACGACGACGGAAATGTTGATGCGGGTCATCGGGCGGATGTCCTGCACGCGGTGGCCATCGGCGCGGAGGATGTCGACCACCTGCCAGCTTGCGGACACCGTTGCCGTTACCTGCCGTACCTTGTCGTCCTTGGAGCGCAGATAGGCGTCGATATCGGTGAGCAGCTTGACCTTCTCTTCGAAGCTCGGGGATCCGATCGGGTTCTCGTCGCCGTAATATTTCTTGTTGGTGCGCTGGGGAGCGGCCGCGTAGGAGCCGGAATAACCGGCGGTGACGGCCCGCACCGCATCCAAGGCGCGGGACAGCGCTGCCGCCGAAAGCTCGCCTGCATGGGCATAACCGACCGCTTCGCCGGCGACAGAGCGCAGCCCGAACCCCTGGTCGGTGTTGAACGAACCGCCCTTCAGGCGGCCGTTGTCGAAGGTCAGCGATTCCGCCTGGGCATGTTCCACGAAAAGCTCGCCGTCATCGGCGCCGGTAAGCGCCTCGGAGAGGATCGAGCGCAGCTTGGTCTCGTCGCAGTCGAAAAGGTTGAGAAGGTCGGTGTTCATGGGTGCTCCTTCGGCGCTGCCCTATGAAGACGCGCGCTCTGCTCCAACCGATGTAGGTCCGGGGAGGGACCGAAGCAAGCCTAACCTGCCGGCTCAGGCGTGTTTGCGGCGGAAGATCATGCCGATGACGACGGCAACGAGGGCCGCGGCAAGGCCGTACCAGGTCACGGCATATTGCAGGTGGCTGTTCGGCAGGTCGAACTGGGTGACGCCGCCTTTGGGCCAGCCGCCCGGATTGACGATCGACCCATCGGCATCCACGAAGAACTGCACGACCTTCGACGCATCGATACCGGTGGTCGAGGCCATGGCGTCGAGATCCTTCCAGTAGAAAATGTTCTTGGCGAGATCGTTGTCCGGGACGATCGAGGACGGCTTTTCGCCAAGCCGCACCCGCGCATAACCGGTGACGGTCTGCTGGCCGGCAACCTCCCCGGCCGTACGGGTTTTCGGGTCCTTCATCTCATAGGGCACGAAACCGCGGTTGACGAACAGGATGCGGCCGTCGGCAAGCGTCATCGGGGTATAGACGTAGAAGCCGGTCTGGCCGCCGAAGGTCGCGAAGAAATGCCGCTCCCCGGCATGGTTGAACGTGCCGGTGACCGATACCCGGCGGTATTCGATATCGCCGCCGGATTTCCCGATCGCCTCGATATCGGAAAGCGCGACGGGTGCCGCCGACCGCCGCTGGGCGATATCGGCGAGCAGGCCTTCCTTCCAATGCAACCGCTCCACCTGCCAGGTGCCGAGCGACAGCAGGATGGCGAGCGCCGCCAGCACCACGACGGCGGTCGCGATCACCCGGCCACGGCCGCGGACGGGCCTCTTATCCGATGTGGTTTGCGAGGGAGCCTTGGTTGCCATTCGTTCCAGTCCTCAAAAAGCAGAAGGGCGGCTTGTCGCCGCCCTCCCGGAATTCATGTCCCCTGGCTCAATGGGCGAGCGGTGCGCCCCAGCCACCCCAGATGTAGATGGCGAAGAAGAGGAACAGCCACACCACGTCGACGAAGTGCCAGTACCAGGCAGCGGCTTCGAAGCCGAAATGCTGGGTGGGCGTGAAACCGCCGTTGATGGCGCGCAGCAGGCAGACAGCCAGGAAGATCGTGCCGACCAGGACGTGGAAACCGTGGAAGCCGGTCGCCATGAAGAAGGTCGCGCCGTAGATCGAGTTCGAGAACGCGAACGGAGCGTGGATATACTCGTAAGCCTGGACGCAGGAGAACAGGATGCCGAGTGCGACGGTCAGCGCCAGACCGCTGATCAGGCCCTTGCGGTCGCCGTGCAGCAGCGCATGGTGAGCCCAGGTGACGCAGGTGCCGGACAGAAGCAGGATGACCGTGTTGTAGATCGGCAGGTGCCAGGGGTCGAGCACCTCGACGCCCTTCGGCGGCCACTGACCGCCGAGGAACTCGACGCGGGTCGCCTGGATCGCCTCGTTGGCGTAGAGGCTGGCATCGAAAAAGGCCCAGAACCAGGCGACGAAGAACATCACTTCCGAAGCGATGAACATGATCATGCCGTAGCGCAGATGCAGCGAAACGACGCGGGTATGAGCGCCCGAATTGCCTTCCTTGACCGTGTCCGTCCACCAGCCGATCATCGTGTAGATGATGATCGCCAGGCCGCCGTAGAACCACCATGGGCTCGCCCAGTTAAGGCCGAAAAGATGGAACTCGCCGCCCTTCAGATAGCGCATGTAGGCGACGCCGCCGAAGGTCATGACGAAGGCACCGAGCGAAGCCAGGATCGGCCACGGGCTCGGATCGATGATGTGGTAGTCGTGATTTTTCTGATGCGCGTCGGCCATGTCAGAATCCCCGGATGAATGCCTGCTCCGCCGGAAAACCGGCGAACCCTCTTAAAGTTTCCCCACGCCTGTGTTCTGGGCGCCCGTCTTCTGGGCGCCTGCCTTCGGGCCTTCCGGCAGAGCCGCGACCGGTTTGCCCGGTTCGCTCGGATAGAAGGTGTAGGACAGGGTGATCGTCTTGATGTTCTTGGTCTCTTGGGCCGTGGCGAGCTCCGGGTCAACGAAGAACACCACCGGCATCTGGACCGACTGGCCGGGCTGCAGCGTCTGCTCGGTAAAGCAGAAGCACTCGACCTTGTTGAAATAGGCGCCCGCTTCCATCGGCGTCACGTTGAACACGGCACTGCCCGTCGTCGGCTTGGACGACCGGTTGGTCGCCGTGTATTCGATCTGCACGGTCTCCCCGATCTTCGGACTGACCGCCTTGGCGGGCTTGAACTCCCAGTTCAGGCCCGGCGAAATGTTGGCGTCGAACGTCACCTGGATTGGCTTGTTCAGGATCTTGTCGGAATACTGCTCGACGCGCTGGGTCGTGCCGTTATAGCCGGTGACCTGGCAGAACAGCCGGTAGAGCGGCACGGAAGCATAGGCGGCACCGACCATGCCAGCCACGAAAACGGCGCAGCCGGCGAAGATCGCGCTGTTGCTGACCCGCTTTGCCTGACCGTTCTGATTGACGTCCGTCATCGCTCCACCCTAGTTCCCGACTCCGCCGATTTTCACCAGCGTCATGATGTAGAAGAGGACCACGAGCCCGGCGAGAACGATGCCGAGCGCGACATTGCGGTTGCGGCGGGACTTCCTCTGGGCTTCGCTGAGCTTGATTTTTTCCATCACAGCAGACCTCCCACGAGGTGCGGCAATCCCGCGAGCAGCCGGTCGGCCAGCAGGGCCGAGAAGATCGCAAAGAGATAGAAGATCGAATAGGCGAACATCTTCTTCGCCGGCATCATCTTCTCATCGCCGTCGGGCATGCGCCGGACGGCGATGGAACAGATGACGAAGATCGCACCGAGCAAGGCGGCGAAGATGCCGTAACCGAGGCCCGCAAGTCCGGTGAGGGTAGGAGCGACAGCGATCACCGCAGTCAGTACCGCATAGACGATGATCTGGTTCTTGGTCGAGGCCTCGCCTGCGACATTGGGCATCATCGGCACGCCGACCGAGCCGTAGTCGCGCATCTTGAAGAGCGCGAGTGCCCAGAAATGCGCCGGCGTCCACAGGAAGATGATCAGGAAAAGCAGGATGCTGTCGAGCGATACGCCGCCGGTGACGCAGGCCCAGCCGATCATCGGCGGGAAGGCGCCGGAAGCGCCGCCGATGACGATGTTCTGCGGCGTCGAGCGCTTCAGCCACATCGTGTAGACAACGACATAGAAAAAGATGGTGAAGGCGAGCAGGCCCGCCGAGAACCAGTTGACCGCAAGGCCGAGGATGACGACCGAGAAGACCGAGAGCGTCAGGCCGAAGGCAAGCGCTTCCGCGGGCAGGATGCGGCCGGCCGGAATCGGGCGCTTGGCGGTGCGGGTCATGATCGCGTCGATATCGGCGTCGTACCACATGTTGAGCGCACCCGAGGCGCCGGCGCCGACGGCGATGCAGAGAATGGAAATCACGCCGAGGACCGGGTTGATCTGACCCGGCGCGAGAATGAGACCGGCGAATGCGGTGAAGACCACGAGCGACATCACCCGCGGCTTCAGGAGTTCGAAGAAATCGCGCGCACTCGCTTCCGAGAGGCGTGAGCCTCCATCGGTGCCGAGAGCGTCGTGATTGTCCATAACCGTCATTGAACCGTCCTGTTTGGTATTTCAAGGCATCGCGCTGCCGCGATGCCCTTTTTCAAGGATCTAGCGCTTACTTGATGCGCGGAAGCTGTTCCCACTGGTGGTACGGCGGCGGCGAAGAAAGCTGCCATTCCAGCGTGGTCGCACCTTCGCCCCAGGGATTGTCGCCGGCAATGCGCTTCTTTGCGAAGGCTTCCCAGACGCCGAAGAGGAAGATCAGCACACCGACGAAGGAAATGTAGGAGCCGATGGAAGAAACGTAGTTCCAGCCGGCGAACGCATCCGGATAGTCGATGTAACGGCGCGGCATGCCGGCAAGACCCAGGAAGTGCTGCGGGAAGAACACCAGGTTGACGCCGATGAACATGACCCAGAAATGCAGGTTGCCGATCCGCTGGCTGTACATGTAGCCGAACATTTTCGGGAACCAGTAGTACCAGGCCGCGAAGATGGCGAAGACCGCGCCAAGCGACAGAACGTAGTGGAAGTGGGCCACGACGTAATAGGTGTCATGCAGCGAGCGGTCGAGGCCGGCATTGGCGAGCTGGACGCCCGTGACGCCGCCGACGGTGAACAGGAAGATGAAGCCGATCGCCCAGATCATCGGCGTCGAGAAGGTCAGCGACCCGCCCCACATCGTGGCGATCCAGGAGAAGATCTTGATGCCGGTCGGAACCGCGATGACCATCGTCGCGAAGACGAAGTAGCGCTGCGCATCGAGCGACATGCCGACCGTGTACATGTGGTGGGCCCAGACGATGAAGCCGACGGCGCCGATCGCGACCATGGCGTAAGCCATGCCGAGATAACCGAAGACCGGCTTCTTGGAGAAGGTCGAGACGATGTGGCTGACGATGCCGAAACCGGGCAGGATCAGGATGTACACTTCCGGGTGGCCGAAGAACCAGAACAGGTGCTGGTAGAGGATCGGGTCACCGCCGCCTTCCGGCGAGAAGAAGGTCGTGCCGAAGTTGCGGTCGGTCAGAAGCATGGTGATGGCGCCCGCCAGAACCGGCAGCGAGAGCAGCAGCAGGAAGGCGGTGACCAGCACGGCCCAGGCAAACAGCGGCATCTTGTGCAGCGTCATACCCGGAGCACGCATGTTGAGGATCGTGGTGATGAAGTTGATCGCACCGAGGATCGAGGAGGCGCCGGCGACGTGCAGCGAGAAGATCGCCAGGTCGACGGCCGGACCCGGATGCCCCATGGTCGCGAGCGGCGGATACATGGTCCAGCCACCGCCGACACCGTAAGCGCCCGCAGGACCTTCGACGAACATCGAAAGCAGCAGAAGCAGGAAGGCCGGCACGATCAGCCAGAAGGAGATATTGTTCAGGCGCGGGAAGGCCATGTCCGGCGCGCCGATCATGATCGGCACCATCCAGTTGGCGAAACCGCCAATCATCGCCGGCATGACCATAAAGAAGATCATGATCAGCGCGTGGCCGGTGGTGAACACGTTGAACATGTGCTTGCCGCCGTCGATGGCAGCATCGCCCTGGAAACCGTAGACCATCGATGCCAGACCATGGAAGATCTGGATGCCCGGTTCCTGCAGTTCCATACGCATGGCGACCGACAGAAGTCCGCCGACGATGCCCGCGAAGATCGCGAAGATCAGGTAGAGCGTGCCGATGTCCTTGTGGTTGGTCGAAAACAGCCAACGCTGAGCAAAGGTCGGCGTGTGCGAATGATCATGATGATCGTCGTGGGCATGCGCATCATCGTGAGAGGTGCGAGCATGAGCGTGATCGTCGTGAGCGGAATGTCCAGCCATTGTCCTCACTCCTCTGTATTACTTGGATTCATTTGCCGCGACGGCAAAATTGCCGGCAGGCTTGTCGACCGCAGCCACGAGAGCCTTGTAGGCGCCCGGCAGGTCGGTCGCAGCAGCTGCGAGCCAGGTCTTGTACTTGTCTTCCGAGACGACGCGGATGGCGATCGGCATGTACGCGTGGTCCTTGCCGCACAGTTCGGAGCACTGGCCGTAATAGAGGCCTTCCTTCTCTGCCTTGAACCAGGTTTCGTTCAGGCGGCCCGGAACGGCATCGATCTTGAGCCCGAAAGCCGGCATTGCGAAGGCGTGGATGACGTCGGACGGAGCGGCGGTCACCAGCACGCGCACGGTCTTGTTGACCGGGATGATCATTTCGTTGTCGACGGCGAGAAGACGCGGATAGACGGCAGGATCGGTCTTGCCGGCGGCGGCGCGGTCCTGGTCCTTCAGCATGAAGCTGTCGAAGGCGACCGGTGCTGGCGTGCCTTCATATTCATAGTTCCACTGCCATTGGGTGGCGGTGGCCTTGACCGTCATGTCCGATTCCGGAATTTCGAGCTGGGCATTCAGGAGATTGAAGGAGGGAATGGCGAGGAAGAAGAGGATGAGAACCGGGCCAAGCGTCCAGATGATCTCGATCGCCGTATTGTGGCTGGTCCGCGATGGTACCGGATTGGCGCTGGCGCGGAATTTAACGACGACGACGACCAGCAGGGCCAGAACCAAAAGCGTGGTCGGCACGATGAACCACAGCGTATAGTGGTTGAACCAGCGGATCTGGTGCATGATCGGCGTTGCTGCCGCCTGGAAGTCAATCTGCCACGGATGTGGCTGGTCCGCAAAACCTGCGGAAGCAAAGAGCAGACAGATGAGCGCCGTCATCACTGCAAAAGCCCTGTTCATCACTACATATCTCCCCATGCGTCTGATCTCGATCAAACCGAACGCAGAATCCAAGCTATATGGTCTGCTTCAATCACAGTTTGCCTGCCGCCGCAATATCTGGCGGGAAAAGCCCGTGCGGCATTTTTGCGCCTCGGGGATAAGCTTGGAATCCCGCGATAATCAGGGGCCGCAGCCTGCTTTTTCGACCGGGCCGAGGTCTTATTTCAAAGGCCTTCAACACCTCCGGCTGCGTCATTATAGACCGCACGAGGGCCAAAATCCGGCTTTTTCCTGACAAAAGTGACGGCTGGGCCACGTGGCCCGGCGGGTCCCACTTTCGCCGTACTCCACTGGAAAGAGGTCAGGGCTTTTCATTTCGTCTAGTGAACGACAAGAATAGCCGCACTGATTCGTCTTCCAGAGGTTTCCATGGGTCGTCCCTCCCTGATCTGCGCCGGTCTAGCCGTGATGCTTGCAGCCGCCGTTTCGCTTCCCGCGTTGGCGCAGCAGCCGCAGCCCGGCCCGCGGCCCGCTGCACCCCAGTCGGCCCCCGTTCCGGCACAGGGCGCCAAGCCGGGACCGCAGGCACCCCGGCCGGCGCCGAACGGGCAGGCCCAGCAGCCTCCGGGGCAGCAGGCGCAGCCCCCGGGCAACGTGCGCGAGAACCATGGCGCGTGGTCGATCATCTGCGACCGGCCGGCCGGCGCTTCCGCCGACCAGTGCGCGCTGATGCAGAACGTCATCGCCGAGGACCGGCCGGAAGTCGGCCTGTCGGTGGTGGTGCTGAAGACCGCCGACCGCAAGGCACGCATCCTGCGCATCCTCGCGCCGCTCGGCGTGCTCCTGAAGGACGGCATGGAACTCTATGTCGACAACAACAATATCGGCCGCGCCTATTTCACCCGCTGCTTCTCCGAGGGCTGTTATGTGGAAGTGGAGATCGACGAGGAACTGATGCGCATCCTGCGCGCCGGCAAGGCTGCCGTCTTTGCCCTGCGCGAATCCGCAGATCAGGACCGGGTCGGTATTCCGATCGAGCTCACCGGCTTCGGCCCAGGCTACGACGCGCTTCCGTGACGTCATAAGCGTGACGTCATAAGAAGGCGATCGGAGCTTTATGGGCCTTGAGGGCAGGCGTGATTTCCCGTGCGTTTCGACGACATGGTGCGCCACGCGATCCCGCCTTCGCTTTCCAATTGAAGCTCTTCTTTCTTGTGTGCGTGATCATTGCCGCTATATATGGCGCGTGGTCGGTCAAGCCGCGCATCCTGCTCATCCAGGGCGGTCCGGCCATTTTCGCTCTCGTGCTGACAGTCCTGGCGTCCTGATTTGATGGCATCATCCATACCTGAAAAAAGCCCGCTCAAGATTCGTCTCTGCGGCCCGCGCGGTTTCTGCGCCGGCGTCGACAGGGCGATCCAGATCGTCGTGCTGGCGCTGAAAGCCTATGGCGCGCCGGTCTATGTCCGCCACGAGATCGTCCACAACCGCTATGTGGTCGAGGGTCTCGAAGCGAAGGGCGCCGTTTTCGTCGAGGAACTGGACGAGATCCCGGCCGAACATCGCGAGCAGCCGGTAGTCTTCTCCGCACATGGCGTACCGAAATCCGTGCCCGAGGATGCCGAGGCCCGCAATCTCTTCTATCTCGACGCGACCTGCCCGCTGGTGTCGAAAGTCCACAAGCAGGCGATGCGCCACCAGCGCCTCGGCCGCCATGTGGTGCTGATCGGCCATGCCGGCCATCCGGAAGTGATCGGCACGATGGGCCAGCTGCCGCCGGGCACGGTGTCGCTCATCGACACGATCGCCGACGCGGAAGCCTATGTCCCCGAAGATCCGGACAATCTCGGTTACGTCACCCAGACGACCCTCTCGGTGGACGACACGGCAGGCGTCATCGCCAAGCTGCAGGAGCGTTTCCCGAACCTCACGGCGCCTTCCGCCGACAGCATCTGCTACGCCACCACCAACCGCCAGGAAGCGGTCAAGGAAGCTGCCCCCGGCTGCGACCTCTTTATCGTCGTCGGTGCTCCCAATTCGTCGAATTCCAAGCGGCTGGTCGAAGTGGCGCTGAGGGCAGGGGCCAAGCGCTCCCTCCTGGTGCAGCGCGCCTCCGAATTGAACTGGGACGAGATCGGCCAAATCGGCACGCTCGGCCTTTCCGCCGGCGCCTCCGCCCCGGAAGTCATCGTCGACGAGATCATCGCCGCCTTCAAGGAGCGTTTCGACGCCGAGATCGAGCTGGCGATCACCGCGGAGGAAACCGAAAACTTCCTCGTCAACCGCGAGCTGCGCGGCGTGCCTCTGACGGTTGATGACATGGCCTGGGTGAATGGGTGAGGAGCAGCCCGGCGAAGCCTGAAAAAACGATAGAGTGGTCCGATTTCAGCTTCGGACGCCCTGACCTCTAGCGAAGGGCCGGGCGAGCCGCTAGGAAAGCCCCATCACCTATCTGCGCGGCAGAATCAAGCGGGATGACACCTTGGCCGTTTACACCGATATCACCGAAGACGACCTGAAGCAGTTCCTGACCGAATACGATGTCGGCGAATTGACCTCCTACAAGGGAATTGCCGAGGGCGTCGAGAATTCGAACTTCCTGCTGCATACGACCCGCGATCCGCTGATCCTGACGCTTTACGAAAAGCGGACGGACGAGCGCGACCTGCCGTTTTTCCTCGGCCTGATGCAGCATTTGGCGGCCGGTGGCCTGTCCTGCCCGCTGCCCCTGCCGCGCAACGACGGAAATCTCTACGGCACCCTGTCCGGCCGGCCCGCCGCGCTCATCTCCTTCCTCGAAGGCATGTGGCTGAGGAAGCCGGAGGCGAAACATTGCCGCGAGGTCGGCAAGGCGCTCGCCCGCATGCACCTCTCCGGCCAGGATTTCGAGCTGACGCGCCCGAACTCGCTTTCCGTCGAAGGCTGGAAGACGCTTTGGGAAAAGTCCGCCGCGCGCGCCGACGAAGTCGAAACCGGCCTGCAGGACGAAATCTCCTCGGAACTCGATCACCTGGACCGGAACTGGCCGAAGGATTTGGCGGCCGGCGTCATCCATGCGGATCTCTTCCAGGACAATGTCTTCTTCCTCGGCGACGAGCTGTCCGGCCTGATCGACTTCTATTTCGCCTGCAACGACCTGCTCGCCTATGACGTCTCGATCTGCCTGAATGCCTGGTGTTTCGAAAAGGACGGCGCCTACAACCTCACCAAGGGCCAGGCGCTGCTCGAAGGCTACCAGAGCGTCCGTCCACTCGACGCAGGCGAGATCGAGGCCCTGCCGATCCTCGCCCGCGGTTCGGCGCTGCGGTTCTTCCTGACGCGGCTTTACGACTGGCTGACGACGCCGGCCGGCGCGCTGGTCGTCAAGAAGGACCCGCTTGAATATCTGCGCAAGCTGCGCTTCCACCGCCAAATTGCATCAGCCACCGAGTACGGGCTGACTGAAGAAAGACTGTCCGCATCATGAAGCAGGTAGAGATTTTCACCGACGGCGCCTGTTCCGGCAATCCCGGCCCGGGCGGCTGGGGCGCCATCCTGCGTTATGGCGACACGGAAAAGGAAATGTTCGGCGGCGAAGCGGAGACAACCAACAACCGCATGGAGCTGATGGCGGCGATCTCCGCGCTGAACGCGCTGAAAACCCCGTGCGAAGTCAACCTTCACACCGACAGCAAATATGTGATGGATGGCATTTCCAAATGGATCTTCGGCTGGAAGAAGAACGGCTGGAAGACCGCCGACAAGAAGCCGGTGAAGAATGCCGAACTCTGGCAGCAGCTTGAGGAAGCGCGCAACAAGCACAAGGTGACGCTCCACTGGGTGAAGGGCCATGCCGGCCATCCGGAAAACGAGCGCGCCGATGAGCTTGCCCGCCTCGGCATGGCGCCGTTCAAGAAAAGATAACCGGCCAAGCCTGGGAGAGGATCGATGGCCCAGAACGTCTACGACACACCGGAATTTTTCGAGGGCTACAGCCAGCTCGGCCGCTCTGTGCATGGGCTGGCCGGCGCCGCCGAATGGCCGACGATCCGCACATTGCTTCCCGCGCTGAACGGCTTGCGCATCCTCGATCTTGGCTGCGGTTTCGGCTGGTTCTCCCGTTTTGCGGCAGAGGAGGGCGCTGCCTCCGTGCTTGGCCTCGATCTTTCGGAAAACATGATCGGCAAGGCCCGGACGGAAAACGCCCACCCGGCCATCGTTTATGAGATTGCCGATCTGGAGCGGGTCGAATTGCCCGCGGCAGCCTTCGATCTCACCTACAGCTCGCTCGCCTTCCATTATCTTGAGGATTTCGGCCGGCAGGTAGAAGAGGTTCATTCTGCCCTCGCGCCGGGTGGAAAGTTCGTTTTCACCATCGAACACCCGATCTACATGGCCTCCCGAAATCCCGGCTGGCGGACGGATGACGCGGGCCAGAGATTCTGGCCGGTGGATGGTTATTCGGTCGAGAGCCCGCGCACGACCGACTGGCTCGCCAAGGGCGTCGTCAAATATCACCGCACCATCGGCACGACGCTGAACACGCTGATCGATGGCGGTTTTGCCATCCGCCGTGTCATCGAATGGCATCCCTCGCCGGATCAGCTTGCTGCCAATCCGGCACTTGCCGAGGAAATGGATCGTCCGATGATCCTCATGGTTTCCGCGGAGCGCTGAGCGATGACCCTGCGCCTGATCTCCCTCAACGCCTGGGGCGGCCGCGTCCATGCGCCGCTGATGCAATATCTCAAGGACACCGATCCGGATGTGCTTTGCCTGCAGGAAGTCACCCGCACGCCGGATGCAGCCGCCGACTGGCTGGCCTATCGCGACGGCGCCTTCGAACTGCCGCAGCGGGCCAGCCTCTACGAGGATGTGAAGGCGGTTCTGCCCGACCATGAGGCGATGTACGCTCCGGCCGCCCGCGGTACGCTGTTCGAGGGTGAGCGGGAGGTCGGCTCCGAATTCGGCCTCGCCACGTTCGTGCGCGGTTCTTTGCCCATCATCGGCCAGCAGCTTGGTTTCGTCCATGGAGAGTTTTCGGCCGGCGGCTGGGGCGAACATCCGCGCTCGCGCAACGCCCACGCCGTCCGCATCCACCGCTACGGGATAGGCTCGGCGGTGACCATCGTGCAGATGCACGGGCTGCGGGATCTTGCCGGAAAGGGCGACACGCCGGCCCGGCTGGCCCAGGCGCATGCTCTCGTCGCGCTGATCGAAAAGGCCTGGCAGCCGGGTGAGCCGCTGGTCGTCTGCGGCGATCTCAATCTTCTGCCCGGCAGCGAGACCTTCGCCATCCTCGGAAAACTCGGCCTTACCGATCTCGTCACCACCCGCGGCTTCACCGACACCCGCACCTCCTGGTATCCGAAGGACGGCCGTTATGCCGACTACCTGCTGGTGACGCCGGATGTGAAGGTCGAGAGTTTCGACGTGGTCGCCGAGCCTGAAGTTTCCGACCACCGCGCGCTTCTTCTGGAAATCGCCTGAGCCGCTGTTGCGCTCGCAGCATCAGTCACTATTCTGCCGCCAACAACCCGGGGAGGTCCGCTCATGATCCTGCATTGCGTATTCGTTCGGTTCAAGGCGGCCATCCAGCAGGCCGACAAGCAGTCGATCTACGATGCGGTCGCCGCGCTTAAAGATGTCACGCCCGGCATCCTCGACGTGAAGTTCGGCCAGAACGTTTCGCCGGAAGGCCTGAACGGCGGCTTTCTCGACGGTTTCATCGTGACCTTCGAGAACCCCGAGGCCCGCGACGCCTATCTCGTCCATCCGGACCACATAGCTGTCGGCGACCGGATCATCGGCTCTGCGGACGGCGGGCTGTCGGGGCTTCTGGTTTTCGATATGGCGGTCTGAGGAAAGGGCCGCGGGCGTTTGCCCGCAGCCTACTATCGCGGGGTCAGCTCGACTTCGCCATCGCCGCGGCGATCTGATCGACATTGTAGCGGAACATCTTTTCATAGGTCGGCGCCGGCCCCTTGGCATCCGAGAGCGATTCGACATAAAGTTCGCCGCCCGGCTGGGCAGCGGTCGCCTTGGCGATCTGCTTCACAAGCCGCGGATCGTTGGAGTTTTCGAGGAAGTAGGTTTTTACGCCCTCGGCCTTGATCTGCTGGATCAGCTTGGCGACGTCGGCGGCCGAGGCTTCGGTCTCGGTCGAGAGGCCGAGCGGCGCCAGGAAGCTGACATTGTATTCGCGGCCGAAATAACCGAAGGCATCGTGGCTGGTCAGCACCTTGCGGCGGTCGGTCGGCACCGCGTCGAACTTGGAATGCGCGTAGGCATTCATCGCGTCGAGCTTCTGGAGATAGGCTTCGGCATTCGCCTTGAAGGCGCCCGCATCGGCCGGATCCGCCTCTGACAGCGCCTTCTCGATATTGGCGACCCAGACCTTCACGTTGACCGGGCTGTTCCAGACATGCGGATCGGTCACCGTCTTGCCGTCTTCGTCCATGGTGCGCGTGTTCACCCCTTCAGACACCACGACCGGCTTGCCCTTGTAGCCTGAGGCGGTGATCAGCCGGTCCATCCAGCCTTCCAGGCCTTCGCCGCTGACGAAGGCCACCTGCGCCGCCTTGAGGTTTCGGGCGTCCGTCGGCGATGGCTCGAATTCATGGGGATCTCCGTTCGGGCCGACAAGGTTCGTCACCTTCACGTGTTTGCCGCCCACCTGGGAGACGACATCGCCGAGCACCGTGAAGGAGGCGACGACCTTGAGCGTGTCGGCGAAGGCCGGCACGGCGGAAAAGGCCATGAGGGCGGGAATGGTGGCGGAGAGAAGCAGTCTGCGGGATATCATCGAGGTCTCCTTGAGATTGACCGGTGGTATCAGCCCTTCAGATGTGGGCTGGGAAACAGCCGCCGGGCAAAGCCCGACGGCGAGAAGAAAATGGAAAGGCCGTAAATCACCGCCGCCGTCATGATGATCGTCGGGCCGGAGGCGAGTTCGAGGTGATAGGAGGCGACCAGCCCGACATAGCCAGAGACGGCCGCCGTGCCGGCGGCAAGAGCTATCATTGCGGTCAGGCTGCGGCCCCAGAGCTGTGCCACCGCGGCCGGCAGCATCATCAGCCCGACCGCCATCAGCGTACCGAGCGCCTGGAAGCTCGCGACCATGTTCAGCACCACGAGCAGCAGGAACAGTGCGTGATAAACCGGCCCGCGGCCGCCGACGGTGCGCAGGAAGCCCGGATCGAAACACTCCGCCACCAGTGGCCGGTAGACCAGGGCAAGGGCGATGAGCGTTACCGACGTGATCGAGCCGATGAGGGCGAGTGCGGGGCCGTCGATCGCGAGAATGGTGCCGAACAGCACGTGCAGCAGGTCGATATTGGATCCGCGCAGCGAGACGATCAGCACGCCCAGGGCCAGCGAGGTCAGGTAGAAACTCGCAAAGCTCGCATCTTCCTGCAGCACGGTGGCGCGACTGACCACGCCGGAGAGCAGAGCCACGGAAAGACCCGCCACGAGCCCGCCGATCCCCATCGCCGTCAGTGACAGCGAGCCGGCGACGAGATAACCGATCGCCGCACCCGGCAACACCGCATGGCTCATGGCA
Organism: Neorhizobium sp. T25_27; assembly: GCF_002968565.1. NCBI lineage: Bacteria > Pseudomonadati > Pseudomonadota > Alphaproteobacteria > Hyphomicrobiales > Rhizobiaceae > Neorhizobium > Neorhizobium sp. T25_27. Next base: position 279,993 of record NZ_PVBJ01000004.1, read on the forward strand.
TCACCCATCAGGCTCATGCGCCGCAGCATCAGGAAGACGCCGATCGGTCCGGAGCCGAGCGCCAGGCACAGGCAGGCGACCAGCGCCCGGCGCATGAAGCCGTAATCGGCAAACGGCGCGATCAGCAGATCGTAGGCGGTCATGCGACAACCCCGTTGGTAGGGGCCTTTCCGCTTGGGCTCTCACAAATCCCGGCGCCGTCGTCCCATCGCTCCGCCATCATCCGCGCCTTGAGCAGATTGCCGGCCGACATCACCTCCGCCGTCGGCCCCCAGGCGATGCATTCGCGGGCCAAAAGCAAGGTCTCGGGAAAATGCGTCCGCACCTGTTCGAGGTCGTGCAGCACGGCGATGACGGTGCGGCCCTCGCCATGCCAGTGCGCGACGATGTCGAGCAGGTCCTGTGTCGTGCGCGCGTCGATTGCGGTAAATGGCTCGTCGAGCAGGATGACTTTCGCATCCTGAAGCAGGAGGCGTGCAAACAGCACCCGCTGGAACTGGCCAGCCGAAAGCGAGCCGATCGGCCGCCGTTCGAACCCGCCGAGGCCGACGGCGGCGAGCGTCGCGGCCGCCTGGGCGTGTTCCTTCGCTCCGTTCGCCCCGAAGGCTCCCGTATGCCGCCACGCGCCGAGCAGGACCGTATCGAGGACGGAGATCGGGAAACGCCGGTTGATGTCCGCCGCTTGCGGCAGATAGCCGAAATCGCTGCGGACGAGGTGATGCTGCAGCCGCCCTTCCGCGGGCCTCAATTCGCCCATGATCGCCTTCATCAGCGTCGATTTGCCGGCGCCGTTCGGCCCGGCAATCGCGGTCAGGCTGCCGGCCCGGAAGAAACCCGAGACGTGATGGACGGCGGGATGACGGTCGTAGGTGACCGTGAGGTTATCGAGCGTGAGGAGGGCGTTCACGGAAGCATCGCCGCCCAGGCGATCGCCAACCAGAGAAGGCCAAGGAGCAGCGCGACGTAGACGAGGCGGCCAAGGGCCGAACTGCCGATCAGGCTGGAGGAGTGAGGAAGTCGTGCCATCGCAATCGCCATTTATGTAATAACATTACAGTTATGTTATAACAAATGCGGCGGAAAGAGGGCGGGTGTCTATATTCAGTGATCGCCGGAGGGGGGCCCGGCAAAGCGTTCCGTCGCCGTGCAGGCCCCCACACCGCCGGATAGACGCGGTGTCGTCGGTTGCGATTGAGAATGTCAGCGGTTCTGTTGGTTCAACCCCGGTAGCGCGTTCTGATCGGAAGGTCTTGCGGGAGCTTCATATTGGCTGCCTTGCGCATCCGATGGTTTGGACGGTGCGGTCTCGGTCTGGCTGGAAACCAGATATCCCAGCCCCACGGCCCCGATCGCGACGATGAATGCGCCGGCGATCGCGCCGATCCCCCTGGCCGGATTCTGCTTGATGATCCCGAAGGCGAGGGCCAGTCCCAGAATTGCCGCGCCGCCCGCAACGACGAATAACCACATGGCGTTTTCCATTGCGATATCCTCTCGATGTTATTCGAGAGCGTAACCGGAAGAGCTGCTCGAAGTTCCGAACTTTGCCGCAAACAAAAAGGACGCCCGCAGGCGTCCTTTGGAAGCAAAATCAATGGCGCTCAGAGCTGTTCCAGCATCGCGGCGGCGCCGGAGACGGTGGCCTGGCCGGGGCTTTCTTCGACGTTGAGCGATTTGACGACGCCGTTTTCGACCAGCATCGAATAACGCTTCGAACGCACGCCGAGACCGCCGGCGGAAAGGTCGGCGTCGAGGCCGAGCGCCTTGGTGAAGGCGCCGTCCCAGTCGGCCAGGAAGTGGATCTTGCCGAGGCCGCCGGTCTGGGTCGCCCAGGCGCCCATCACGTGCCAGTCGTTGACGGCGAGGACGGCAATGTCGTCGACCCCCTTGGAGAGGATCGCGTCGCGGTTCTCGAGATAGCCCGGCAGGTGGTTCAGCGTGCAGGTGGGCGTAAAGGCGCCGGGCACGGCGAAGACAACCACCTTCTTGCCGTCGAACAGCTGTTCGGTGGTGATCTCCACCGGACCGTCCGCGGTCTTTTCCTTGAACTTGGCTGGGGGAAGTTTGTCGCCGATGGCAATCGTCATGGGGCTCTCCTCGGTTGGGCGAGCGCCTGTTTCAGGCCCGCCATTCGCGGCGCACTATAGAGCGCACTTTCGTCAAGACAAGGGAAAGGCCGCAATGCAGCAGGCCGTCGGAGGCAGGTCCGATCAACAGGACGTGACGTCACTCGAAGGCGAGCGAGGTTTCCATGGCGCGGTTGCCGGCGATCACCAGAATGCCCCAGCGCTTGCCCTTGATGTCGTAATTCTTCGGCAATTTGCCGACCGGCATGTCGAGCGCGTAAGCGTCGCCGTCGCGCCGACCGTTGACGCCGTCGAAGAGCACGTGGCCCTGCGGACCGGTGACGATCACCTGCGGCGGTGCCGAGGCCTCGGGCGGCAGTTTCAGCTTCAGGGCCAGCTTGTCGCGCCCCTGCGTCATCGCGTAGTAGGTGACGGCGAAATCGTCCGAGGGAGGTTCCGGGAGTTTCGAGGCCGCGGCGTTGAGGATCATTGCTTCCTCGACGGGCGTGCCCTTGTTGGCACCGAGCTGCAGCGAGAATTCCGCCTGGAACGGAATGCAGATATTGCGGCATAGGCCGACGAAGGCGGAAGCGCCGAGGTTCAGCGGCTTGCCGGGATCCTCCATCTTCAGCTCGAAGGGCAGGGTGACCGCATGGTCGTAGCCGATATCGCGCAGCTTGCCGTTGTCGATCCGCTTCGGCACGGGGTAGCTCATGCTGTTCAGCGTCACGCCGCTTGCCTTGGAAAACATCATCTGTGGCGGAATGCCGGCATCGCCCGGCTCCTTCCAGTAGGTGATCCAGCCGGCCTTTGGTTCGATCTGCAGCGCGCCACGCACCGTGCCGTCCGGCTCGGGCGGCATCGCCACCACCCGCATCCGGCCGCCCTCGTTGCTCGCCCAAGGCGTGGTCTCGGCGCAGCTCATCGTGGCAATGCCCAGGACTGCGCCTGCAGTGATGCAGGCGGCGAGCGCTGCTGGCGCGCGTGACGGAATGCTGCTCGGCAAAATTCTCTTCATCGACCAAGCGTTTAACCGATTGGCCTTGCCCGAACCAGTCACGAGCCCACGCAAACTGATCATTTTCGGTTGATTGATCGGGGCGACTGCCCCATCTTGATGGAATTGCAATTGACGCTCTCCTGCCCGTTTGGCCGGGCCGGAAGGCAGGCTGGAGGCATCATGTCTTTCTCGACCCTCGAGGACAAGAGCGAACGGGGCTTCCTGGACGGACAGTTCCTGATTGCCATGCCGGGCATGCAGGACAGCAATTTCACGCGCGCCGTCGTTTATGTCTGTGCCCATTCGCCGGCTGGCGCGATGGGCTTCATCATCAACCGCGCGCAGCAGATTTCGTTCACGGACGTTCTCCTTCACCTGAAGATCATGGATCAGGCCGATGCGATCATGCTGCCGGTGCAGACCCGTGATCTGCCGATCCTTTCCGGCGGTCCGGTCGAGACAGGCCGCGGTTTCGTGCTGCATTCGGACGATTTCGTCAGCGAGTCCTCCATTCCGGTGAGTGACGACATCTCGCTGACCGCAACGCTCGATATCATCCGCGCCATCTGCGACGGGCGGGGACCGGCGCGTGCCACGATGCTGCTCGGTTACGCCGGCTGGGGCGCCGGCCAGCTGGAACTCGAGATCGCCAACAACGGCTGGCTGAACTGTCCTGCCAGCGACGCGCTGATTTTCGACCGCGCGCTGGAAGGCAAGTACGAACGCGCCCTGGCGCTCCTGGGCGTCAGTCCGGAAATGCTCTCCAGCGAAGCTGGCCACGCCTGATCGTCCAATTTCGAAAGATTTCCGGAACGAAGCCTGCAGCCCGGAGTTCTTTTCCCAGCAGGACGATGGGCGTCCTCACCGAGGAGAAGCACGATGGGCAGCACCAGTGACAAGATGGCCGGCAAGGCCAACGAAATGGCCGGCAAGGTCAAGCAGGCGGCCGGCGACATGACCGACAATCCGAAGCTCAAGGCAAAGGGTGCGGGCCAGGAAGCCAAGGGCCATGCGCAGCAGGCCAAGGGCAAGGTCAAGGATGCGGCGAAGGGTGTTGTCGACCGCATGTAACGGTTACTCTACAAGCTTAGAATGCGAACCTGTTCCGGCTCCGGCCGGAGCAGGTTTTCTGTATCCGCCCATTTGAAACCGACGGACGTTCCATGCGCCTCTACGACTGCGATCATTGCGGCCAGACCATCCATTTCGACAATCGCTCCTGCGTCAACTGCGGCCATCGGCTGGCATTCGTCCCGGAGCATCTGGCCATGCACGCGCTCGCGCAGGATGAAGGGGAGGGGGCATGGCATCTCGTCGCCCGGCCGGACTACAAGGTGCGCCACTGCGCCAATGCCGCGATGGACATCTGCAACTGGACGGTCAGCGCCGACGATCCGCATCCCTTCTGCCCTGCCTGCCGGCATAACCGGCTGGTTCCGGACGCCTCGACCGAGGTCGGCCTCAGCCAGTGGCGACGCATCAGCCAGGCGCAGCGGCATCTCTTCTACTCGCTGATGCGTTGGAACCTGCCGCACACCAATCGCGACGAGGATCCGCAGGGCGGCCTCGTTTTCGATTTCCTGATCGACGAGATTCAGCCGGACGGCACCATCGTGCCGGCCATGACCGGCCACGAGGATGGCCTGATCGCGATCCGCGCCGCCGAGGCCGACGATGCGACCCGCGAGCAGGTGCGCGTCTCGATGAACGAGCCCTACCGCACCATGCTCGGCCATTTTCGCCATGAGACAGGTCACTATATCTGGGACAAGCTGGTGCGCGACGGCGGCAGGCTGGAGGAGTTCCGCGCCATCTTCGGCGACGAGACTATCGATTACGGCGCGGCGCTGCAGAGAAATTACGAGCTGGGCCCGCCGCCCGGCTGGCAGGATTTCTACATCAGCACCTATGCCAGCACCCACCCCTGGGAAGATTTCGCCGAGTGCTTCGCCCACTACCTGCACATCGTCGATACGCTGGAGACCGCCCGTGCCTATGGCATGGTGATCGAGCCGCGTGGCCATGCCGAAATGGCGGCGGAAGTGGCTTTCAACCCTTATGCGGCACGTGATGCGGAACAGCTCGTCTCAGCCTGGGTGCCGTTCAGCATGGCGCTCAACAGCATCCATCGCTCGATGGGCCAGCCGGATCTCTATCCCTTCGTCCTCTCGCAGGCCGTCATGGTCAAGCTGGAATATATTCACCGGCTTATCCAGGCGCAGAGGGGATAGCCCCGCCCCAAAAAGAAAACCCGCCTTTCGGTGGATCGAAAGGCGGGAAGTAGTTTATGGGGCGCATTCAGAGACCCCTGGGAATTAGGGGGCAAGATCACGATTTCGTCAACTCCAAAACATGCATTATCATATTTTAACAGGCGCTACTTTACGTTGAACTTGCCCTTTTTATCGTGCATTCTGGAGTAAAAATGCAGCCTATGCTGGTTTTTATGCGTCGCCACCTCAAGCTTTTGTTTCTCAAAAGGTCCTGAGCGTATCGAGCCCCAAGGCCATGCGGCCGGAAAACTCCTGCTGCGGTCCTGATCTCATGGGGTGATAACGGGCGCCCTGAATGTCGCGGAAGCGGCGTTCGAGGCCCTTGTCCCGATAGAAGGCTGCACCGCCCGCTGTCTCCATGGCGAGTTCCGTCGCGGCCATCGCGTGGCGGGCGACCAGCGAGCGGCCGATCATGATCTCGTTGGTCGTGGCCGGCGAAGGTTCGCCGCGCTCGGCCGCTGCAATCATGGCGGCATGGGCGTATTGCGCGGCCCTGAGTTCGGTCTCCATCCGCCCGGCAAGCTCGATCACATGGGCGTCCGGCTCCTTCCGCTTCGCCATCTCGACCGCGATATCGCGTGCGCTTTCCGCAACGCCGAGATAGGCCGCGTAGATCAGCGGGAAGGCGATCATCGAGATGATGTGGAACAGCATGTGCCATTCGCCTTGGTTGCGCTTCAGCGCGACCGCTTCTTCCGTCACCACATGGCCCTCGATCATCACGTCGTTCGAGCCGGTGCCGCGCATCCCCATCACCTTCCAGGTGTCGAGAACTTTGACATGCGGCGATTTCATCGGCAGGCCGAAATGCAGGACCTTCGGTCCATCCGGTTCGTCGAGCACCGCGCCGGTCATCAGGATGTCGCCGATCGGCGAGCCGGAGGTGAAGATCTTGCGCGCGGTGATCCGGTAACCGCCATCGACCTTCTGGGCCTTGCCCGATCCTTCGATCCAGTCCGAGCCGCCGCTCGAGAGCAGGACGACCCGCTCCGCCGCCACGCGTTTGAGAAGCGGCATCACCGGTGCCGCCTTCTGACGTGTCCAGCGCCAGGCGGGGATCGCCACCTGATGCGTGTGCATCGAGAAGGCGAGCGCCGTCGAGCCGCAATGGTGCGCGAGCTCCCGGATCATATCGCAGAGTTCGCGAACCTCAGCGCCGCCGCCGCCGAGATCGGCGGGGACGCCGGCCTCGATCAGGCCGGAATGGCGCAGGTCGCGATAATTGTCGGCGACGAAGGCATCGCCGTCATCGGACTCCGCGGCGCGTGCGGCAAAGACCGGCCCGAGCGACCTGGCAATGCCGACCGCATTCGAATGGACCGTGTGGGCGGGTTTGAGTTCGGTTGCCGTTGTCATTTTTTTCTCCTCCCATTTGTCGAGAATGGGCGGAGTGTTGGCCGCTCGGCGAGCCGCCGCAAGTACAGGAAATGGACTAGACCCTGCCGGACACGGATAGCCGCCGCCGCGGCGCCGAGGATGACCGGGGCAAATCCGGTAACCCGGAGCCCTTGATCATGGCATCGGAAAGCGGATCGATCCGCACCGTTTAGCGGTACTTTTAGGCGCTCTTCGGCTTCTTCTGCGAGCGGGCGGGGCGGGCGGTATTCAGCGCCACGGCGGCCCGAATGAGTGCCTTCAGCGCCTCCTCATCGATCTTGTCGCCCTCGTGAAAATCGATCGCACGCCTGGTATTTCCGTCGAGGCTGGAGTTGAAGAGGCCGGAAGGATCCTCCAGCGAAGCCCCTTTGGCAAAGGTCAGCTTCACGGCTGCCTTATAGGTCTCGCCGGTGCAGATGATCCCGTCGCGCTCCCAGACCGGGACCCCTCGCCACTTCCATTCCTCGACCACGTCGGGCTCGGCCTGCTTGATCAGGAACCGGACCCGGGCGAGCGTCTCGCCCCGCCAGTCGCCAAGCTCGCGGATCCTCGCATCGATCAACTGCGCCGGAGAAGGGTCTTTGTCCGCCGAAATGCTGTTCATGGTTTCCATTGTTGCCGTCGCTTTCTTCATGCTGTCGCCGTTCGCCCGTCGCTACATCCGTTCGCCGGGCAATTGGCTGGCCTGTTTCACCCAGTCGGCGAGCTGTTTTTCGTCGAATTCGTCTCCCTCATGGATATGGAAGTAGCGCGTCTGCGGCGTTTTGGACGTGCCGGGAGGGACGGGGTTGAGCGAGGTGCCGCGGAAGAAGGCCAGCTTGATGTAGTTCGTGAAGCAATGGACGCTGAGGAACCAGCCGTCGCCTTCGATGCCGTAGAGCGGCGAGTTCCATTTGACCGCCTTGTAGACGTTGGGGACGGTGCTGGTGACGAGTGCGTCGAGGCGGCGCCCGACATCGCTTTTCCAGCCCGGCATGGCGGCGATATAGGCCTGCACGGGTGCGTCGCCGTAACCCTTGGCGATCTGCGGGTTGCCGCCCGAAAGGAGAGCCGGCTCCGCAGCGACGCGGCTGGCGGGTGCCGGCTTGGCAGCCCCGGATTTCCTGGGCGTCTTTTCAGCCATTCTGTTCACTCCTATCCGCTGGCGCGTTGCCCGCTACGACGGGCGTATGGCAACGCGAACAGATAAAGACCGCTCAACATTAGCAGGAACAGGGGGATGAGGGGAGAGTAGACGATCCACAAGGGCGGCTCGCCGATGCCCATGGCGACGAAGTTCGCAATGACCGTCGCCGTAAAGACGATCGACAGCCAGCGGTGGACCTGCCGCGTTAACGTGTTCCAGTTCAACGATAATACCTCCCCTGAAAACGACGGCAGTGCCGCCCTGTAAAAATTCCGGCCTCGGCCTCTCGCAAGGCGTCAGTCGATCCTCGCCAGAACCGTCTCCAGCGCACTGGCGAACCCCTGCCATCCGTGGCGGGCGCCGTTATAGGCGAGCGTCTGATCCGGCCGGAAGCCCGACTGCTCCATGCGCAGATGGGTTCCTGTGCTGGTCGGGGTAAGCGTCAGGGTCACAACGCTTCTCAGATCGTAGGCCGCATCCTCATGCGCATGGTCCCAGGTGTAGGAGAGCTTTCTGTGAAGCTCCACGGCCAGCACTTCGCAGTCCAGGACGCCGCCCCACTCGCCGCGAAGCTTGAAACGGTGACCCACGACCGGCTGGAAATCGTTCTTCATCAGCCATTCCTCGATCAGGTGCTGTTGCGTGAGCGCCCGCCAGACCTTTTCCGCCGGGTGAGCAATATCTCGCTCGACGACGACGGTGCGTGTTTGGGTCGAAGTATCGTTCATTGGTCCATCCTTTTGAGCAGGTCTTCGAGGCGGTCGAAGCGGTTTTGCCAGAACCCGGCCATCTGGCTCGTCCAGTCGACCAGCGGCGCGAGCGCGCCGAGCTGGGCGCTATAATGGGTCTGGCGGCCCTCATGGCGGTCGCGCACCAGCCCGGCCCGCTTCAGCACCCCGAGATGTTTCGAGACAACCGGCTGAGAAACCCCGGCCTGCGCCGTCAGGACCCCGACCGTCCTCTCGCCTTCGCGGCACAGCCGCTCGAATATGGCTCGCCGCGTCGGGTCGGCAAGCGTTCGAAAGAGCACATCGTGGGCGTTCGACACTGAATTCATACCTCATTGGCTATGGATTTACGTATAGCTCTAGAGCTATGAATGAGTCAAGAGGGGATGAGGCGGCAATGCTATATCGATTGCTCTGTGATGATAGCGTTTAGATTCGTCATGCCTTGGCAGCTATGTATCGTGTCCGAGCGTTCGGCACGCGCCGGGACGGACGAGGTGTTTGATATCCGTCATCCGGAGCCGCCCCGTTGTCAGGCCAATAGTCCATAAAGCGGACTTGGTCGGTTTCCGGAACGGGATTATTCTGCCCCGGGGCATGCGAGGAGATGGCGATGTTGGAGGTGACGGCGAGCTACGGCCAGTTCTGTCCGGTGGCGATGGCGGCGGAGGTATTCTGCACCCGCTGGACGCCGCTCGTGCTCCGCGAACTTCTGTGCGGCAGCTGCCGTTTCAACGACCTCCGGCGCGGCGTGCCGCGCATGTCGCCGACCCTGCTTTCGAAACGGTTGAAGGAACTGGTCCAGGCGGGCATCGTCGAAAACCGCAAGGCGGCCGATGGGGTGATGGAATATCATCTGACGCCGGCCGGCGAGGATTTGCGCGAGGTGGTGATGACCCTCGGCTTCTGGGGCCAACATTGGGTCGAGACCCAGCATTCGCTTCAGAAACTCGATCCGTCGCTGCTGATGTGGGACATGCGCCGCCACCTCGATCCGACGCCGATGCCTTCGCGGCGTTGCACGGTCCTCTTTCTCTTTCCGGAGCGGCCGGCGGCCCAGCAGCGCTACTGGCTGGTCGTCGACGGCCGCGATGTCGATGTCTGCTCGACCGATCCCGGCTTCGAGATCGACCTCTACGTGACCAGTTCGCTCCGGACGATGACCGCCATCTGGATGGGTATCGCGACGGTGCGGACCGAAATGGCGCAGGGAAGGCTGGAGCTGGACGGCGATCCGGAAATGGCGAGCTCGATGCAGCAATGGCTGGGCCTCAGCCCCTTCGCCCGCGAGCGTCCGAGAGCGGGCAAGGCCGCTTGAGAAAGCCTACGCCCGCTTGGTCAGCGGGAAGCGCTCTTTCAGAAGACGGAGCACGGCATCTGCCGGGGCAGGCGGGCCGAACAGATAACTCTGGCCGAAATGGCAGCCCATCTTGGCAAGTTCCGCCGCATCCTCGTCGGTCTCGACGCCCTCCGCCACCACGGTCATTTCCAGCGCACGGGCCATGGCGATCACGGAACGCAAAAGGACTGCCCGCTTTTCCGTTGCGTTGCGAACCAGCGCCTTGTCGAGCTTGATCGTGTCGAACGGGAACTGCGTAAGGTAGGCGAGCGACGAATAGCCGGTGCCGAAATCGTCGAGCGCGAGGCTGAGGCCCGTCTCCTTGAGTTTGCCAAGCACCAGCCGCGCCTGTTCCGGGTTCTCCATCATCAGCGACTCGGTGAGTTCGAGCTTCAGCTGGCCCGGATTGACCTGGGTCTTCTGCAATAGCGCGCGCACGTCGTTGTAGAGATCGGCGTTGAGAAGCTGGGCGCTCGACAGGTTGACCGACACGAACACCGGCAGGTCGCCGGTCTGGCCCTGCCAGACCATCAGGTCCGAGGCGGCCCGGTCGAGGGCGAACAGGCCGAGCGGGCCGATCAGGTCCGACATTTCCGCAATCGGAATAAACTCCGAAGGCGGTATGCTGCCGCGCTTGGGATGATCCCAGCGCATCAGCGCCTCGAAACCCGCTATCTCGCCATCCTTCAGGCTGATGATCGGCTGATAGGCGAGGAACAGTTCCTTGCGCTCGATGGCGCGGCGAAGATCGGTCTCGATCTGCAGCTTGTCGGCGCCGGCGGCCCGGAAGGCGGGGCGGAAAGGCTCGACGCGGTTGCCGCCGGAGCGTTTCGCCCGGTACATGGCAAGTTCCGCGTCGGCCAGCATGCCGGAGGCGCTTTCCTGCTGGTCGACCCACGAGGAGAGGCCGATCGAGGCTGTCAGGATGATTTCGCGGTTGGCGAAGTTGATCGGCACCATGATCGCCTTGGAGACCGCATCGGCAAAATCCGCCACCTTGGCCGGGTCGCGCTCGGAGACGAGGATCAGTCCGAACTGGTCGCCGGCAAGTCGCGCCAGCGTGTCCTGCGGCTTCAGCAGCCGGCGCAGACGGCGGGTCAGCGCGATCAGGATATTGTCGCCGGCGGCGATGCCGAGACTATCGTTGACCTGCTTGTAGCGGTCGATGTCGATCGCCATGACGGTCGGCCGCACGGTGTCGCCGGCCGGCGCCAGCGTCAGCACCGATTGCAGCCGGTCGAGGAAGACCTGGCGGTTCGGCAGGCCGGTCAGGTTGTCGTGCAGTGCGTCCTGGAGCAGCCGTTCGACGGAATTTTTCTGCTCGGTCACATCGATGATCGTGCCGACGCAGCGGATGATTTCGCCGTTCGAGCCGAGCACCGGCCGGGCGCGGATCTGCAGCCAGTGGAAATGCCCGTCCTCGGCGCGGATGCGGAATTCGTGGTTCAGACGGCCGCGGCGGTGTTCGAGCAGCACGTCCAGCGTCGCGCGAAAGCGGTCGCGGTCGTCGGGGTGCAGCCGCGGCACCCAGTTGCGCACCGGCCCGTGCATGGCGCCGACATCGAGCCCGAGGCGGGTCGAGATGTCCGGTGTGGTGACAACGCGGTCGCGGGCCACGTCCCAGTCCCAGACGGTGTCGCCGCTGCCGGTGAGCGCCAGCGATTGCCGTTCGAGATCGGAGAACAGGCCCTGCTGATAGGCGCCGCCGGCAAAGGCGTGCTGCATGACCGTGAAGCCGATGAGAAGCACGATCAGAACGAGACCGCCGCCAAGCGCCGGCTGAATGATGTCGTTGTCGAGCTTGCCGGTCACCGTCAGCCAGCCGGCGAACAGCCAGACCAGGATCAGCGCCCAGGTCGGCACCAGCAGGATCGCCCGATCGTAGCGGTTGAAGCCGAGATAGATGATCAACAGGATGCCGACGGTACCGGTCAGTGCGAACGAGAGGCGGGCGATGCCCGACGCGACCGAGGGATCGTAGATCGCCACACCGCCGAGCAGCACCAGGCCGACCACCCAGGCAAGCGTCGCGTAACCGAGATGCACGTGCCAGCGGTTGAGGTTGAGGTAAGTGAACAGGAAGATGACGAGCGAAGACGCGAGCGCCACCTCCGCCGCCGCGCGCCATATGCGCTGGTCGCCCGACGTGACGGTGATCAGCTTGTCCAGGAAACCGAAATCGACGCAGATATAGGCGAGTACCGCCCAGGCAAGCGCTGCCGCCGCCGGCAGCATCGAGGTGCCCTTGACGACGAAGAGAATGGTCAGGAACACCGCCAGCAGGCCCGCGATTCCAAGCACGATGCCGCGATAGAGCGTGAACGAGTTGACCGTGTCCTTGTAGGAGTCCGGCTGCCAAAGATAGATTTGCGGCAGCGACGGCGTCGCGAGCTCGGCGACGAAGGTGATGGTCGAACCGGGGTTCAGCGTGATCCGGAAAACGTCGGCATCCGGGCTCGGTATCCGGTCGAGCGCAAAACCTTCCGAGGGCGTGATCGAGATGATGCGCTGCGAGCCGAGGTCCGGCCAGAACATTTTCGAGTTGGCGAGCCGGAAATGCGGGGCAACGATCACCCGTTCGAGCTGTTCTTCCGAAACGTTGGAAAGTGCAAAGACCGCCCAGTCGCCCTGGTGGCCGGGAGAGCTTGCACGCACCTCGATGCGGCGGCGGATGCCATCCGCAGCGGCGGCGGTCGACACCTGGAAGGCCTCGCCCTGGTTGACGTAGATATCGGTGGTTCTCGTGAGGTCGAGCGCCGTGTCGTCTCGCGAGATCTTGACCGGCTCCGCGGCGCGCGCACCTGGCGCAGCCGTCAGGACCATGGCGGCTGCGAGGAGGGCGATGATTGCCGGAAAAAAGCGGATCAATGACGCAAGACGCAAGGCTGAGGCGTTCATGGCTTCAGCATCTTCCCGAACTCACCGTCTTCCGGCAGGCGGGAAAACATCAGGTGGTCGCGCCATTCGCCATTGATTTTGAGATACTTGCGCAAAAGACCTTCCTGCTCGAAACCGGCCTTTTCCAAAAGCCGGACACTTTTCCAGTTCTCCGGAATACAGGCTGCCTCGATCCGGTGCAACTGAAGTCCGCCGTAGATATACGGGATAGCCACCTTCAATGCGGCCAACATGTGGCCTTGGCCGGAATGTTTCTCGCCCATCCAGTAGCCGACCATGCAGCTCTGCGCCGCACCCCGGCGGATATAGCCGATGGTCAGGCCGCCGAGCAGCACCTGGTCGTCGCGGCGGAAGAGCAGCAGCGGCACGGCAAGGCCCGAGGCATATTCCTGGCCGCTTCTGACGACGCGCAGGCGGAACGCCCCTTCGGTCAGCTCGTCCGGCCGCCAGATCGGCTCCCAGGGCTGCAGGAACGGCCGGCTTTCCGAGCGCAACCGCTGCCACTGTTTGTAGTCGGAATAACGGGGAAGCCGGAGCAGGTGGTTTTCGCCATAAAGCTCTGGTGTGTCCGGCTGTCGCGACAGGAACCGAAACACCGATTTGGTCATGCTAACGCTGCTCCGGGCAGGGCGGCCGGTTTAACCGGCAGCCTTCTTCGTCTGGATCCCCGGCGTGGAAAGCGCCGTGGAGATGTCGGTCAATGGCGCGAGCTGTTCGATCGGGCCGACCGCCGACAAGGTGGGAACTGTATCGAAAAACAGCCGTCCGGCAAGGTCGGTAAGCCGCTCCGTGGTGATACCTTCCAGCCGTTCCATCATTTCCGGGTTGGGGATGGGGCGACCATAGAGCATCATCTGGCGGGCGATCTGGCCGGCGCGGGCGGCCGGGCTTTCCTGGCCCATCAGAAGCTGGGCGCGGATCTGGGCGCGGGCACGGTCGATTTCCTGCTGGTGGATCGTCTCCGAGGACTTGCGCAGCTCATCGATGATCACAGGCACCAGTGTCGGCAACTCGTTGCCGCCGGTTGCCGCATGGATACCGAAGATGCCGGTATCGGAAAAGCCCCAGTGGAAGGCATAGACCGAATAACACAGGCCGCGACGTTCGCGCACTTCCTGGAACAGGCGCGAGGACATGCCGCCGCCGAGGATGTTGGCGAGGATCTGCGAGCAGTAGAAGTCGCGCATGTGATAGGCCTTGCCCTCGAAACCGAGCAGCACCTGCGCGTCCATCAGGTCGCGGGTTTCGCGCACGTCGCCGCCGATGTAACGGGCGACTTCCAACACAGGCGGCGAACTCGGGGTCATGGGCAGGCGGGCAAAACGCTCTTCCACCTGCTTGACGAACGTCGTGTGATCCACGGCGCCCGCAGCGACCACGAACATCCGGTCGGTCGTGTAATTGCGCGAAAGGTAGTTGCGGATCTGCCCTGGCGTGAAACCCTTGACCGTATCCGGCGTGCCGAGGATCGGTCGGCCGATCGTCTGACCGCGATAGGCGACCTCGGAAAACTTGTCGAACACCACATCGTCGGGCGTGTCGTTGGCAGCGCCGATCTCCTGGAGGATGACGTGCTTTTCGCGACGCAGTTCTTCCTCGTCGAAGGCTGATTCCGTCAGGATGTCGGCAAGGATGTCGACCGCGAGCGGTACGTTGTCCCTGAGCACCCGGGCGTAATAGGAGGTGGTTTCGGTGGATGTTGCGGCATTGAGTTCGCCGCCGACATTCTCGATTTCTTCGGCGATGTCACGGGCGCTGCGGCGGGCGGTGCCCTTGAAGGCCATGTGCTCGAGGAGGTGGGCGATCCCATGTTCGTCCTCGGTCTCGTTACGCGATCCGGACTTGATCCAGACACCCAGCGCGACGCTCTCCAGATGCGGCATGGTTTCGGTGACGACCGTCAACCCGGAGGCGAGCCGGGTGATTTCTACATTCATGTTTACGTCTTTCCGGCGCCGCCGATACCTCTGTTACTTAGCGCGGGCATGCTGGCCGATGAATGTTTCGACGGCCTTAAGCTCAGGCTCCAAGATATCGAAGCGCTCCTCCCTTTGCATAAGATCAGCAAGCCATGATGGAAGCGCCGGATCAATTCCGCAAGCGGATTTTACCGAGGCCGGAAATTTGGCCGGGTGCGCAGTGGCCAGAGTGACCATCGGGCTTGCCGGTTTTGCGTTCTTGCCTGCGACGAAAACACCGGTCGCAGTATGGGGATCGAGGAGGTATCCGGTCTCGGAAAGCGTTTCGCGGATGGTTGCGGCAACCTGTCGCTCCGTCGCCCGCCCGGCACGGAACTCGCGGCGGACGGCTTTCAGCGCCTCCGGCTTGATCTCGAAGCTGCCGGACTGCTTCAGCCCGGCCATCGCGGCGCGCACCGAAGCGGCGTCGCGGCCATAGGCTTCGAACAGCAGCCGCTCGAAATTGGACGAGATCTGGATGTCCATCGACGGCGAGGTGGTCGCCTTGACGTCGCGCATCTCGTAGCGGCCGGTCTTCAGCGTCCGGGCGAGAATGTCGTTGTCATTGGTGGCGATCACCAGCCGGTCGATCGGCAAGCCCATCTTCTTGGCCACATAACCCGCGAAAATATCGCCGAAATTGCCGGTCGGCACCGTGAAGGAGATTTTCCGGTCCGGCCCGCCGAGCGAAACGGCGGCCGTGAAATAATAGACGACCTGCGCCATGATGCGCGCCCAGTTGATCGAGTTGACGCCCGAGAGCTTCACCCGGTCGCGGAAGGCGACGTCGTTGAACATCTCCTTGACGATGTTCTGGCAGTCGTCGAAATTGCCCCTCAGCGCCAGCGCATGCACGTTGGCGGCACTGGAGGTCGTCATCTGCCGCTGCTGCACGGACGAGACCTTGCCATGCGGGAAAAGGATGAAGATGTCGGTGCGCTCGCGGCCCGCGAATGCGTCGATGGCCGCTCCGCCGGTATCCCCCGACGTCGCGCCGACGATCGTGGCGCGCTCGCCGCGCTCGGCCAGCACATAGTCCATCAGCCGGGCGAGCAGCTGCATCGCCACGTCCTTGAAGGCGAGCGTCGTGCCGTGGAAGAGCTCGAGCACGAAGTCGTTCGGCCCGGTCTGCACCAGCGGCACGACGGCCGGATGCCGGAACGTGGCATAGGCCTCGTCAATCATGCCCTTCAGCTTGTCGGCGGGGATTTCGTCGCCGACGAAGTGCTTGAGGATCTCGAAGGCGACCTCCTGATAGGTCCTGCCGCGCAGGGCGCGGATCTCCTTTTTGGAGAGCGAAGGCCATTGGCGTGGCACGTAAAGGCCGCCGTCGCGGGCAAGGCCCGCCATCAGCGCATCCCGGAATCCGAGCGGAGCGGCTTCGCCCCGGGTAGAAATATAGTCCACGACCATCAACCCCAATCGATTTTTATTCGCGCCGCTGATATAGACCAGGAAAATGGGCGGTGAAAGACCGGAAAGTGACGCTCCGGTTCGCCAGGTGAATGGCCAAGAAATTGGGATCGAAGAGGGTTGAGTACGGTGTTTGCAAAGATTTCGCGTGGTCTTCTGGCGGTGTCGCTCGTGGCGGTTCTCGCAAGCTGCAATTCCTCGGCGCCGACAGAGGGGCTGACCCCGACCGCAACCGCCGCCCCCGCCGCTGAGGCAGCAACTCCCGTCGTGCAGGCATTCTGCCCGCCGGTCGTCATGCTGGAACAGACCGCCATTCACCGCGCCTATGCGCGCGGCGGTGAAAATAAGCCGGAAAAACTGCTCTATCAGGCCTCGCTCGCCGATGCGACGCGCCAGTGCACCGCCAATGAGACGACGCTGACCATCAACGTCGTCGCGCAAGGACGTCTCGTCCAGGGCCCGGTCGGCGTCCCCGGCACGGTCACTCTGCCGATCCTCATCGAAGTGGTCGACGGCGACAGCGTCATCTATTCGCAGAAGGTGTCCTTCCCGGTCGACATGCCGGCCGGCGGCACCCAGTTCATCTTCAACAAGGCGGATGTGCAGATCCCGAACGCGCAAGGCGGCGCCTCGCGCTTCACCCGCGTCCGCCTCGGCTACGACACCGGCCCAGCAAAGAAGCCGGCCCGCCGGAGCTGAATCATCGAAGGCTTCGGAGCAATAGGTAAGATAGAACGATCAGGGCGAGTGCACTGATCGCCATGCCGCCGTTGGCGGTCGCCTCAATGCCCCAAGCTTTGAAGGAGAGAATATCGTTCATCGCGCACCTTTCAGCAAAAAGAAAAGGCGCTGCCTGCTGCCGCAAGATGGCACAACTAAGCTCAAGTGCAATGATGAATATTACGCAAAATTAAGCGCTAAGGTTCGCCTCTATCGCATGGCAGAGCGCTCGACGAGACGTCACCAATGCGTGAATTCGCTCAGAGCGCCCCGGCCCATTCGCCGAGCGCAGCAATAACGGCCGGCAGGTCCATCATCCGCGAAATCACGGTTTCGGCACCGGCGTCCGTCAATCGGTCGGCATGGCTCGGATAGGTGTGCGATGCGCCGGTAAAACCGACGACGCGCATGCCGGCCGCCTTGGCGCCATGGACGCCATGGGTGGAATCCTCGATCACCAGGCACTTCTCCGGCGAAACTTTGAACTGCTCGGCGGCGTGCAGGAAGATATCCGGCTTCGGCTTGACCCGATCCGGCCCGAGATCCTTGGCCGAATAGATATGCGGCGCGAAATAAGGTTTCAGGCCGACCTTTTCGAGCATCACGTCGAGCCGGTGGGTGCTCGAATTGGAGCAGATGCAGCGCTGCGTCGTCAGCCTTGCCAGCGCGAATTTCACGCCGTCGATGATCTTCACGTCGCGGGCAAGCCGTGCGTCAAGGATTGTCTCGGACTTGTCGAGCAGCGAGGCGGACAGCGGAATATCGGCTTCTTTTTCCACGGCCAGCAGGATGTTCTTCCAGGTCATGCCGGCGAAGCGCTCGCCCATTTCCTCGACGCTGATCGGATAACCCGCTTCGGTGAGCAGCCTGGATTCCACCTGCGCCGCGATGATTTCTGAATCGACGAGAACGCCGTCGCAATCGAAGATGATGAGGTCGAAGCTGCTCATGAGGAAATGCCTTCCATGGGCCTGATATAAGGTGAGGCGGCCTTTTATACGATGGCAGGACAAACCTCAACCAACCGCCGCGCATGGCTGGGACAAGCGTAGCGGGCGGCTCTCGACAAGCGGAAAACGGCGCACTAAGGAACGCTGATGGGCAAGGAACCGGAAGACACCATCGCCAGCCGCATCAGCCGCGTGCTTGCCGACCGCATCGTGCGTGGCGAGCTCACCCCCGGCGCCCGTCTTCGCCAGGATCATATCGCTGAGGAATTCGAGACCAGCCACGTGCCGGTGCGCGAGGCGTTCCGCCGGCTGGAAGCGCAAGGGCTGGCGATCAGCGAGCCGCGGCGTGGCGTGCGGGTCGCCTCCTTCGATCTCGCCGAAGTCCGCGAAGTGGCGGAAATGCGTGCCGTGCTGGAAGTGCTGGCGCTCCGTCATGCCGCCCGCCACCTGACCCCGGCCATCCTCGATGCGGCGGAAGACGCGGCCCGTGAGGGCGATGCCGCCGCCGACGTGCATGCCTGGGAGGCGGCGAACCGCCGTTTCCACCGGCTGATCCTCGCCCCCTGCGGCATGAAGCGCCTGCTCGCTTCGATCGACGATCTGCATGCGGCAAGCGCCAGGTTCCTGTTCTCCGCCTGGCAATCCGGCTGGGAAAAACGTACCGACCACGACCATCGCGCCATCCTCTCCGCTCTTAGGCAGGGCAAGGCCGACGAGGCCGCCGCCATCCTGCAGAAACATGTGCAATGGATCGGCCGTGGCCCGCAGCCGGCCAAGACTGGTGCCGCGCGCGAGACTTTCGCCATCGTCGGTTAGTCACTCCTCGAAATTATAGATAATTTACTTCCGCGAAAACTGGCTTCCATCGGCCTGTTCGGGTGGATTTGTGCCGTCGTTTCGGTTCCCTCCATCGTGTACTCGACGCCATAGCTATTGCGTCCGTCGAAAATTCACCTCATAAAATAGATGGGAAGCAAAATTATCTATAATTTTAGAAGGAGAGTTCGATGTCCCTGATTAATTCCCCCCAGACGCTTGTTTTCGATCCCTTTCGACTTGTCGAGCGGTCCTTGCCCGCCAAAGTCCTGTTCGTGGTTGCAGGTACGCTGGTGCTGGCGATCGCGTCCCGGATCGCCGTGCCGATGGTCCCGGTCCCGATCACCATGCAGACCTTCGCGGTGACCATGATCGGCGCGCTTTACGGCTGGCGGCTTGGCGCCGTGACGGTGCTTGCGTGGCTTGGGGAGGCTGCGCTTGGAGCGCCGGTGCTCGCCGGTGGGGCGGGCGCCATTGCCGTGTTCGCCGGGCCGACCGCGGGTTATCTCTTTTCCTTTCCGGTGATTGCAGCCGTTGCCGGCTGGCTTGCCGAACGCGGCTGGACCGGGCGGCGCATACTCGCCAGCTTCTCGGCGCATCTGATCGCAAACCTTCTATGCCTTGCGCTCGGCTGGGCCTGGCTCGCTGCACTGATCGGCGCTGAAAAGGCGTTCTGGGCCGGCGTTGCTCCGTTCATCCTCGGTGCTGCACTGAAATCGGGCCTGGCTGCAGCCGTCCTTGCCGCCGTCGCCTCCCGCAACCGCACTGCGGCAGAATGACGGTGAGGCTGCGGCCGCATCATCTTCTCTGCATGCTGACCTTTGTCGGCGAGGGCTATAGCCCAGCCTTCGTCGCCAACTATCGTCGTCTCGCCGGCCGGCTTTCCGCCGGCGAGACGATCGAGATCGTCTCCGGTCCCGACGATATCTGCGCTCCGCTCCTGTCGGATGAAAGTGCACATTGTTTCGGTGCTTCGGTTGCCGGCCGCGATGCAGCGGCGCTGGCGGATATCGCCCGCCTGCTTGGGCGGGAGCTAGAGATCGGGGCGGTGATCGCCTCCGATCAGGCGCTGTTCGAGCAACTGCGCCGCGCCTTCTCTGCCGGCGTGACCCGCGACGCTTGCACGGGCTGCGAATGGAGCAGCCTTTGCGATCGCATCGCAGGAGAAGAATACAAAGGTGCGCTGGTGATGAAGTTCAGCCGGCCGGAAACAGCGAAAGAAACTTCCGCTCGCCGTCGGGCGTAAACAGCACGGCGCGGCTCTCGTCACTGCGCCGTGCCCAGCCGTTTTCGAGGAAATGGGCAAGCAGCGCCTTGCCGAGCGTTCCGGCCAGATGCGAACGCCGCTCGCTCCAGTCGAGGCAGGATTTGCAGAGCGGCCGGCGATTGGATGTGAGCGATGCCACATCGATGCCGAGCGTGCCGAGTTCCGCGCGCCCGTCCTCGGTCATCGTCAGGTTCTCGCCGTCGCTCTCGATCGCGCCGCGGGCCACGAAACTGTCGAGCATCCTGACCCCGTAGTCGCCGGCGAGATGGTCGTAGCAGACGCGCGCCTTGCGCAATGCCGGATCTTTCGGCCCTGGCCGGTGGCGTAGATGGCCTCTGCTTGCCGCAAACCCCATGATGTTTTCGAGCAGCGTGCCGGCGGCCGCGTCGGCAAGCGTGAAATAGCGATGCCGGCCCTGCTTGCGCTGGGCGAGAATGCCGCCTTCCTCGAGCTTGGAGAGATGCGAACTGGCCGTCTGCACCGTCACGCCGGCCGCTTGCGCAAGCTCGGTCGCCGTCAGCGCCTGGCCGCCCATCAGGGCGGTCAGCATGTTGGCACGGGCGGGATCGCCGAACAGCATCCCGATGCGGGCAATGTCTGGACCTTCTTTCATACTTCGACCGTAACCGAAGCATCTTCGTCTGGCAACATGGCAAAACACCTCCACAGCACAAGGAGAAAAGCCATGATCACCTGTTTCATCCGCTACGAAATCGACCCGTTCAAAAAGGACGACTTCACTGAGTATGCCCGCAACTGGGGCCAGGCGATCCCGCGCTGCGGCGCCGATCTGATCGGTTATTTCGGCCCGCACGAGGGCTCGGCGACGACGGCCTACGGCGTCTACAACATCGACAGCCTCGCCGCCTACGAGGCCTATCGCGCCCGGCTGACGGCAGATCCGCTCGGCCAGGAGAATTATGCGTTCTCGAAACGCGAACGTTTCATCCTGAAGGAGGACCGGATCTTCCTCAAGAACGTATCCATGCCGCACGGAGCTTTGGTAAAGCCATGATCGCCGTCATCTTCGAAGTCATCCCCTATATGGGCGAGCGCCACAAATATCTCGACCTTGCCGGCGAACTCAGATCCGAACTGGAAACCATCGACGGCTTCATCTCGATCGAGCGTTTCGAAAGCCTCACCCTGCGCGGAAAAATCCTCTCCCTGTCGTTCTGGCGCGACGAGGAGGCCGTCAAGGCGTGGCGCAATTTGGAAAGCCACCGCGCCGCCCAGAAAGCCGGCCGCGGCGGCGTCTTCGCCGATTACCGCCTGCGCATCGGCCATGTCGTCAGGGACTACGGCATGTTCGAGCGGAACGAGGCGCCGAAGGATAGCCGCGAGGTGCATGCGGCTTAGCTATTGCTCCTCGACCATTCGCAGTATCGCTTCTATGGCAAGCCTAAGCTTCGGGATCTCGTCCACGATCACGCCCCAGATGATCTTGTCTGAAAGGCCATGATATTCGTGCCTCAAGACGTTGCCGATACCTCTAATTTTCGGCCAGGGGATTTCCGGACGTGATGTTTTGAGATCATCCGGAATCCCACGACTTGCCTCCGAGATGATTTCGACAGCGCGCTCCAAGCCCAGTTTGAGAATCGGATCGCCGCTATAGTCGGCGAACGATTTGCCAGCAGTCGCATTCTCGACGATGGAGATCATTTGGCGGATATCGTAGAGAAAATGCCGGACCTCGCGGGACATCAGAAGACCTGCAACGCGGAGCTTTCGATCCTGTCCTTCAGAATCGGGTGAAGGCTATCGCGCGTTGTTATATCGACCTCTGTCGCAAGCTCATCTTCCAGGAAAAGCTTGATTCCGACGAGGTCGAATGCATTGAAGCGGCTCCGCGGATCATAATCGATAAACAAATCGAGATCGCTTGTCGGCCCGGCCTCGTCGCGTGCGACCGAGCCGAAAAGATAAAGCGAGGTCGCGCCGAGCGCGCGGATGGCGTCGGCCTGCTGTTTCAGCTTTTCGATCGCTTCACTTCTCTTCATGACCTGATCCTAACGCAACCCGCACCATCTTTCCACGCCTCAAAATTTTTCCCGAAATCGTGCACCGCTTCAGGCTTTGGTAACCAAAATAGGTAACCATAACAGGCAGTAAAATTCGTATCGAGTAGAGCGTAGCGAGTAGCACATGGCAGCAGTTCTTCCGCTGGCCGACCTGAAGCGTCAGGTCCGTCCGGACACTTGGCTAAACTCCATCATCAAGGGCGATTGCGTCGCTGCTCTGGAAGCCTTGCCGGATCATTCCGTCGACGCGATCTTCGCCGATCCACCTTATAATCTCCAGCTCGGCGGCACGCTGCACCGTCCCGACCAGTCGCTGGTTGATGCCGTCGATGACGAATGGGACCAGTTCGCCTCCTTCGAAGTCTATGACGCCTTCACCCGCGCCTGGCTGCTCGCCTGCCGCCGCGTCTTGAAGCCGAATGGCACGATCTGGGTCATCGGTTCCTACCACAACATCTTCCGCGTCGGCGCGATCATGCAGGACCTGAACTTCTGGCTGCTGAACGACATCGTCTGGCGCAAGGTGAACCCGATGCCGAACTTCAAGGGCCGCCGGTTCCAGAACGCCCATGAGACGATGATCTGGGCGAGCCGCGACGCCAAGTCGAAAGGCTATACCTTCAACTACGATGCGCTGAAGGCCTCCAACGACGACGTGCAGATGCGCTCCGACTGGCTGTTCCCGATCTGCTCCGGCGGCGAACGCCTGAAGGGCGACGACGGCAAGAAGGTCCATCCGACCCAGAAGCCGGAGTCGCTGCTTGCCCGTGTGATCATGGCCTCGACCAGGCCGGGCGACGTCATTCTCGATCCCTTCTTCGGCACCGGCACGACCGGCGCCGTCGCAAAACGTCTCGGCCGCAATTTCGTCGGCATCGAGCGCGAGCAGGATTATATCGATGCGGCTTCTGCCCGCATCGCCTCCGTCGAGCCGCTCGGCAAGGCGGAACTGACGGTCATGACCGGCAAGAAGGCCGAACCTCGTGTCGCCTTCAACACGCTGGTCGAAAGCGGTCTCGTCAAGCCCGGCCAGGTCCTGACCGATGCGAAGCGCCGCCACAGCGCGATCATCCGCGCCGACGGCACGCTCTCGGCAAATGGCGACGCCGGTTCCATTCATCGCCTCGGCGCGAAAGTGCAGGGCCTTGATGCATGCAACGGATGGACTTTCTGGCATTTCGACGACGGGCAATCGCTCAAGCCCATCGATGAACTGCGATCCGTGATCCGAAACGGTATGGCGAAACTGGACTGATCCACCGGTCCCCGCCATATCGACCGAATGCCTTGTCCGGTTTGTACCTCTAGTCCCGGACGAGGATAATTGGCGCCCGGGAAGGCTGATCCCGGGCGCCATTTCTTTTTTCGGCGTGGCGTTGGCAGCCTCTGCCGCCCCGGCCAAACTCGACTTTGCGAAATTTCAGGTATTCCCGCCGTCACCTGCGCTTGATATCGTAGGTTGTACGGGGTTGAACGAATTTCCAATTTAGCGTTTTTTAGAATGTCCATGCCTGTCAATGGCGAGTTGCGCCACCGGATCGAGCGTGCGCTGGCGCGGTTCTCTCCAAGCTGGGAGGGCAGGGATGCCGCGCGCCGTGCCGTGGCGCTGAAGATGCTGATCCTCTGCGAACTGGCCGGCGGCCGCCTGCGCGTCGTTGATGCGCTCGGCCTCAACGACAACACGCTCGACAACTACCGTCACGGCAAGACCGAGCCGCGCCACAGCACGCTCAACATGATGGCGGAACTCGCCGAAGTGCCCATCGAATATCTCGGCAATGACTGGTCGGTCGAGGATGGAGTCATCCATTTTTCACCTCCGGAAATCCCGCCGGCCGGGTTTTCCGAGCCGAGCCCGATCTGGGATCTCGCTGATCGCATGGTGATCCCGGCTTATGAAGACGTCGTGCCCGGACAGTCTTCCCTCGACACCACATGGGCGGCCATCCACGGAGGTTTCTGGGCGATGCTCTCGGTCGATCCGGAGAACATGCGGGTCGTATCTGCGAGCGGCGACAGCATGTCGCCGACGATCGTCGGCGGTACGCCGATGTTTGTCGACATCAGCGACCGCAAGCTGGAGGACGGGAGCGTCTATCTGTTCGATGCCGGCGCGGAACTGATCGCCCGGCGGGTGCAGCGGTTTGCCGACGGCAGTGTCGAACTCCTGCCGGACAATCTGGAGCGGTATCGCTCGCAGCATGTCCTGAAGGACGGTTTAGCGGAGCTGAAAGTCGTCGGGCGCGTCTGCGCCGCGAGCCGGATCCTCTAGGAACCAGCCCCGCGACCGGACGGTCTTATACCTCGATGCCGTGGGCGATCAGGTCCTGCCGCAGCGTCTCGGCATCTTTGAAATGCACCGCCTGCCAGCCGGCCGCGCGCGCACCTTCGACGTTTGCATGGCTGTCATCGATGAAGATCGAGGCTTCCGGGGTCAGGCCGAAGTCGCGGGCGTGCTTTTCGTAGATCGCCACGTCCGGCTTGATCAGGCCGATCTCGCCCGACACGGTGACGCCCCGCGGCTTGTTGAGAAAGGGGAAGATCTGCCTAGCCTCGGCGAACGTGTCGGCGGCGAAATTGGTCAGCATCGTCACGTCGCGGCCCTTGTCGATCAGGCTTTCCATGATCTTGACCGAGCCGTCATAGGCATGTGGCACCATTTCGTGCCAGCATTTGCGGAAGGCGCGGATCTGTTCCTCGCGCTCCGGATATTGCGCGACCAGCAGCGCCTCGGCATCTTCCCACTTTCGGCCGCGATCCTGCTCCAGGTTCCATTCATGGGTGCAGACGTTCTCAAAGAACCATCTGCGCTCCTCCTCGTCCGGAATGACGCGGGCATAGGGAAGGTTCGGATCGTAGTGGATCAGCACCTTGCCGATGTCGAAGACGATGTGGTCGATCTTGGCTGCCATGAACAGGTCCCGGGAATATCAGTTCGAGGATTTTTCGCGCGATTCGGTAGCAAATGCCACCAACCTGGGAACGCATGACGGCCGGATCGCGCCAAAGGCGGTCACGAATGCCCCGCGATATGTCCGACAAGGCGAGGTGCTTCCTCGGCGATCGCCAAGATGATGCCTGACTTGCGTGTGGAGGCAAAGTCCAGCCCTGCGAAGTAAAGGCCAGGCAGGACGGCCACGCCATCTGCGTGAACAGGCTGTCCCGCACTGTCGAGCGCACCGGGAAGCCTCATCCAACTGAAATCGCCCTTAAAGCCCGTGCACCACACCACGCTCGTTACGCCGGAGCGGAAGAGATCGAGCGTACCGATCGTCGGGCTCGACTGACGCATCGCGACAGTCTCCGCCGGGTCCGGCTCCGCAACGGGTGCGTCGATCCCGGCGCGGCTGATATAGTCGTCGACATGGCGCTTGATATTGTCGGAGGCTTCATCCGCGAAGCGGACATTCGCTTCGACATCGCTGGCAAACGAGAGGCTGCCGCCGTCCACGATGTCGATGAGACGCCCAAGAAGCACGACGCCTTGGGCGCTTAGCGCCTGAAGGCTTATCGTATGCGTCGACCCAAGCACACCACGCGGCGGGATGCGTCCGGCAAGTCGAATGACTTCCTCCCGGCGCCCGTCGAGAAACCCGCTTTCGAGCAGCCAGACCATGATGTCGCGACCCCGGTAGCGCCGTGGCAGCCGTCCGACACGACTGGTCGCAAGGAGGACCGTTCGACCCGCGCCCGCTAATTCTTCCGCGATCTGAACACCAGATTGGCCGCCTCCGACCACCAGCACCGCTCCGTCGGGCAGATCGGCAGCGCTGCGGTAGCCGGAAGCGTTGATCTGGTGGAGAGCGGGCGTCAACGTGGCGGCCCAGACCGGGCGCACCGGACAATTCAGGCTGCCGCTTGCGACGATCACATTGCGTGCCAAAAGCGTGCCGCGTGAGGTACTCAGTCGATAGGCGCCATTCTCGTGCGTAAGTTCGCTCACGGCAGTATCAGGTTCGATCGGCAGCGCGTTGCGCTCGGCGAAGTCCTCAAGGAGAGCGACGAACTGGTCGCGCGTCAGGGCGCCATCCGGATCCGGACCGTCATAGCAGTCGCCCGGCATGACGGTCTGCACGTTGGGAGTATTCATCCGAAAGGAATCCCATCGCTGCGCGCGCCAGGTCTCTCCTATGCGGCCCCGCTCCAACACGCTGTGGCGCAGGCCCCGTCGCGCCAGCCAGTAGCTGACACCCAGGCCGGCCCAACCGGCCCCGATGACGACAGCATCGAGAACATCGCTGTCATCAGTCATTTGCTGCGGTGATCGCATAATTGCCCCGGCAATTTCGTCATCCCCGCGCAGCATTAAGCCTTGTCCGCGGCAATGAGTCCAGCACCGCCGATTCCCCCGACTGGCCGAGCGGGATTATCGATGGTAGTCGCTACATAATCACGCTTTTTCGAAGGCCAGTGGAATAGCCTGGGTGATCGCTTTTTTCATCACCGTAGGCAAGGCCTGGGCCTCGAGATTTGTGACCGGCTCCCACCAGCCGTCGGCGGTGGCGACCTTCGCGGTCTTCGCCCGGAAGACCGAGAGCCTCAGTTCGAAATGGGTGAAGACGTGGGTTACGGAGCCCGATGCCTCCCATGCGGCGGGGAAGGGGGCATGGTCGGTCGTGGTCCCGCCGTCGAGGCGCGACGTCCAGGCGGTGGTCGGCACTTCGGTCATTCCGCCGAGCAGCCCGCTGTCGACCCGCCGCCGCAATAGCACTTCGCCCTCCGGCGTCACGGCCACGAAGACGGCGCCGAACCGCACGGGCTTTTCCTTCTTCGCTGCCTTGACCGGAAACCGTTCCGGGTCGTGTTCTGCAAGGGCCAGACAGTCGTCGCGGAAGGGACAGAGAGCGCAGGCCGGCCGTTTCGGAGTGCAGATGGTCGCGCCGAGATCCATCATGGCCTGCGCGAAATCGCCGGGCCGCTCAGTCGGCGTCAGTTCAGCCACCCTTGCCTTCATCGCCGGTTTGGAGCCCGGAAGCGGCGCGTCGATGGCGTAAAGCCGCGAAATCACCCGCTCGACATTGCCGTCCATGACCGCGGACTGGCGGTTGAAGGCGATGGCAGAGACGGCGGCGGACGTATAGTCGCCGATGCCGGGAAGCGCTCGCAGGCCTTCCTCGGTGTCGGGAAACACACCGCCATGCTCGGCCGCCACCGCTTCGGCGCATTTTTTCAGGTTGCGGGCGCGGGCGTAATAACCGAGCCCCGCCCAGGCCGCCATCACGTCCTCGACCGGGGCGGCGGCAAGGTCGGTCACCTTGGGCCAGAGCGTCAGGAACTTGGCGAAATAGGGTTTCACCGCCTGCACGGTGGTCTGCTGCAGCATCACTTCCGAAAGCCAGACGTGGTAGGGATCGGCCCGTTTTCCGGCCTTTGCCGCAGCCGGGCTTACCCGCCATGGAAGCTCCCGATGGTGCCGGTCGTACCAGGTCAGCAGCTTCTGCGCATGGGTGATGTGGATCGTCTGGAGCATTGTTTGCCGTAATGGGAAGAGATGGCGTATAGTTGTGGGAATAGTGCGCCGGCATCAAGGCCTGCCGGGGCCGCAATGGCGGGCGTCATGAGTTATCCCAAGAAACGCGAGCTGCAGATATCGGAGATCGCGAACGGCATCATCGATCCGGTGCTCGCCCGCCGCGCCGGCATCTCGACGGCGCTGCTCGGCTCCTGGGACGAGATCGCCGGCGAAGACTTTGCCGATTGCACGCGGCCGGAAAAGATCGCCTGGCCGCGCCGCGACGAAGGCACCGGTTCCGGCGGCGGTCATCAGGCGGGTGTGCTGACGATCGCCTGCGAAGGGGCGCGGGCGCTTTTCCTCACCCATGCCCAAGGCGAACTGATCGCCCGCATCAACGGCTTTTTCGGTTTTCCGGCGGTGCGTCAGATCCGCATCGTCCAGAAGCCGGTCTCCCAGACCTTCAAGCATCCCCGCAAGCCGCCGCCCTTGAAGGGTGAGGCCGCCAAGCGGCTGGAAACCATGATGGAAGGCATCGAAAGCGAGGCCCTCAGGAAGGCCGTGGCAAGGCTCGGCACCGCCGTGCTGCAGCAGAAACGCAAGGTCTGAGAGAGAAGCCCGCCGATCCTCTTGATAGATCTCCGATTTGTCACAATTCTTTGAAGAGATTTGCCTATCGACAGCTTGTTCGCGCTGGGGCGCCGCGATACGGAATGTCACCTCTATTGAAGATCTCTCGCACACGGGTGTTCCATGCAGATGAACGAAATGACCATGACCAGGCGCGCGCTTCTCGGCGGAGTGGCAGTCACCGCTGTTTGCCTAGCCTTGCCGCTTGGTACTTCCGAAGCTTTCGCGCAGGAATTGCCGGAGTCCCAGGGCACCGTGGACATGGCCGCTGCAGTGAAGCCGGGTCCGCTGCCGGAAATGGCGCTGGGTGACGAAAAGGCGAAGGTCACGATCATCGAATACATGTCGATGACCTGCCCGCATTGTGCCAATTTCCACAACAAGACCTTCGAGACGATCAAGACCAAGTATATCGACACCGGCAAGGTGCGCTTCATCCTCCGCGAATTCCCGTTCGATCCGGTCGCGACCGCCGCTTTCATGCTTGCCCGCTGCAGCCCGCAGAACGCCGCCGAGCTTTCGACGCCCGCCCAGTATTTCCCGATGGTCTCGATGCTCTTCAAGCAGCAGCGCGGCTGGGCGGCGCCCGCGGACGGAAATGTGCGCAATGCGCTGCTCCAGGCGGTCAAACTCGCAGGTTACTCACAGCAGACTTTCGAGGCCTGCTTGACGAACCAGAAGCTTCTCGATGAAGTGAACGCCGTCGTTAAGAGGGGCGCGGACGAGTTTGGCGTCAATTCCACGCCGACCTTCCTGATTGGCGGCAAGAAGTATTCGGGAGATATGTCTGTTGAATCCATGTCCAAGCTCATCGACAGCCTGTTGTGAGCACGCCTTCCCCGACGGGAAGGTGAGGGGCGCGGCATGAAGTTCAACAAGCTGCGCGTTCTCGGATTCAAGTCTTTCGTCGAACCGACGGAATTTATCATCGAGCGCGGGCTGACCGGCGTGGTCGGCCCGAACGGCTGCGGCAAGTCGAACCTCGTCGAGGCGCTGCGCTGGGTGATGGGGGAAAACTCCTACAAGAACATGCGCGCGTCCGGCATGGACGATGTGATCTTTTCGGGCTCCGGCAACCGGCCGGCCCGCAATACGGCCGAAGTCGGCCTCTATCTCGACAATTCCGACCGCACGGCACCTGCCGCCTTCAACGATTCCGACGAAATCCAGGTGACCCGCCGCATCGAACGCGAGTCCGGCTCCGTCTACCGCATCAACGGCAAGGAGGCCCGCGCCAAGGACGTGCAGCTTCTGTTTGCCGATGCCTCGACCGGCGCCCGCTCGCCGTCCATGGTCGGGCAGGGGCGCATCGGCGAACTGATCCAGGCAAAACCCCAGGCGCGCCGCCAGCTGCTCGAAGAGGCAGCCGGTATTTCCGGCCTGCATTCGCGCCGCCACGAGGCGGAACTGCGGCTGCGCGCCGCCGAAGGCAATCTGGAACGCCTGGACGACGTGCTTTCGCAGCTGGAAAGCCAGATCGAGAGCCTGAAACGCCAGGCCCGCCAGGCGAGCCGCTTCAAGACCCTGTCGGCCGATATCCGGGCCCGCGAGGCGATGCTCCTGCATATCCGCTGGGTGCAGGCCAGGGAGGCGGAAGGCGAGGCGGAAAGCGCGCTCAATCAGGTAACCAGCGTCGTTGCCGAAAAGGCGCAAGCGCAGATGGAGGCCGCTAAGCAACAGGCGATCGCCAGCCTCAAGCTGCCGGAACTGCGCGACGAGGAGGCGAAGGCCGGTGCCGCCCTGCAGCGCCTGCAGATCGCCCGCGGCCAGCTGGAGGAAGAGGCAAACCGCCTGCTGAAGCGCCGCGACGAACTGACCCGTCGGCTCGTCCAGCTCGGCGAGGATATCAGCCGTGAAGAACGGCTCGCCGCCGACAATACCGCCTTCCTCGAGAAACTCGGCGAGGAAGAGGCCGAGCTCAACGACATGCTCGCCGATTCCGGCGCCGAGGCCGAGGAGATGCGCGAGACCTTCGAGGCCGCCGCCGCGTCGCTGGCGGCGAGCGAGGCGCTGTTTTCGGCAATCACCGCCGAGCGCGCCGAGGCCGCCGCCGGGCGTCACCAGCTCGAACGGCTGATCCGCGATCTCGCAGAGCGCCGCCAGCGCCTCGACCGGCAGCTTGGCGATTCCACGGGCGAGCTTGACGCGATCAACGAGCGGCTATCCGCCCTCGACGATCCGGCCGAAAGGCGTGACGCGGTCGAGGCGGCGGAAATCGCCGTCGAAGACGCGACGATTGCGGTCGAAGACGTGGAGGCGGCACTTTCCGCCGCCCGCTCGGCCGAATTGATGGCCCGCGGCCCGGTGGAGGCTGCACGCTCTGCGCTCAATGCGCTGGAGACCGAGGCCCGCACCATTTCGAAAATGCTCGCAGCCGGTGCCACGTCGGGAGATTTCGTCGCGGTCGCCGACATGATCCGCGTCGATCGCGGTTTCGAGGCAGCCCTCGGTGCAGCGCTTGGCGACGACCTCGAAAGCCCCGTCGATGCCTCGGCTCCGACCTACTGGTCGGTGAATGGCGACGGTTCCGGTGATCCCGGCCTGCCCCAGGGCGCTCAGCCGCTGATCGCGCATGTCACCGCGCCGCCGGAACTGTCCCGCAGCCTTGCCCAGATCGGCGTCGTCGCTTCGGCGGAGGCCCAGCGGATGATGCGCCTGCTGCGGCCCGGCCAGCGCCTGGTGACCCGCGAAGGCGCCGTCTATCGCTGGGACGGCCACGTTACCGGCTCCGAGGCGCCGGGTGCGGCTGCCTTGCGACTATCCCAGAAGAACCGGCTCTCGGAACTGGAAGCCGAGATCGACGAAGCGCGCATCGTGCTGTCCGAAACCGAAGTGGCGCTCGCCGCCGCCGCATCCGAAATCACCTCCGCCGAACGGCGCCTCACCGACGCCCGCGACCGCGCTCGCATCGGCGCGCGCCAGCTGTCCGAAGCCCGCGATGCGCTGGCCGCTGCCGAACGTGCAGCCGGCGACCTGATGCGCCGCCGCGACGTGGCCGGCGAGGCGGTGAACCAGGTGACGGCGCAGATCGAGGATCTCGGCGTCCAGGAAGAAAACGCCCGCATCGAGCTCGAGGACGCGCCGGATATTTCCCATCTCGATAACCGGCTGCGCGACCAGCAGGCGGTTGTCGCGACCGATCGCGGCCTGCTCGCCGAAGCGCGCGCCCGTTACGAGGGCCTGAGCCGCGAGACCGAAGCTCGCAAGCGGCGCCTTGCCGCGATCGCCCAGGAGCGCGCCTCCTGGACGGCCCGGGCGGCGAGCGCCGCCGATCATATCGCCAGCCTTCGAGAACGCGAGGAAGAGGCCCGCGAGGAGATCGCCGATCTCGAAGCCGCGCCGGAGGAGTCCGACGACAAGCGCCGTGCGCTGCTGACCGAGTTGCAGAAGGCGGAAGAGGCCCGCCGCGCCGCCGCCGACCGGTTGGCCGAAGCGGAAACCCATCAGCGCGAGGCTGACCGGATTGCCACCGTCGCGCTGTCCGAACTGGCCGAGGTGCGCGAAAAGCGCGGCCGTGCCGAGGAACGTCTGGTTTCGGCTGCCGAGAAGCGCCATGAGAGCGAGAACCGTATCCGCGAGGCGCTCAATGTCGCGCCCCACGAGGTCCTGCGGCTGGCGGGCCTGAAGCCCGACTCGGCCCTGCCGGATGTCCGCGAGATCGAGCGCGAGGTCGACCGCCTGCGCATGGAGCGCGAGAGGCTCGGCGCCGTCAACCTGCGCGCGGACGAAGAGCAAAAGGAGCTTTCCGACAAGCTCGACAACCTGATGCGCGAACGCGCCGACGTGATCGACGCGATCCGCAAGCTGCGCGGGGCGATCCAGAGCCTCAACCGCGAAGGCCGAGAGCGGCTGCTGGCCGCCTTCGACGTGGTCAATGAGCAGTTCCAGCGGCTTTTCACCCATCTCTTCGGCGGCGGCACGGCGGAACTGCAGCTGATCGAATCGGACGACCCGCTCGAAGCCGGTCTTGAAATCCTCGCCCGCCCGCCGGGCAAGAAGCCGCAGACCATGACGCTTTTGTCAGGCGGCGAGCAGGCGCTGACGGCGATGGCGCTGATCTTCGCCGTCTTCCTCACCAATCCGGCGCCGATCTGCGTGCTGGACGAGGTCGATGCCCCGCTCGACGATCACAATGTGGAACGTTATTGCAATCTGATGGACGAGATGGCGGCATCGACCGAGACCCGTTTCATCATCATCACCCATAATCCCATCACCATGGCCCGCATGAACCGCCTTTTCGGCGTGACGATGGGCGAACAGGGCGTTTCCCAGCTCGTTTCCGTCGATCTCCAGACCGCGGAACTTCTGCGCGAGGCGAGCTGAATGGGGTGCCGTTGTTGCGAGTTGCATTCTCTAGCGACGTAATTTACGTCAATTCATTGACTAGCATCAATTTTTAAGGCTGCATCCGGGGGTAAAGTACCTGCGACCTACGTAGAATCACCCATATGGGGGATGTAATTTTCTGACTATTGTTATTTTGTGGACTGTGGAATTGGAACGCGCCTGAGCGTCCATACGCTTCGCAGTCCAACTCAAAGTTTCCTACCCCCCGTCCGGGTTTCCTGTCCCGGGCGGAAAGCTTTGCGGGGCCGCCTGTGATCCGGCCCCGCAAAGCTTTGTTTTCCAGCGCTCCCGGGCCAATTTGGTAACCGTCTCCGGCCGCTCTTGTTGCGACGCAACATATTCCTGCCTAGATCCGTTTCCAAACCGTCATAAAACTTGTAGTTATTGCGCAAAAGACTGCGACGGGTGGAGAGCAGCAATGTCGAAATGGGTCTATCGCTTCGGCGGTGGCGAGGCGGAGGGCCGCGCCACGGATGTCGAGCGGCTGGGTGGCAAGGGCGCCAATCTCGCCGAGATGGCAAGCCTTGGCCTGCCGGTTCCTCCAGGGCTGACCATCGTTGCCGATGCCTGCGTTTTCTATTTCGAGAATGGCAGGACGCTTCCGGACGACCTGAAGGCGCAGGTCCTCGAAGGCATTACCGCGATCGAAGGGCTGACGGGCCGCGTCTTCGGCGGCAGGACGAAGCCTCTGCTGCTTTCCGTGCGCTCCGGCGCCCGCGCATCCATGCCCGGCATGATGGATACCGTCCTCAACCTTGGCCTCAACGACGAAACGGTGCAGTCGCTCGGGCACGACGCCGGCGATGCGCGCTTTGCCTGGGACAGCTACCGCCGATTCATCCAGATGTATGCCGATGTGGTCATGGGCCTCGACCACGAGATTTTCGAGGAGATACTCGAGGACGAGAAGGCCCGGCTCGGCCACGACTACGATACCGATCTCTCCGCCGTCGAATGGCAGCACGTCGTCAGCCTCTATAAAAGGATGATCGAGGATGAGCTGGGCAGCAGCTTTCCGCAGGATCCGCATGTGCAGCTCTGGGGCGCCATCCGCGCCGTCTTTTCGAGCTGGATGAACCCGCGTGCCATGACCTATCGCATGCTCCACCGCATTCCGGAGGAGTGGGGCACGGCCGTCAACGTCCAGACCATGGTGTTCGGCAATCTCGGTTCGTCCTCGGCGACTGGCGTCGCCTTCACCCGCAATCCCTCGACCGGCGACAAGGCGCTCTACGGCGAGTTTCTGGTCAATGCGCAAGGGGAGGATGTCGTCGCCGGCATCCGTACGCCGCAATCGATTACCGAGGAAGGGCGTATCGCTTCAGGCTCCGACAAGCCGTCGATGGAAAAGCTGATGCCGGAAACCTTCGCCGAGTTCAAGGCGATCTGCGACCGGCTGGAAGCCCATTACCGCGAAATGCAGGATCTCGAATTCACCGTCGAGCGCGGCAAGTTATGGATGCTGCAGACCCGCTCCGGCAAGCGCACCACCCGCGCTGCGATGAAGATCGCCGTCGACATGGTGGAAGAAGGCGTCATCACCGAGGAAGAGGCCGTCTGCCGCATCGAGCCGCCCTCGCTCGACCAGCTTCTCCACCCGACCATCGATCCGCGCGTCGAGCGCCACGTGGTCGGGTCCGGCCTGCCGGCTTCCCCGGGTGCCGCCACCGGCGAGATCGTCTTCACCGCCGAAGAGGCGGTCGAGGCGGAACACGAAGGCCGCAAGGTCATCCTGGTGCGCATCGAAACGAGCCCTGAGGACATCCACGGCATGCACGCTGCCGAAGGCATCCTCACCACCCGCGGCGGCATGACCAGCCATGCCGCGGTGGTCGCCCGCGGCATGGGCATCCCCTGCGTTGTCGGTGCCGGCTCGATGCGGGTCGACCTGCGCAACGAACTCCTGATCGGCGCCGGCGTGACGCTGAAGCGCGGCGACACGGTCACCATAGACGGCTCGTCCGGGCAGGTGCTGAAGGGCGCGGTGCCGATGATCCAGCCCGCACTCTCCGGCGATTTCGGCAAGCTGATGGCCTGGGCCGACAAGACCCGCCGCATGACGGTGCGCACCAACGCCGATACGCCGCAGGACGCCCGCGCCGCCCGCTCCTTCGGGGCTGAAGGCATAGGCCTCTGCCGCACCGAGCACATGTTCTTCGAGGGCGACCGCATCCACGTCATGCGCGAGATGATCCTCGCCGAGGACGAGAAGGGCCGCCGCGAGGCGCTCGGAAAACTCCTGCCGATGCAGCGCTCGGATTTCATCGAGCTGTTCTCGATCATGCACGGCCTGCCGGTGACGATCCGCCTGCTCGATCCGCCGCTGCACGAATTCCTGCCGAAGACGGAAGCCGAAATCGCCGAGGTCGCCAAGGCGATGGCGATGCCGCCAGCCTTCCTCGCTCGCCGCATAGACGCCATCCACGAGTTCAACCCGATGCTTGGCCATCGCGGCTGCCGGCTGGCGATTTCCTATCCCGAGATCGCCGAAATGCAGGCGCGCGCCATTTTCGAGGCGGCGGTGGAGGCCGGAAAGCTCACAGGCGAACCGGTCGAGCTGGAAATCATGGTGCCGCTCGTCAGCCTGCGCAAGGAGCTGGACTATGTGAAGGGCGTCATCGACCGTGTCGCCGAGGATGTCGCGACGGAAACCGGCGTTCCGATCGCCTATCTCGCCGGCACGATGATCGAGCTGCCGCGCGCCGCGATCCGCGCCCATGTCATCGCCGAGACGGCTGAGTTCTTCTCCTTCGGCACCAACGACCTGACCCAGACCACCTTCGGCATGTCGCGCGACGATGCGGCGGCCTTCATCCCCACCTATCAGAGGAAGGGGATCATCGAGCACGACCCGTTCATCTCGCTCGATTTCGACGGTGTCGGCGAACTCATCCAGATGGCCGCCGAGCGTGGACGCCGGACCCGCAACGACCTCAAGCTCGGCATCTGCGGCGAACATGGCGGCGATCCCGCCTCGATTCGCTTCTGCGAGAATGCCGACCTCGACTACGTCTCCTGTTCGCCCTTCCGCGTGCCCATCGCCCGCCTTGCCGCAGCGCAGGCGGCGATCGAAAGGAGGAAGGGATGAACCGGAGAGCCACTCCCTATTTCAGATGGTCCGGCCATTTTCGGGACGTGTGAAATATGGCCAATATCTCCGCTCGTTCGCGGAGGCGATAAAAGGCGATGTAGGGGGTACCGGCGATGGTGAGGCGCCGTGTATCCCCATCCGAGGTGAGTCGTCCGACTTTCGGGTGCCACGCCAGCATTGAAACAGCTTCCACGATGCGACGGACCACGTTCTCGGCAGCGTGCGGATTGTCGAGTGCGATATAGGAGCCGATCTCATCGAGATCTTGCAGTGCCTCGTCCAGCCAGACGAGTTCATCCATTGGGGACGAATTTGCGGATCACGGCCTTCACTGTCTCCGCGGAAGCAAATCGTCCGGCATCAGCCGACTTTTTTCGCTCTGCCAGTTTTTTGACCTGCCACGCGTGCAGATCGTCGGCTGCCTCCGTCGGCGCCGGCGAAATAGCATCCTCAATCGAAATTGGCTTTTGCGTTTCGCTCATGGAAGGATCATGGCAGATCGAGCCCGCTTTTAAAAGCTGATTGGGGATGTTTATGTCATGCCGGCCGTCACCGGCAAAACAAAATCGCTATTCGAAATGAAGGCCGAGGAGACCATCATGAACCAAGTCACTGTTCTCGCCGTGCCCGTGTTCAGCACGCTTTGCAACGAGGGTTTCCGCCTTCGCCGCGAGGTCTTCATCGTCGAGCAGAACGTGCCCGCCGACATGGAATTCGATGCCGACGACCTGGCCGCCTTCCATTTCGTGGCCGTCGTTTCGGGCGAGGTCTGCGGCACGCTACGGGTCATTTACGCGGAAGATTGCGTCAAGATCGGCCGGGTCGCCGTCACCAGTCCGTGGCGCGGCAAGGGCGTCGCCAGCGCCATGATCCGCGCCGCCATGGAGGCGCACGGCCAAGCGCGGGACAACCACTTTCATCTGGCGGCCCAGAGCGACAAGATTTCCATGTACGAACGTTTCGGTTTCAAGACTTATGGGGAAGAGTTCTTCGACGTCGGAATTCCGCATTACAACATGAAGAACTTCTGACTCTCGATCTTTTGCTCACACGTCTGTGTTGCCGTGTTATGCTCGGCGCAGACGTGCGACAAAGGGGAGGGGCATATGCCGCGTTTGGACCACGTGACGATCCGCACCCGCGATGCGGGGCCGATGATGGCGTTCCTTGAAAAGGTGCTGGGAGCAAAGGAAGGGTTTCGGCCGCCATTCCCTTTCCCGGGCCACTGGCTCTATATCGACGGCCACTCCTGCATTCACCTGCTGATCGTCGAGCGGGAAGACGATCCTCCGGTCGGCATCTACGACCACGTAGCCTTCTCCTTTTACGACCACGATGTTGCCGTCAGGGAGATTGAAGCGACAGGTTACCGCTTCGAACACGACGCCATACCCGATACCGATATCGGCCAGATCTTCGTCTACGGCCCGGAAAGCGTGAAGATCGAGCTGCAATACCGCCGGTGATCGAATGGGCTGCGTTCGGCGGGAAAGCTGGTTTGGAGGAGTGCGCCGTTCTACAGCACCGCCCTTATGCCGGCGGTTCAGCGCCGCTCGACGATCACCCGGCGCTCGATCACCATCGGCCGCCACATCATCGCATCGGCACGGGACTGCATCGAACGGCCTTCGGCGCGGCGGTCGAGTTCGATGTCGAGCATGCAGCGTGCCATCGCATCCGTGCCGCGCCTGAAGCCGTAGCTGGCGCAGGTGGTCTCGTCCGCCGCGCGGCGTTCCTCCGGTGTCATCGTCTGGCAGCCGGCCAGCAGGGCGCCCAGCGGCGCAATAAGCGAGGCGATGAGGAGAAGGCGGTGAGGGCGCATGACATGAACTCCTTTTCATTCGGCCGGGCTGCAACCTTGGGATTCCATTCCGGGCGAAGCTGTTTTACACAGGAGCAAGCGCTTTTGCCATGGAGCCTTTGCCGATCCCATGCCCGT
The DNA here is from genome assembly GCF_002968565.1 of Neorhizobium sp. T25_27. Lineage (NCBI taxonomy): Bacteria > Pseudomonadati > Pseudomonadota > Alphaproteobacteria > Hyphomicrobiales > Rhizobiaceae > Neorhizobium > Neorhizobium sp. T25_27. The sequence goes on from NZ_PVBJ01000004.1 coordinate 317,410, forward strand.
CCGTTTTGTCCGGCCCGTTTCCCATTCGGCCTATACGGCCCGCAGGCTGGCCTTGTCGGCGCTGGCATTGTTTGTCATCGCCGCGCTGGCCCATCGTTTCGGCCCGCTCGCGACCCCGGATTTCCTGGCGCTGCTGTTCCTCTCGGCGGCGATTGCCGCCGTTTCGGTGCCTCTGTCGCTGATTGGCCTGATCCGGCTCTGGCAGGTCGGCGCAACCGGTGGCGTCGCGGCGACGAAAGGGCTGATCTATGCCGGTATCCCGCTTGCCGTGGTGGCGACCGGAGCCTTCTATTATTACACCCTGCCGCCGCTCTTTGACATTTCCACCGATATTGCCGACCCGCCGCCATGGGTTGCCGAGCCGAAGGCCGGCCAGAAATGGCTGCCGCGCTCGACGATCATTACGCCTGCCGATCGGCGGGTGCAGTTCGCCGCCTATCCCGGCCTCACCGGCAGGCGTTACGAGGGCGCCCTCGACCGCGTCTATCAGGGTGTGCAGAAGGCGGTGCTTTCCGCCCGGATCGCGATCACCAAGAAGGAAGGCGTCGAACTGATCGCGCCGGATATCGCCCAGCGCCCCGCGCCGCAGGACGAACAGGCGCCGGTGCCCGACGTGGCGCCGATCCCGCTGCCGCGCCCGGAACCCTCGCTCGCACCGGTTTTTATCAATGCCGGCGATGTCTTGCTGCAGGGCGAGACCCGCACCCTGATCCTCGGCCTGCGTTTCGACCTGGTGATCCGGCTGCGCGAAGATGCCGAGACGACCTCCGTCGATATCCGCGTCGCCTCGCGTTACGGGCCGCATGACCTCGGGATGAGCGAAGCCATTGCCGAGGATTTCCTCGACCGGCTCGATACCGAACTTCTGGGAATCGCCGGGAACTAAAGCATGTCGCGCAAAAGTGTGCAGCGGTTTTGCGATAACGGCATGCGGAGAAACTAAAGACTTGAAGCGTGCCGCGAATCCGAAGGATCGCGGCACGCTTCAAGCCGGCCAGTAGACCCCGGCGAGAGACGGCGGGCCTTCGGTCAGCACACGGCCTTTCTCGACCAGGTCTTCCAGATGCGCAAGCACGGAAAGGGCAGCTGCCCCATGCAGGCGCGGATCGGTGCTGGCATAGATCACCTTGACCATGTCGGGGATCAGCCGGTCGCCGGCCTTGATGCGCTCCAGCACCGCCCGTTCGCGCATGCGCCGATGGGTGCGAAGCCCCCGCAGAAACGAGCCGGGCTCCTTCACCGGCCCGCCATGGCCCGGAAAGAAGATGCGGTCCTCGCGCGGCAGCAGCTTTTCGATCGAAGCCATGAAATCCGCCATCGACCCATCCGGCGGCGCGACGATCGTGGTCGCCCAGGCCATCACGTGATCGGCGGAAAACAGTACGCCGGTTCCTTCCAGCCCGAAGGCGGAATGGTTGGCCGTGTGACCGGGCGTATGCACGGCCGTCAGCGCCCAGCCGTCCCCTTCGATCAACTGCCCGTCGGCGACTGCGATGTCGGGCACGAAATCGCCGTCGGCGCTTTCGGCGAACGGGTTGACCTCGCCCGCATGCAGCGGCCGCGAGGCCCGGTGCGGTCCTTCGGCGACGGTGATCGCGCCGGTTTCTTCGCGCAGCCGGCGGGCGAGCGGGGAATGGTCCCGGTGCGTATGGCTGACGAAGATATGGGTGACCTCGCGCCCCTTCAGCGCCGCCATCAGCGCTTCGAAATGTGCCTCGTTCTCGGGGCCGGGATCGATGACCGCGACCGAGGAGCCGCCGACGATGTAGCTATTGGTGCCGTGAAAGGTGAACGGCGAGGGATTGTTGACGGTCAGCCGCTGCACGCCTTCGGCAACGGTAACCGGCACGCCATAGGAAGGGGTGAATTCCATGTCGAAGGTAATGTCTTCCGCCATGCCGGGCCTCCGCGCCTGATGCGATCTCGATGACGGCCGTCGCGGCATTGCCGTTCTGCGCCGGGCCTCTGATCGCGTCGTTTACGCTGTTCAAGGCGCTCGTGAGATCTAGCATCGCTTTCGCTGCGGTGCATTCGGAAATTGCCGCCGGCCCTTACCCTGTCGGGCGACGGCCGGCGGCTTTCATGACTATGTCGTCCGCTTGCGCGGGCTCACGCGCCTCAGCCGGCGGTCAGCAGTTCCGTGCAATAGCTCGGGCCGTTGGCGCCCGGACGATCGGAGATGATGGTGATGTCGCGGATCACGTAGCTGGAGGACACGGTGATCTTGGCCGTGCAGCTGACGCTGGCGGTGCGGCCGCCCTGCTGCTTGATGCGGTTATAGCCGCCGCGCCAAGTATAGACAGTCGTGGAGCCCTCATCGATATCGCTGATCGGCGGGCTGAATTTCGCGAAGAACTCGCCGGCCGAGTGACCCACCCAGCGGCTCTCGATCGGATTGCTGGCAACGCTGACGGTGGTGCAGGCCGAAAGGGCGAGCGCGAAAAGGGCAGTCGATGCGATGACGCGGCGGCTCATGATCCTGAAAAATCCTTCATGTCTTCTGTTGTGCCTGGGAGGCAGGGTTTTCGAGACTGCACGTAACAGATTTTTGTCAGGCTTCGCGAGGCGATGAGCGCCCGCCGACATCAAATTTGTCCTGCGCCGCTTTTTTGCAACGCCCTGGTTTTCCGCCTTTCCGGAGCCGGGTTGCCGGCGATCGCGATGCCGTCGCATATTTTTCATGAGCGGCGCTTGTGCAATGAAAAATGCTGGTCTATAGAGGCGCCGCTGGTCACGGAGTGTAGCGCAGTCTGGTAGCGCACCACGTTCGGGACGTGGGGGTCGGAGGTTCGAATCCTCTCACTCCGACCAGATAGAACTCTGGCTTTCCAGAGGTTCCTTTCTCCCGAAGTTTTTCCGATCAAATTGCAGTCCCAGTGGACCGCTATCCGGCTGACTATGCCGAGCTTGGCGCGGCGTATTGCTCTTATCCACAACCCGCACTTTAATGGGGCGAAAATATACTAGGTCTCGACATGACATTGCTGCATCATGGCGGCGGGAACTTGTAACTTGTCGAAAGATTTCCAGGCTCAGGAACCGCTTCGGGTGGTAGCCTGCACCCGGGCGTGGAGAGGGCCGCAGAGCGCATGCCGCCTAGACGCGCCAGATCGGAACGGGTGACCCTGCTCGACGTTGCGAACGTTCTCGGGATCAGCTCGATTACCGTTTCCCGCGCCCTGCGAGAACCGGAAAAGGTGTCCGAGCCGCTTCGGCAGAAGATCCTCTGCCAGGTGGAGCAGATGGGTTACGTGCCCGATCTTGCCGCCCGGGCGCTCGCAAGCCGTCATAATGGCATCATCGGGGTTCTGGCGCCGGCGCTGACCAATCATGCCTATCTCGGCATCATGAGCGGCATTGAAGAACGGGTGCGCGATACGGATTTCCGCATCCAATATGCCAATACCAACCACGATGCGGAGCAGGAATACCGTCAGGTCAAGCTTTTCCTGTCACAGCATCCGGCCGGCATCCTGTTGACGGGGTTGCAGGACCAGCGGGTCAGCGATCTGCTTGAGCTCGCGCCGTGCCCGGTGGTGCAGATCGTCGATCTCAACCTGCTGCCCTCGGGTATCGCGGTCGGTATCAATCACCGCGAGGCGGCGGAAACTGCGACGCGCCATCTGCTCGCCTGCGGATACCGCCGCATCGGCCTGATCGGCGGTAGCCGCGATCTTCGCGCCCAACGGCGTCATGACGGCTATGCGCTGGCGATGCAGGAGGCGGGGCTCTACGATCCGGGCCTCGTCATGACCGAGCACAAGCAAACCAGCATGCAGCTCGGCTGCGACCTCTTCAAGCGGCTGCTGGAAACGGCGCCCGATGTCGATGCGGTATTCTGCCAGAACGACGATCTTGCGCTCGGCGCGCTGTTCGAGGCGCAACGGGCGGGCCTGCGCGTGCCGGATGATTTCGGGATCTGCGGTTATAACGACCTCGATTTCGCGCTCTGCGCCGAGCCGAGGCTGACCACTGTCCGCGTGCCGCGTTTCCAGATGGGCTATCAGGCCGCGGATCTCATCGTCCGGGCGATCAACGACGAATGCCTGCCGAGCCGCGTCATCCAGCTGCCGTTCGATCTCATCCAGCGCGGTTCGACGCGGCCGCTCGCCTGACGGGGGCTGGGCAACGAAAAAAGGGACCTTCCGGCCCCTTTTCCATTTCCCGCCGATCGAAACGATCAGATGTCGCCGCCGGCGTTGGAGAACAGTTCCGCCGCCTGCTTGGCGGTCATCCGCTTGACCTCGGTCTCGTCGCGGCGGTTGGCGAAGAGTTCGCTGGCCATCAGCTGCTCGGCAAGGTCGGCCGGCAGCGACAGTACCACGCGCTGGCCTTCGCCCCCCTGGCCACGGTGGATGCCGCCGATTTCGGCGCGCTTGGCGGTAATCATGCCGCCCGCCACCGTGTTCAGCGTATCCGGATCGATCAGGATGAAGGCGCCGGTCGAGCGGTTCTGCTCGTAAGCGTCAAAGACCGCCAGTTCCTCGAAGGAAAGGCGCACCTTGCCGATCGCATTCATGGCGAGCGTCGAGGCATGCGGCTGCCACTTGCCGGTCGCAAGCTCGAGCTGGCTGATCGGTTCGACCGCGACGCGCTGGCGGCGCGAACCGCTCTTCAGCCAGTAGCGTTTTCCGGGCTCGATGCCGCCCGGCTGCAGCGAGACGAGCTGGGCGTCGAAATGGTGGCCGGTCATCGGCTGGCCGTCGAGCGAAACGATCACGTCGCCGCGCGCCACGTCCACCTGCCGGTCGAGGACCAGCGTGATGGCGTCGCCCGCCACAGCAGCGTTGCGCACCAGGTCGAAGGTGACGATGCGGCTGACATTGGCGACCGTGCCGGAAGGCAGGATGACGACCGAGTCGCCCGGCTTCACCGAGCCGCCGGCGACGGTCCCCTGATATCCGCGAAAACTTTCGCCGGGACGGACGACGCGCTGCACCGGCAGGCGGAAACCGCCGGCCTGGGTGGAACGCACCGTCGCCAGCTCCAGCGTCTCGACCAGGGTCGGGCCGTCATACCAGGGCATCGAGGCATCGGCCGGATAAACGACGTTTTCGCCCTTGAGCGCCGACATCGGGATGGCGGTGATCTGGCGTACGCCGAGCGACAGGGCGAATTCGCGGAATTCGTGGGAGATCCTGTCGAAGATTGCCTTGTCGTAGTGAACGAGGTCGATCTTGTTGACCGCGAGCACGAACTGGCGGATGCCCATCAGGGCGGCGATCGTCGCGTGCCGGCGGGTCTGTTCGAGAAGCCCAGCGCGGGCGTCGGCAAGCAGGATGGCGAGATCGGCGGTCGAAGCGCCGGTCGCCATGTTGCGGGTATATTGCTCATGGCCGGGCGTATCGGCGACGATGAACGAACGCCTGTCCGTCGAGAAATAACGATAGGCGACGTCGATCGTGATGCCCTGTTCCCGTTCGGCCTGCAGGCCGTCGAGCAGCAGGGCGAAGTCCGGCAGGCCAAGGTCGTTCTGGCCACCCGAGTCGCGGGCAAGCGTCGCGGCCTGGTCTTCCTTGACCGCCTTGGTGTCCCAGAGCAGTCGTCCGATCAGCGTCGACTTGCCGTCGTCGACGGAGCCGCAGGTGATGAGGCGCAGCGGGCGCGTGTCGCGCACGGCCTTCAGGGGTTCTGCGAAGGGCAGGATGGTCGCCGAGGCGTTTTGGGCGGGAGCGGTCATCTCAGAAATATCCTTCGCGCTTCTTCTTTTCCATCGAGCCGGACTGGTCGCGGTCGATCGCGCGGCCCTGGCGTTCGGAAACGGTAGCGATTTCGAGCTCGGCGATCACCTCTTCGAGGTTGGACGCGGTCGAGCGGATGGCGCCGGTCAGCGGAAAGCAGCCGAGCGTGCGGAAACGGATCATGCCCTGCTGCACGGTTTCGCCGGGCAGCAGTTCAAGCCGCGGATCCTCGGCAAGGATCATCATTCCGTCGCGCTCCACATAGGGGCGTTCGGCGGCGTAATAGAGCGGCACGAGCGGAATGTCCTCCGCCTGGATGTAGCGCCAGATGTCGACCTCGGTCCAGTTGGAAAGCGGGAAGGCGCGCACGCTTTCCCCTTTCCGGACCATGCCGTTATAGACGTTCCACAGTTCCGGACGCTGGTTGCGCGGGTCCCATTTGTGGTCCGGGGTGCGGAACGAATAGATGCGTTCCTTGGCGCGGGAGGCCTCCTCGTCGCGCCGGGCACCGCCGAAGGCCGCGTCGTAGCCGCCGGCATCCAGCGCCTGGCGCAGGGCCTCGGTCTTCATGATGTCGGTGTAGAGCGCCGAACCGTGGCTGAACGGCGTAATGCCTTCCTCGGCGCCGCGCGGATTGGTGTGGACCACGAGGTCGAGATCGTATTTTTCGGCGATCTGGTCGCGGAACTCGATCATCTCCTTGAACTTCCACGTCGTATCCACGTGCAGCAGCGGAAAGGGGACGCGGCCGGGATAAAAGGCCTTGCGCGCGAGATGCAGCAGGACGGACGAGTCCTTGCCGATCGAATAGAGCATGACGGGTTTTTCGAATTCCGCCGCCACTTCGCGAAAGATGTGGATCGCTTCGTTTTCGAGGGCCTTCAGATGCGGATCGAGCGGCGGTCTGGAAACGGGCGGGTTCTTCACTTCCGTTTCCTGTACTGACAAAGGCATTTCGGTCTCCGGGTAGTCTCTAGAAACAAACAAGAAAGAGCTTCAGTTCGCTTGGGGGCCAGGCTCTGCGATCGGTTGAGCGGCGTTTTCCGGCACGTGTAGGCCGCATTCGCGCTTTTCGTCGTTTTCCCACCACCAGCGGCCGGCGCGCTCGGGCTCGCCGGGCTTGATGGCGCGGGTACAGGGCTCGCAGCCGATCGACGGATAACCGCGCTTGTGCAGCGGGTTGACCGGGATGGCTTCGGAAGCCACATGGGCATTGATTGTCTCGATGTCCCAGTCGGCCAGCGGGTTGATCTTGATCAGGTTGCGCTCGGCGTCGTATTCGGCGAACGGCGTCGTGGCGCGATTGCCGGACTGGCCGCGGCGAAGGCCGGTGACCCAGACGTCGGCGCCAGCTAAGGCCTTGGCGAGAGGCTTCAGCTTGCGCACATGACAGCAGGCGTGGCGGGCTTCGACGCTGTCGTAGAAGCCGTTGAGCCCGTATTTCGCAGCGTATTCGTCGACGTCGTCCTGTTCCGGCCGAAACCGGCGGATCTCGATGCCGTAGCGCTCCTCGGTTTCGCCGATCAGGTCGACGGTTTCCTTGAACAGCCGCCCGGTTTCGAGCGTCGAGACCTCGACCGGCAGGCGGTGCGTGCCGATCGCGGCGGTGATCACCTGGTCCTCGATGCCGAGCGATGTGGTGAACACGGCGTGACCGAGTTCGGCGGCAAGCGCCAGGCGCCCGGCAAGGTCCAGGCTTCCGAGCTTTGCGTCGAGGGTAGCGGCCAGTCCCGAACGGTCCTGGCCGGCGGCATCGTGCAGTGTCATGGGTCTTCTTCCGTGAGCAATCGCTGGATTATCCGGATTCCACGCGCGCAAGGACAGGAAAACCCGTTTCTTCCCATGGTGATGCGGAGCAAATATCTCTCCAAAGCGACGCTCACACAGAAAACCTGCCGCCTTAACCAAAAGTGACCAATTTTATCCCCGAAACCCCTGCATTGGTTTGTATTTTCTCGTGATTTGAGATATTGCGGGAACATGTCTCCGGGGCTCTGTTTCCCCTGGCGGATATGCAGCCCCTGAGCGCCCTTCCGGCGCCCCCGTGGATGCCCCGAACGAAGCTGAAGTGAGCGGCGCCGTGAGGACTATTTCCTTGCGGCGGCGCTATTGTCGATGGTTGCGTGATGATATCCCAGAAAGCGAAATATGCCCTTCGGGCCCTGGCCGCCCTGGCCCAGGCCGATCCCGCAGAGCCGATGCTGATTTCCGAGATTGCCCTCCAGCAGAGCATTCCGAAGAAATTCCTGGAACAGATCCTGCTCGACCTCAAACGCTCCGGTATCGTCGTTTCCCGCCGCGGCAAGCAGGGCGGTTATCTCCTCCTCAAGCCGGCCGACGCCATCACCTTCGGCGAAGTCCTGCGCCTGGTCGACGGCCCGATCGCGCCGCTGCCTTGCCTCTCGCAGACCGCCTACCGCAAATGCGAGGATTGCGACGGCGAGCACCTCTGCGAAATCCGCCACGTCTTCGCCCGCGTCGCCGACGCGACCCGCGACGTGCTGTTCAACACCACGATCGCCGATGCCGTCGAAGGCGCCGGCGACGCCAAGCCGCCGGTCAGGGAACTGCTGACGGCCTGAGGCCTCTGGTTTCGGCTTGGTGATGTACCAAAATTTGGTATGGTCGCGAAGCTGGAGGCTGACATGTCGCACAACACTCCGATCTCCCTCGATGATCATTTAGCGCGGATCAAGGCATTGCAGGATGCCCTGATCGCCGGCGAATTATCCGGGCCGCCGCAGTCCTTCGACAACGAAGCTTTCCTCAAGCGCATGCGTGAACGGTACGGCCGGTAGCCGCACTACGAATTCCCTCTTCTCCCCAGCGGGGAGAACTGCCGAGCAAAGCGAGGCGATGAGGGGGCCACGCCCGCAAAGCTCGCCTGGTGTTGGCTACCCCCTCATCCGACCCTTCGGGCCACCTTCTCCCCGCTGGGGAGAAGAGGGTGCCAGCCTCGATGGCCAACCCTTATCCGCCAGCACCTCAGCAGATTTCTCGCAAATCGCCCGCAAAATTCTCCTCCCGCACCCCCAAAGCCCCGATTATGGCGGGATTGTGATTTTGCAAACCGCCCGTTTGCCAACGCGGGCGTTCTGTCCATGTAGTGAGGGTTAATGGTTTCTTTGTCGTCGCGGGCCGCCAAAGGGAAACAGTTTTGCCTTCTTCCCAGCCTCGATTGACTAAGACGACCTAACCGATAGAGTTTTGGCAGAACCACAGGAGGGAACCTCATGTTCAATTTTGCCCCGGGATTGGGCCGGCGACTAGGTGCCCGTTTGGGCGCCGTCGCACTTGGTCTGTCCCTGACGACCGGCATTTCGGTCGGGATCGTCGCGCCGGCTTTTGCCCAAAGTCAGCTTCTCAACGTCTCCTACGATCCCACCCGCGAGCTCTACAAGGATTTCAACGTCGCCTTCGCGAAATACTGGAAGGCGCAAGGCGGCGATGACGTGACGATCCGCCAGTCGCATGGCGGTTCCGGCGCGCAGGCCCGCTCCGTAATCGACGGTCTGGAGGCCGATGTGGTGACGCTGGCACTCGAAAGCGACATCAACGCGATCGAGAAGTCCGGCAAGATCAAGGCCGGCTGGCGTGATCGGCTGCCGAACCATGCATCGCCCTACACGTCGACGATCGTCTTCCTCGTCCGCAAGGGCAATCCGAAGGGGATCAAGAACTGGGGCGACCTGGTGAAGGGCGACGTTGCGATCGTCACGCCGAACCCCAAGACCTCGGGCGGTGCCCGCTGGAACTACCTTGCCGCCTGGGCCTGGGCGAACGAGGAGTACAAGGGCGATCAGGCCAAGATCAAGGCCTATGTCGGCGAGCTCTATAAGCGCGCTCCGGTCCTCGATACCGGCGCCCGCGGCTCGACGGTCACCTTCGCCCAGCGCCAGATCGGCGACGTGCTGCTCGCCTGGGAAAACGAGGCCTATCTCGCCGGCGCCGAGTTCGGCAAGGATGCCTTCGAGATCGTCGTTCCGCCGATTTCGATCCTCGCCGAGCCGCCGGTCGCGGTCGTCGACGCCACCGTCGATTCCAAGGGTACCCGCAAGCAGGCGGAGGCCTATCTGCAGTATCTCTACTCCGATGAAGGCCAGAATATCGCGGCGAAGCACTTCTATCGTCCTTCGAAGCCCGATGTGGTAAAGCCGGATTTGTTGAAGGCCCTGCCGAACATCAAGCTCGTCACCATCGACGATCCGATCTTCGGCGGTTGGAAGAAGGCGCAGCCCGAACATTTCGGTGACGGCGGCATTTTCGACCAGATCTACAAGCCCGGTAAGTAAGTCGGAATATTAAATGATCCATAACGCCACTGCCTCACCGGCAAAGTGGCGACTGAAACGGCCGAGCATCATCCCAGGTTTTGGGTTGACGCTCGGCTTTTCGCTCGCCTACCTGTCGATAATTATCCTGATCCCCGTTGCCGGCCTGCTTTGGCGTACCGCCGGGCTTGGCTGGAGCGGGTTTTTCGCCGTTCTGACCGACCAGCGCACGCAGGACGCACTTTATATATCCTTCGGCACGGCCTTCGTGGCCGCGCTGGTCAATGTCGTCTTCGGCACCGTCGTCGCCTGGGTGCTGACCCGTTACAATTTTCCCGGTCGCCGGCTGATCGATGCGATCGTCGACCTGCCGTTCGCGTTGCCGACGGCGGTCGCCGGTATCGCGCTTGCGGCGCTCTATGCGCCCAACGGCTGGGTCGGTTCGCTGTTCATGCCGTTCCGCATCGCGTTCACGCCGCTCGGCATCGTCGTCGCGCTGGTCTTCATCGGCCTTCCCTTCGTGGTGCGCACCGTGCAGCCGGTCATGGAGGAACTGGACCGCGAGGTGGAGGAAGCCGCAGCCACGCTCGGCGCCAATCGCTTCCAGACCATTTCGAGGGTGATCCTGCCGGGGCTGACGCCGGCGATCCTGACCGGTTTTGCGCTCGCCTTCGCCAGAGGCGTCGGCGAATACGGTTCGGTCATCTTCATTGCCGGCAACATCCCTTATGTCTCGGAGATCGCGCCGCTCCTCATCGTCATCCGGCTGGAGGAGTTCAACTATGCGGGCGCGACGGCGATCGCCACCATCATGCTGATCATCTCCTTCGTGATGCTGTTCATCATCAACCTCATCCAGGCCTGGAACCGAAGGAGATACGGCAATGTCTGAAGTCTCCCGCTCCGCGCTCGGCAAACCGCCGGCCTTCCGCAACCCCGCCGACGAGCGCCCGCTCGCAAAGATCCTGCTGATCGGGCTGGCGCTGGTTTTCCTCGCCTTCTTCCTGCTCCTGCCGCTGGTTTCCGTCTTTGTGGAAGCTTTTCGCAAGGGCTGGTCGGAATATTACGAGGCGCTGATCGAACCCGACGCGGCGGCAGCGATCCGCCTGACGCTTCTGGTGGCGGCGATTTCCGTTCCGCTCAACCTCGTCTTCGGGCTCTGCGCCTCCTGGGCGATCGCCAAGTTCGAGTTCAAGGGTAAGTCCTTCCTGATCACCCTGATCGACCTGCCGTTCTCGATCTCGCCGGTCATCTCCGGCCTGGTCTACGTGCTGCTCTTCGGCTCCAACAGCCTGCTTGGCCCGATCCTCAAAAGCCAAGGCATCACCATCCTGTTTGCCGTGCCGGGCATCGTGCTCGCCACGGTCTTCGTCACCTTTCCCTTCGTCGCGCGCGAGCTGATCCCGCTGATGGAGGACCAGGGCACCGGCGACGAGGAAGCGGCGCTGTCGCTCGGCGCATCCGGCTGGCAGACCTTCTGGTATGTGACGCTGCCGAACATCAAGTGGGGCCTGCTTTACGGCGTGCTCCTCTGCAACGCCCGCGCCATGGGGGAGTTCGGCGCCGTCTCGGTCGTCTCGGGCCATATCCGCGGCCTCACCAACACCATGCCGCTGCATGTGGAGATACTCTATAATGAGTATAACTTCGTCGCGGCCTTCGCGGTGGCCTCGCTGCTGGCCTTGCTGGCGCTCGTCACCCTTGCATTGAAAACTCTTCTCGAACTTCGGTTCGGAGCCGGCGCTGCCGGCGGCAGGCATTGAAAGGTCTGAGGCTAGATGGAAGTCACCATCAACAATATCCGCAAGGAATTCGAACGTTTCCCGGCGCTGAACGACGTGTCGCTGAAGATCGCGTCCGGCGAGCTGATCGCGCTGCTCGGTCCCTCGGGCTCCGGCAAGACGACGCTCCTGCGCCTGATCGCCGGCCTCGATTTCCCGACATCGGGCAAGATCTTCTTCGGAGATCAGGACGCGTCGCATCATTCGGTGCAGGAGCGCAATGTCGGGTTCGTCTTCCAGCATTATGCGCTGTTCCGGCATATGACGGTTGCCGAGAATATCGGCTTTGGCCTCAAGGTCCGGCCGACCGCCAGCCGCCCGCCGAAGACGGAAATCCGCCGCCGGGTCTCCGAACTCCTGGAGATGGTCCAGCTCGGCGGGCTTGAGAAGCGTTATCCGAACCAGCTTTCCGGCGGCCAGCGCCAGCGCGTCGCACTTGCCCGCGCCATGGCGATCGAGCCGCGCATCCTGCTGCTCGACGAACCGTTTGGCGCGCTCGACGCCAAGGTGCGCAAGGAATTGCGCCGCTGGCTGCGGGAATTCCACGACCGCACCGGCCACACCACCGTCTTCGTCACCCATGACCAGGAAGAGGCGCTGGAACTTGCCGATCGCGTCGTGGTCATGAGCCAGGGCAAAATCGAGCAGGTCGGCTCGGCCGATGACGTCTACGACCGGCCCGGCTCCCCCTTCGTCTTCTCCTTCATCGGCGAGTCCTCGCAGCTCCCGGTCGAGGTAAGAGACGGCACCATGCTCTTCCAGGGCCAGCCGATTGGCATTGCGGAGGCGGGCGACGGGGCAGGGGAACTGTTCTTCCGGCCGGAAGACGTGACGCTTGTCGACGCGCCGGATGCGCTGTTCGGCAAGGTCACCGCCTGCCGCCGTCTCGCCGGCACCCGCATCGCCGAGATCGACATCGCCAATGACGGCCACGCGCCGTATCACGTCGAGGTGGAGGTGCCGCTGCATGCGCCGATCGAGCTCGGCAGTGAAACTCGCTTCCGTCCGACACGCTGGAAGGTTTTCCGCAAATAGCGTTTCCGCAGCCTCAAGATGACGTTAGCCGCCCGTTACACGCTGCGGCATATACGATGCCGCTGAAATCGCAGTGCACGCGCCGTTGTTGCGTGGCGTTTTTACCTTAATCACGGAAAGTTTTTCAAAATTGATATGTGTCAATTGTTGATTGGCACAGAACAGGTAAGAACCTTTTGGGCGCAAGCTCTGACGAAATGCAGGCCTAACGCTTATTTCCGCGACGGATAACCTATGGCAGACATTGCCCACCTGGAAGAACCCTCCGAGCCGGTCGCCGGCTCGCCGGCAAAACAGTCGGCACAATCGGCCATCTCCATGGGGAGGGTGCTGATTGATCGCCTGACTCCCGATACGAGCATTCTCCTGTCTTTCGGTTTCGTTCTGTTCGTGATCGCACTTGGCGTGAGTGTCTTCCTCGAGGAAAATCTGGTGAGGCTCGGCTGGAGCCTGCTTCTGTCGAACACCAATATCCAAGCGCCGACCGGCCTGGCGCTGACGCTCCTGATCGGCACGCTTGCCACCAACCGGCTGCGGCGCCCGCGGCGCTGCCGCAAGCCGCCGGCGAGCGACGAGCTGAACCGCGCCGTCGAAATTCTCGCCACCCAACCGAATGCGAGCGCCGGTCTCGTACGCCTCGGCGACAAGAAGCTGCTTTTTTCCGATTGCGGCAACGCGTTCATCATGTACGCCCAGCAGGGTCGTTCCTGGGTGGCGCTGTTCGATCCCATCGGCCCCGGCAGCGCCTGGTCCGGCCTGACGCTGAAATTCATGGAACATGCCCGCAAGTCGGGCTGCCGCGCTGTTTTCTATCAGGTCTCCCCGGATTTCCTGCCGCTCACCGTCGAATCCGGGTTGAAGCCTTACAAGCTCGGCGAACAGGCGGTGGTTGACCTGACGAACTTCGACCTCAAGGGTGGCACTCGGATCAGGCTTCGGCGCGCCGTCAACCGCGCGGTTCGCGATGGTCTTGAGTTTTCGATGATGGAGGCAGATGACGTGCCCGCCGTTCTCGATGAGCTCCGTTCCGTCTCCCGTGCGTGGCTGACGGCCCAGAATGCCACGGAAAAAGGTTTTTCGCTCGGAACCTTCCAGCCTCAATACGTGGCGACCGGCCCGGTTGGCGTCATCCGCATCGAGGGCAAGATTGTTGCATTCGCCAACGTCCTTTCGACCGGCTCCGCCGGGGACGCCTGCATCGACCTGATGCGCCACCTGCCAAATGCTCATCAGGGCATGATGGTCTTGCTGTTCGTGCGGATCATGGAGCATTTGAGGGCTGCGGGCTTTCGCACCCTCAACCTCGGCATGGCGCCGCTCGCCGGCCTTTCGACCCATAGCAAGGCGCCGCTCTGGAACCACGTGGGCGAGCGCATCTTCCAGAATGGCGAGCGTTTCTACAATTTCCGCGGCGTGAGGTTGTTCAAGGACAAGTTCGATCCGGAATGGCAGCCGCGTTACATCGCTGTCTCCGGCCGTGGCCTGCCAATCGTTTCACTGGTCGACGTTACCATGCTGATCGGCGGCGGGCTGAAGGGCATCCTTCGCAGATGAAGGTTCTGCCGATCATTGTTGCAGGCATCACCTTCGTCGCTGCCATCGTCAATATCGTCTCCGACCCGGCCCTGAAGGCCAAAAGCCTGCCGATCGACCGGATTTCTTTTCCCGAAACCAAGGCGACTGGCGTCGTGGTGCTGCTTTCGGGCGGCGAGGGGTGGTCGGACCGCGAGGAACGCACGTCCGAGGCCTTGGTCAGGGACGGCGCCCTGGTGGTCGGCGTGGATATTCGCGATTATTATGCGGCGCTCGAGGAAGAGCGGAGCGACTGCCTTTACCTGGTTTCCGACATCGAAGACGTGACGCGCCAGCTGCACCGCTCGGCCGATATCGCCACCTACTATCCGCCGGTCGTGGCAGGCATTGGCGACGGCGGTACGCTGGCGCTAGCCATCGCCGCCCAGACGCCGGATTCGACGATCGCCGAGACACTCGCCATCGACCCGCAGACCGCCATCCCGCTATCGACCATCCTCTGCACACCGGCGCCAAAGACGCCAGTCACCGGCGGCACGGTCTACGGCCTGACTGAAGGCGATCTCCCCAATCCCGTCCGGATCGTGTTCACCCCCGAGGCCGACGCGGCGGGCCGCATCCACACAGAAAATCTGAAAAACACCCATCCCGCGATCGAGTACCGGGAAACGGCTGGGGCCGCGGATGTGGCCCTGCTGGAGAATACATCGGCCACCGTCCGCCGGCTCGCCCAGTCCGCGTCGCCGCTCAATCTGCCGATCGTGCCGATCCATGCGACGCCAAAGCACAACACCATGGCGATCATCTATTCCGGCGACGGCGGCTGGCGCGATATCGACCAGCAGCTCGGCGCCTATCTGAAGGAAGAGGGCATCCCGGTCGTCGGCGTCGATGCATTGCGCTATTTCTGGAGCGAGCGAACCCCGGAACAGACCGCCGCCGACCTTTCCCGTATCATCAGCTCCTACCGCAAACGCTGGAACGTCGATAACGTCCTGCTGATCGGATATTCCTTCGGTGCGGATATCCTGCCGGCCACCTACCGGCTGCTGCCGGATGCCGACAAGCAGGCGATCTCGCTCATCTCGCTTCTGGCGCTGTCGCACCAGGCGGATTTCGAGATCAACGTGACCGGCTGGTTGGGGTTTGCAGGCCATGGCAAATACGGCGATCCGGTCGACGATCTTCGCGAGGTCGAGCCGTCCAAGATCCAGTGCATCTACGGCCTCAAAGAAGATGGCAGCGCCTGCCCGGCAGTCCGGGAGATCCGCGGCACCCAGGTTCTCGCCCGCGAAGGCGGCCACCATTTCGACGGCGACTACCGCGCCCTCAACCGCCTGATCGTCGACAGGGCCGTGGCGCTGATTGCGACCAACTGACGGTCGATAGCGGGCTGACGTTCAAGAAACGGTGAAACCTCTGGTTATTCGGTAAGGCATCCTACATCTCCGGCATATGATCCGGAACAGAGGAGAGCCGTCATGCCCCGCCTTTCGATCGCCCGCATTCTAGCCGGCACCATGATCGCCGCATCGCTCGCCGGCACTGCCGTTGCCCATCACGGCTGGTCCTGGGCGGAAGCCGACCAGATAGACCTCAAGGGTACGATCCAGTCGATTTCGTTCGCGCCGCCGCATCCGACGCTCGAGATCAGAGCCGAAGACGGCGTCTGGCGCGTCGAGCTCGGTAATCCCAATCAGACCCAGCGCTCCGGCTTCGTCGAAGGGCAGGCCAAGGTCGGCGACCAGATCACCGCCACCGGCAACCGCTCCGAAGACCGCACCGAAAAACGCATGAAGGCGGTCCGGATCGTCGTCTCCGGCAAGACCTTCGACATCTATCCGGAACGCATCAAGACCAACTGAGGCGGGCATGGAATTCCTCGCGTCGCTTGTCGAAACGCCGCTCGCGCGGGCGCTGATCACCTCGTCGACGCTCTATCTGCTGGTCAACGCCGCGCATATCCTCGGCATCGGCATGCTGTTCGGCGCCATCCTGGCGCTGGACCTCCGGCTGCTGGGTCTGGCCCCGGTCGTCCCGCTTGCCGCTATCGCGCCCTACCTGTCACGCTTGGCCGGCGCCGGCGTCCTGATAGCGGTCGTCACCGGCCTCTGCCTGTTCTCGGTGCGGCCGCTGGAATATGTCCGCAACCCGGCCTTTCTCGCCAAACTCGGCTTGGTAGCCCTGGGGCTCCTGAACGTTGCCGTTGTTCATTTCAATTCCGGATGGCGGACGGTGCTGGCCGGCAACGCGCCGACGGCAGCACTTCGGTTTTCCGCCATCCTCTCGATCGTGATCTGGATCAGCGCGGTGATCGCCGGCAGGTGGATCGGGTTTTTGTAGGCGTCTTGATCCGATTTAAAAGTTGCTACAATATCTCAGTATCAATCGGGGATTGTTGATGGACCGTAATCCTCCCGAACGTGCTTGGGAACAACGTGAGTTCATTTTGCGAGGGCTTGCCTCTTATGAGGACGCGCTATGCACCGGTATCTACTACAGCACGGATGAAGTCCTTGCCGAATTGAGATCCAAACTAGATGCCAGAACCGCGGAAAGGGCTGCGACACAAAAGCGGTTGGAGGAGGCATTCGGTTCATGGAATGAAGTCGACGGTTTGACTACCGATCGCTCACCATCGCCCGCGGATTGACCCAGGGTTCCTGATTGCTGCGGGGCAGGGGCGTCTTGCCGAGGATATGATCGGCTGCCTTCTCTCCGGTCATGATCGAGGGGCCGTTGAGGTTGCCGTAGGTCACATGCGGGAAGATCGACGAGTCCGCGACCCTCAGGCCCTCGACGCCGATCACCCGGCATTCCGGGTCGACCACCGCAAGCGGATCGTCGGCGCGGCCCATGCGGCAGGTGCCGCAGGGGTGATAGGCGCTTTCCAGGTGCTCGCGCAGGAATGCGTCGATCTGGTCATCCGTCTCGACCTGTTCGCCCGGCTGGATTTCCGGCCCGCGATACTGGTCGAATGCCTTCTGGGAAAAGATCTCGCGGGTCAGCCGCACGCAGTGGCGGAACTTCTCCCAGTCTTCGGGATGGCTCATGTAGTTGAAGCGGATCACCGGATCCACCTTCGGATCGGGCGAACGCAGCGTCACGCTTCCGCGCGATTTTGACAGGTTGTAGCCGACATGCACCTGGAACCCGTGGCTTTTCGCCGCCGCGCGGCCGTCATAGGAAATCGCCACCGGCAGGAAATGGTATTGAATATCGGGCTGCGTGAGACCGGCGCTCGAGCGCAGGAAGGCGCAGGCCTCGAACTGGTTGGACGCGCCAAGGCCGCCCTTCGACAGCAGCCACTGTGCGCCGACCACGCCCTGCCAGAACCAGGGTAGCCAGGAATAGAGCGATACCGGCTTGGTCGAGACCTGCTGGAAATAGAATTCCATATGGTCCTGCAGGTTGGCGCCGACACCTGGCCGGTCTGCCGTGACTTCGATGCCCATCTCCTTGAGATGGTCCGCCGGCCCGATGCCCGACAGCATCAGCAGTTTCGGCGAGTTGAAGGAGGAGGCCGAGACGATCACCTCGCGGTTAGCCTTGATCGTCTCGTTGACGCCGCGCCTTTGGATTTCAACGCCGACGGCGCGGCCGTTCTCGATGACGATTTTCTGCGCCAGCCCATAGATCAGTTCGACATTCTTGCGCTTCAGCGCCGGCCGCAGATAGGCGTTGGCGGCCGACCAGCGCCGGCCGTTGTGGATCGTCTGCTCCATCAGCCCGAAACCTTCCTGTTTCGAGCCGTTATAGTCCTCGGTCATCTCGAAACCGGCCTGGGAGCCCGCCTGGATGAAGGCATGGAAGAGCGGATTGGTCATCGGCCCACGTTTTACATGCAGTGGCCCGTCCGTGCCGCGCCAGCCTTCCTCGCCGCCATGGCTATGCTCCATGCGCTTGAAATAGGGCAGCACGTCCGCATAGGCCCAGCCGGTCGCTCCCAGCTCCTCCCAACGGTTATAGTCCTCGGCGTGCCCCCGGACATAGACAAGCCCGTTGATCGACGACGACCCGCCGATCACCTTCCCGCGCGGCGCGGTGATGCGGCGGTTGTTGAGGTTCGGTTCGGGCTCGGAAAGATAACCCCAGTTGTAGCGCTTCATGCTCATCGGCCAGGCAAGCGCCCCCGGCATCTGGATGAACGGCCCGAAATCCGTGCCCCCGGCCTCGATGACGATCACGGAATTCTTGCCGTCCTCCGACAGGCGATAGGCCATGGCGGAGCCTGCGGACCCGGAACCGATGATGACGAAGTCTGCCTGAAGCATGTCAGTGTTCTCCAGACATTGTCGTGAGGTCGTGCTCTATCCGCCCCCCTCTGGCCTGCCGGCCATCTCCCCCACGGGTGGGGAGATCGGCTGGGCGCACCGGCTTCCCCAAACAAAAAGCCGTGCCGACGGAAGCAACGTTTATGTGGCACGAAGGTCGAGCCGCTTGTGATCTCCCCACTCGTGGGGGAGATGGCCGGCAGGCCAGAGGGGGGCGGACTTGCGCGACGACAGCAGGAGCGAACATCAATATGGCGCCTCGACCTTGCCCATGCCGACATAGACTGTCTTCAGCTCCGAATAATGCTCCAGCGCCGCCTGCGAATTTTCGCGTCCGAAGCCGGATTGTTTCGAGCCGCCGAAGGGGATTTCGACTGGGCAGAGATTGTAGGTATTGATCCACAGCGTGCCGGCCTCGAGCTGATCCGCTACCCAGTGGCCGCGCGTGAGATCCGACGTGAACACCCCGCCCGAAAGACCGAATTCGGTGCCGTTGGCGCGGGCGATCACCTCGGCCTCGTCGTCGAAATCGAGCACGCACATGACGGGGCCGAAAATCTCCTCGCGGGCGATCGTCATGTCGTCGGTGACGTCGGCGAAAACGGTCGGCTGCACGTAATAACCTTCGCCGGTGACGTGGTTCGGAATGCCGCCGCCGGTGACCAGCGTGGCCCCCTCGGCCTTGCCCTTTTCAATATAGCTCATCACCTTCTGGCGCTGGTCGAAGGACACCATCGGCCCGATCTGGGTCGCCTCGTCCATCGGATCGCCGATCACCATGTTTTCCGTGCGCGCCTTGAGGCGGGAGAGGAAGGTCTCCTTGATGCTTCGTTGCACGAAGACGCGGGTGCCGTTGGAGCAGACCTGGCCGGTCGAATAGAAATTGCCGAGCATCGCCCCGCCGATCGCACTGTCGATATCGGCGTCGTCGAAGACGATCAGCGGCGACTTGCCGCCGAGCTCCATCGTCACATGCTTGAGGTTCCCGGCCGCCGCTGCAGCCACCTTGCGGCCGGTCGGCACCGAGCCGGTCAGCGACACCTTGGCGACATCGGGATGGTTGACCAGCAGCGGCCCGGTCGTCCGGTCGCCCTGGATGACGTTGTAGAGCCCCTTCGGCAACCCGGCCTCGATCAGGATTTCGGCAATCTTCAGCGCCCCGAGCGGCGTGTTTTCGGATGGCTTGAACACCATCGCATTGCCGCAGATCAGCGCCGGCGCACCTTTCCAGCAGGCGATCTGCTGTGGATAGTTCCAGGCGCCGATGCCGACACAGACGCCCAGAGGCACCCGTTTCGTATAGGCAAAGTCCTGCCCCAGCGGGATATAGCTTCCGTTGAGTCCTGCCGCTGCGATACCCCCGAAGAATTCGAAGCTGTCGGCGCCCGATGTCGGGTCGGCGACGATGGTTTCCTGGATCGGCTTGCCCGTATCGAGAGTCTCCAGTTCGGAAAGCTCACGGTTGCGCTCCCGCATGATGTCGGCGGCGCGCTTGAGGATGCGGCCGCGGGCGGTCGGGCTCATGGCCGCCCATTCAGGCTGAGCGCGCTTGGCGGCCGCAATCGCCCTCTCGACGATCGCGGGCGTCGCCGCATGCAGCCGCGCGATCACCTCTCCGGTCGCCGGATAGAGGCTTTCGATGACGGTGCCGTCGGTATCCTCGACATATTCGCCATCGATGAAATGGCTGGCGATCGGCTGGGCTTTCATCTCATTCTCCGCGCGGGTAGCGTTTGGACTCTTCGAGATTGTCGAGGTTCATGTGGTTGCGCATGTAGCGCTCCGATGCTTTCTGCAAGGGCTGGTGGTCCCAGGGATAATAGGCGCCGTTGCGCAACGCCTCGTAGACCACCCAGCGCCGCGCCTGGCTTTCACGCACCGCCGCGTCGAAGGCGCCCATGTCCCACCGCTCTTCGCGCTGGCGCCGGAACTGAGCAACCACTTCGGCAAGTTCCGGATCGTCGGCAAGGTTGTTGAGCTCCTTGGGATCGCTTTCCAGGTCGAACAGCTGGTCCGGATCGAGTAGGCAATGGACATATTTCCATTTGCCCTCGCGGATGGCGACGAGCGGCGCATGGGAACCTTCGGCGGCATATTCCATCAGCACCGGGCTCGTGCGCGGAACACCCTCCATCATCGGCTTCAGGCTCTCGCCGTCCGTCCAGGGCTTGATCTCGTCCATCGAAATGCCGGCGAGGTCGCAGAGCGTCGGGGTGACGTCGAGGTTGGAGGCCGGCGCCAGATGCAGGGCAGCGGGCACGCCGGGACCGGCGATCATCAGCGGCACGCGGGCCGAACCTTCGAAGAAGTTCATCTTGAACCACAGCCCGCGCTCGCCGAGCATGTCGCCATGGTCGGAGCAGAACAGGATCAGCGTGTCGTCCAGCATCCGCGTCCGCGTCAGCGTGTCGACCAGCTCGCCGACCTTCTCGTCGATATAGGAGATGTTGGCGAAATAGGCTCTTCGCGAACGGCGGACATTTTCTTCCGTCACGTCGAAATTCTTGTAGTCGCAGGAAAAGATGATCCGCTTCGAATGGGGGTCCTGGTCTTCGAGCGGGATCGGCCCGACTTCCGGCAGCAGGTGCACGCAATCCTCGTAGAGATCCCAGAACTTCTTCCGCGCCACATAGGGGTCGTGCGGATGGGTGAAGGAGACGGTCAGCGCCCAGGGGCGCCGCTTCGCATCGTCCCGCTCGCGGGCCAGGTGATAGAGCTTCTGATTGGCGAGGAAGGCGACCTCGTCGTCATATTCCATCTGGTTGGTGATCTCGGCCACGCCCGCGCCGGTCACCGAACCGAGATTGTGGTACCACCAGTCGATACGCTCGCCCGGCTTGCGGTAATCCGGCGTCCAGCCGAAATCGGCGGGATAGATATCGGTCGTCAGCCGGTCCTCGAACCCATGCAACTGGTCCGGCCCGACGAAATGCATCTTTCCCGAAAGCGCCGTGTAATACCCGGCGCGGCGCAGGTGATGGGCGAAGGTCGGGATCGACGAAACATATTCGGCGGCATTGTCGTAGACCTGCGTCCGGCTGGGCAGCTGGCCCGCCATGAACGAGGCACGCGCCGGCGCGCAGAGCGGCGATGACGTGTAGTTGTTGACAAACCGGGCACCGCGCGCGGCAAGCGCCTTGAGGTTCGGCGCATGCAGGAACGAAGCCGGCCCGTCGGGAAACAGCGTCCCGTTCAACTGGTCGACCATGACGATGAGGATATTGGGTTTGGTCATGCTGTCCTCAATTGTCGACGTGGGCGCCCAAGGCGCAGATTTTCACGCATGCTGTAGGCGATAGCATGCCGCTCGGT
This sequence comes from Neorhizobium sp. T25_27, assembly GCF_002968565.1. Lineage (NCBI taxonomy): Bacteria > Pseudomonadati > Pseudomonadota > Alphaproteobacteria > Hyphomicrobiales > Rhizobiaceae > Neorhizobium > Neorhizobium sp. T25_27. Next base: position 339,297 of record NZ_PVBJ01000004.1, read on the forward strand.
GGGGCATGGATCCTCGGGTCAAGCCCGAGGATGACGGAGCGCGTGGGATCGATCGGCGAAATAGGAAACATTGCAATTCGCTCAGAGGTCTCTTTGGGCATCTGTCGCACCTCCCTCTTAATGGTCATCCTCGGGCCTCTCCGTCGTCATCCCGGGGCCTCTCCGTCGTCATCCTCGGGCTTGACCCGAGGATCCAGCCGCGCGCTCTGCTGCGGATAGGCCACGATACTTCACCACCTGCAATGTCGCCGCTTTTGAGGAGGCGGGGCGTCATGCGTCGTCGCTCGGCTATCATCATTTCGATTTTGCCTTAGATTCCTTCAGTGATTTGAGTTATTTTTGATCGTGTCGGCAATCAAGGATAGTTTGCGAACCTTCCTGTTCCAAAAGCGCAGGTGACTCAACATGAGCATGCTGACGACCAAGCGTAAACCGGTAACGGTCGGCGAAATCCTCGTCGAAGAATTCATGGTGCCGATGAGCCTTACGCAGGCGGCGCTGGCAGAGGCCATGGGCGTGCAGCGCAAGCACGTCAATGAACTCTGCAACGGCCGCCGGAGCGTGACCGCGCCGACCGCGCTCATCTTGGCACGGGTGTTCGGCAACAGCCCGGATTTCTGGCTGAATATCCAGCGGCGCAACGATCTCTGGGCGGCCATGCATGACCCCAGGGAGATCGAGCGGATCGAGCGCGCCCGCCCGCTCTACGATGCCGCATGATCGACCCCTTGAGCCGTTGACGCGTTGATGCGGCCGATGCGCGGTTCCCGCTGGGTGTCATTTTCGGCGGCGTCATAACGGCGCTCGCAGGCCTGGTGATCGCGCTCGGCTGGCCGGTGAATAGCCTCTGGATCCTCGGCCTGTTCCTCGCGATCGACCTCACGATGCAGGGCTGGGCCCTGATCGCGGTAGCGCTTGCGGCCAAGTCCTGAGGCACGCAGAGGTTGCCGCTAAGTCTCTAAAATCTTGTATAAAAATGCTTTTCATCGTCACAAAACTTTCATCCAGCCTTCATGTTCGGGAAAGGTATTTTTGACCAATTGCTGGGAACCTGACGTTCGTGTTGAGGCATGTTTTAGGCCATTGCGCAGTGGAGTAATGAGTAATGTCGTCTGCGGCCATCTTGGAACCGGGCGTTTTCCGTCGGTATGCGAGCGATCAGCTTGTCACTCTGGCCAAATTGGTTTTGGAAAATGCCTTTCAGCCGATTGTCGAGGTCGGCACCGGGTCCGTCTTCGGTTATGAATCGCTGCTGCGCGGCCAGGAACGGATCGGGTTCTCGTCACCGCTCGAACTGCTCGATGAGGCCCAGGAGACCAACCAGCTTCTGGCGCTCGAACAGATGATGGCAACCCGGGCATTGGCGAAATTTGCCAGCCTGCCGGATTTCTCGTCCCAGACCCTGTTTCTCAATCTCGACGTCCGGCTGATCCGCCACGGCAAACATTTCCTCGAAAAGGTCGTGCAGCACCTGCGCAAGGCGAATATCGCTCCGTCTTCCGTCTGCTTCGAATTCTCCGAGCGTTTCGACAATACCAGCGTGCCGGAATTCTCCGATCTGGTCACCCAGATGCGGAAGGAAGGCTTCAAGCTGGCGATCGACGATTTCGGCGTCGGCCATGGCGAAATGAAACTGCTCTGCGACTATCCGGTCGATTATCTGAAGATCGACCGCCATTTCGTCGCCGGCATCGATAAGAACCCGCGCAAGCGCCACCTCGTCAAGAACATCGTCAGCATCGCCCACGTGCTCGGCATCCGCGTCATCGCCGAGGGCATTGAGACGGAGGCGGAATTCCTCGTCTGCCGCGAATATGGCGTCGACCTCGTCCAGGGCTGGTTCATTGCCCGACCGACCACATTCGTGTCCGAACTGCAGCCCTCCTTCCCCTATCTCGCCGATATCGGCCGTTCCCGTCGCTCCAGCCAGTCGCTCGACGAAATCCTCATCCGCAAGCAGATCGAACACCTGCCGACCGTCTATGAGAACCAGAGCATCGACAGCGTCTTCGACCTGTTTCGTCGCAATCCGCGCCAGGCATTCTTCCCGGTGCTGAATGCAAACGGCGAGCCGCGCGGCGTCATCAACGAATACCATCTCAAGGAATATATCTATCAGCCCTTCGGCCGCGATCTCCTGAAGAACAAGGTCTACGAACGCTCGATCTCGCATTTCGTCGACCGCGCCCCGATCGTCGGGCTGGATGCGGAAGCCGAAGAGCTGATGACCCTGTTTGCCAACATGGAAAACAGCGCCTGCGTCATCCTCACCGAAAACATGCGGTATGCGGGCGTCGTCTCCGCCGCCTCGCTGATCAAGGTCATCAACGAAAAGCAGCTCAAGATCGCCCAGGACCAGAACCCGCTGACCGGCCTGCCGGGCAATCGCGCCATCCGCGACTTCATGCAGGAAACCGGTCGCGACGACGACGAGACCCGCTTCTTCTGTTATTGCGACTTCGACAACTTCAAGCCGTTCAACGATCACTACGGCTTCCAGATGGGCGATCATGCGATCTCGCTGTTTGCCGCCCTGGTGAAGCGTTATTTCTTCTCCGACGGCGATTTCCTCGGCCATGTCGGTGGCGACGATTTCTTCATTGGCGTGCGCGGCTGGACCCGCGACGAACTCAATGAAATCCTCGAACGCCTGCTCTCCGATTTCCATGACGATGTCGTCGAACTCTATTCCCCGGAAGAGCGCGCGGCCGGCAAGATCCGCGGCCACGACCGCTCCGGCACGGAGCGGGATTTCCCGCTGCTGCGCTGCTCGATTGGCGTGCTCGAACTGCCACAGGGCCTGCTGCTCGACGATGTCGGCCGCATCGGTTCGGAGATCGCCGCCGTCAAGGCGGAAGCCAAGGAAAGCGACGGCGGTCTGGTTTTCGCAAGTTTCGGCGAGACAAAATGACCTAGGCGACGGAACGCCGCCTTCCTATCGCAAGGCGACTATCCTAAGTCAGGGGGCCTATCACCGATCCCGTCGGTGGCCGCACTGAGAGGAGACCCGCCATGCCGCTTCCCACCGAAATGCGTTTCGTCGATCTGCCGTCCTTCGGAGAGCCGGAGGTAATGACCATTGCCAGGGGGCCGCTGCCGGCGGTACGGCCGGGCGAAATCCTGGTCAAGGTGGAGGCGGCCGGCATCAACCGTCCGGACGTGCAGCAGCGCAAGGGCGCTTATCCGCCGCCGAAGGATGCAAGCCCGATCTTCGGTCTGGAAATATCAGGCGAAGTGGTGGCAATCGGGGAGGGCGTCAGCGAATTCAAGCCCGGCGACAAGGTCTGCGGGCTCGCAAACGGCGGCGGTTATGCGGAATATTGCGTCGTGCCGGCGGGGCAAGCTCTGTCATGGCCGAAGGGTTTTGACGCAGTGAAAGCCGCGGCGCTGCCGGAAACCTTTTTCACCGTCTGGGCCAATCTGTTCCAGATGGCGGGCCTGACCGAAGGCGAGAGCGTGCTGATCCACGGCGGCACCAGCGGCATCGGCACGACCGCCATTCAGCTCGCCAAGGCGTTCGGCGCGACGGTCTACGCGACCGCCGGCTCCAGGGAAAAATGCGAGGCCTGCGAAAAGCTCGGTGCCGTGAGAGGCATCGACTACAAGACCGAGGACTTTGCCGAGGTCATCAAGGACATCACCGGCGGCAAGGGCGTCGACGTCGTGCTCGACATGATCGGTGCTGCCTATCTCGAAAAGAACCTCTCGGTTCTCGCCAAGGACGGCTGCCTGTCGATCATCGCTTTCCTCGGCGGCAACATCGCCGAAAAGGTCAACTTGTCACCGATCATGGTCAAGCGCCTGACGGTCACCGGCTCGACCATGCGCCCGCGCACCGCGGACGAAAAACGCGCCATCCGCGACGATCTTTTGGCCCAGGTCTGGCCGCTCCTGGAGGACGGAACGGTTGCCCCGGTCATCCACTCCGTCCTGCCGCTCGCAGAGGTCGTCGAGGCCCACAAGCTGATGGAAACCAGCAGCCATATCGGCAAGATCGTGGTGACCCTTTGACAAATTTGTCAAATTATATCAGCTTTGGTATAAGTGATGAAGCCGGTCGTTTTTCTCGGTGGTGCCTTGGACCAGCTGCGGGACTTTCCGGAAGGAGCCCGTAAGGAAGCGGGCGTCCAGCTTCACAAGGTGCAGCTCGGCCTCGATCCGAGCGACTGGAAGCCCATGGCGACGATCGGAGCGGGCGTGCGGGAAATCCGCATCCGCGACGAAGCGGGCGCTTTTCGCATCATCTACGTGACCAGAATAGAGGATGCCGTCTACGTCTTGCATGCATTTCAAAAGAAGACGCAGCAGACTGCAAAGCGGGATCTGGATATCGCCACCGCGCGTCTTCGGCAGATCTGATTGGATTGGACCTATGGAACGTCAGAGCTTTTCAAATGTCTGGGACGCGCTGGAAGACACCCCGGCGGAAGCGGCCAATATGTCTATGCGTTCGGCCCTGCTGATTGCGATCGAGCAGAAGGTCCGGAACTGGAATGTGACCCAGAAGGATGCCGCGGCTCGCCTGGGCATCACCCAGCCGCGCCTGAACGACTTGCTGCGGGGCAGGATCGCAAATTTCAGTCTGGACGCACTGGTTGAATTGGCTGGGAAAGTTGGGCTTTCCGTGCGGCTGGATATCGCGGACGCAGCCTGATCTCCGATCCTACAAGCTGGCGGAAATCGGCAGGATCGTGGTGACGTTGAGCTGAAGGGGAGAATCTGCCTCGATCGAAGCTGGCGAATTCTAGGGGCGGATGGACGCTTCCGCAACTCAATTAAATTCGCGATCGTTTATATAACGTGGCTTGCAGACTCAGGCTTTGGCCCCTACCTTTTAATCATCATCAACGTAGTGAAAGGAAGGTGGTCCAATGTCTAGTGAGATTTCGGTCTGTGTAACGGGCAATGGAAAGGTGGCGGTCTTGACGGGGCAACCCTCGGCCTGAACCTCATCTTCCTTCGGGGAGCTCACGAAGCGCCCCGGGTTCGTTGAACCGGACCAAACTCATGGAAGGGTCGCCTCGAGCGGCCCTTTTCCATTTTATGGCCCTTCGTTCAAAGCCGCTTTAATGACGGCCGGCGGTTCTTCATTTTTCATTATTTCTGATATGAAAACACCCATGCGCCCCTCGCATAGGTGGCCTGCTAAGTGGGCGCTTTCAGTGCACGTTTGATGAGCTTATATAAGCGTCATCGAAGCAAACGAGAGCGCCAAGGACTGGCAGCTGGGCTTCGAAAATCCCAGGAAAGGGGAACCATCATGAACGTCGCACGCACTCTCAACAATTGGCGCAAGTATCGTCAGACGGTTGCCGAACTGGGCCGTATGACACCGCGCGAACTCAATGATCTCGGCATCGCCCAGGGCGATATCCGCCGGGTTGCGCGTCAGGCCGTCGGCTTCTGATCGCCATCTGACATCTATTTATGTCGAACGCCCGCATCCGCGGGCGTTTTGCATTTCATGCATAGCTGCCATCTTAAATCCCGATCCGCCCGAGCGCCGGCACCTTGATGCCGGGATTGGCGATATCGAGGCCTGCGACCAGGCCGAGGAAGTGCACCTCGAACCCGCTGCGCAAACCGGCGGACAGGCCGATGAGGCCGCGCACGGTCAGGTGTATGTCGCGCCAGTCGTCGTCCACATGAATGAATTCGCCGTCCGGCAGATAGTCGCGCCCGACTGCATGCGGCGGCAGCACGGCGTCGAGCTCCGGCACGCTGCGCAACACGTGGGCGACGAAGGTGTTGGAGTTGGGCCCCGGCCAGATCGTGTAGCCGCCCGGCTCGGCATAGGGGTAGGCGGCGATCGCGCCCTCGATCTTGGGGATCAGCAGTTCCGCCTTCGAGCCGGTCACCGAGGTGACGGGCTGAGGCGTGTTGGAATACCAGTAGGCATCAGGCGAATAGCCGTTGCGGCGGATCGGATTGCCCCAGCCCACCTTGTCGAAGCGCGTGTAGGTTTTCGCGCCTTTTTCCTTGAAGACGATCCAGGCATGGCTTGCAACCGCGCCCTTCATGCCTCCCGTCATCGCCGAGAAGACGTAGATTGCCGCTTCGTTGCTTGTCTCGGGCTTCGGCAGGATGCCCGCCGACGACCAGCGCGCATCGCGCCAGCCCGACGGTCGCTCCTTCATCGCCCATAACCCCGCCGACGCGAAGGTCGGAACCAGGTAGACGATGAAGATGACCAGAAACAACCGCTTAACCGATTTCATACGGTCCCCCATGAAAATCCCCTCGGACTCGTTTAAGAGCCTGTGATATCGCCAGACGATAGGCACATTGAAACCGGCATTTTCAGGACAGACCATGCAAAACCCCGTTACCGTCGAAGTTACTAGAGGCAAGCTGGTCGAAAGCCGTCATCGCGGCCTCGGCGCCGTGGTGGATGGCGACGGCAAGGTGCTGTTCTCGTTCGGCGAGGCGGACGCGCATGTTTTCCCCCGTTCCGCCAGCAAGGCGATGCAGGCGCTGCCGCTCATCGAAAGCGGTGCGGCGGACGCCTACGGTTTCGGCAACCGGGAACTGGCGTTTGCCTGCGCCTCCCACTCCGGCGAGGACGCGCATGTGGCGATGGCCGCCTCGATGCTGGGCAAGGCCGGCCGCGACGACAGCGCGCTCGAATGCGGCGCCCATTGGTCCTCGGAACAGGCGGTGCTGATCCATCAGGCCCGCACCATCGAGGCGCCGACGGCACTTCACAACAACTGCTCCGGCAAACATTCCGGCTTCGTCTGCACCTGCGTCCACACGGGGATGAATCTGAAAGGCTATGTCGATTACGACCATCCGCTGCAGGCCGAAATCCGCGGCACGATGGAAACCCTGACCGGCGCCATCATCGGCCACCAGAATTGCGGCACCGACGGCTGCTCGATCCCCACCTATGCGGTGCCGTTGAAGGGCCTCGCCCACGGTTTTGCAAAGATGGCGACGGGCAACACGCTGTCGGCCGAACGTGCCAAAGCCTCGCGCCGGCTGATGGATGCCTGCATGGCCGAGCCCTTTTACGTTGCCGGCACCAACCGCGCCTGCACCAAGCTGATGGAAGTCGCCCCCGGCAAGATTTTTGCCAAGACCGGCGCCGAAGGCGTCTTCGTCGCCGCGCTGCCGGACCAGGGCATCGCCATGGCGGTGAAATGCGAGGACGGCACCACCCGCGCCGCCGAAGCGATGATCTTCGCCTTGATCGCCCGCTATTTCGAAAAGGGCGGCGAGGTGCACGCCAAGCTGATGGCGATGGCCAATAAGCCGATGAAGAACTGGAACGGCATCCATGTGGGTGACGTGAGGGTGACCGACGCGCTGTTTGCGTGAGATCGACACTGGCAGGGTAGGACCTACAGCGCCCTCTCGCATCGAGCGGAAGGATGGATCTTCTCTGCCGCGCTCGGGCTTTTCCCACTTGTGCATAATCTGCCGGTGTTTATAAATCAAAGGCATGAATCTTCAGGATATAGAGGCCTTCGTGGCAGTGGCGGAAACGGGCTCCGTGAGTCGCGCGGCAGCGCGCCTCAATCTCACCCAGCCTGCCATGACGCGGCGCATCCAAAGCTTCGAAATCGCCGTGGGAGAAGGGCTTCTTTTCAATCGCACGGTCAAGCCCGCCATACTGACGGCGCTTGGCAGCCATGTGCTCGAACATTGCAGGCGCGTGCTTGCTGCCGTGACGGAACTGGAAGCCTGCACGACGAGCGCCGCCGATCCGGCCGGCGAACTGAAGATCGGGGTGGCCCACGGCTTGGGAGAGATAGTTCTCAGCACGCCGCTGGAAACGCTTCGGCAGGATTTTCCCCGCCTCCGGCTCCAGATCAGTTCGAATTGGAGCATCGGCCTCATCGAAGAAGTGCGGAGTGGCGCCATCGATTGCGCCGTCGGATTGTTGACCGACGCCCACACGGTCCCAGCCGGGCTGCAGCGTGTTGCGCTCGGAGCGGAACAGGTCGTCGTGGTTTCTGCGTCGCGGCTCCCCACAAAACGGGACGGCAGTCCGTGGCGCTTGCGGGATTTGGCCGAAGAAGACTGGTTTCTCAATCCGTCGGGATGTGGATGTCGCGCAGCGTTGGAACGATCTTTCGATCGCCAGCAGCTTTCCATGCGAATCGCTGCCGAGATTTTCGGAGAAGATCTTCAGCTGTCGCTTCTGTCCAAGGCGGGAGGTCTTGCGCTCGTCCCGCGCCGGTTGTTCGAGCACAGCCCGCATCGCGAAGGCCGGCAGATCCTGTCCGTGGTGGATTTCGTCATCCCCGCAACCGTCACCCTGGTCCGCAGCGCTATGCCGAGACGCTTCGACCCGGCGGTCGATCGACTGGCGAGCGCCTTGACCAAGAGACTCGAGGGCTCCTCGTCCGAGGCATAATCATTATAGAAACAATGCATTTGATTTATAGTTGAGCGGCGCTCATCCTCTTCTGGAACGGACCCGAGCGGCCACGACGCGACCCCGCGTGTCGGTTCCCGGTGTTTAGAGGAGCCCGCCCTATGATCGCCCCTGTCTTCCTCACGCGATTGTTCCAGCGTCAAAGATGTCGTTCACGGCCGCGCCCGGCAAAGGAAGGCGGAAGCGAAATAATATACGCACGCCTGTTTCCGAAGCGGCAGGAGGCCCCCCAGCTTATCGTGACATCCGATGTGATAAGGCATCACGGACGGCTCGCCCGCCAATTGCGGAACGCCGCAATCCGCCGTGTTTTTGTCGATTGTTTTCGCGTGGTCTGCCGCCCATTGGTGAGAAAGCCGCCTGGACCGCCTCTCGACGACAGGCCTCAGGCTTCCAGCAAGGCGATCCCCAAAGCCCTGTAGGACGCCAGCCGCTCCTTGTCGATGCCCTCCTGCACGATCATGCCTGACAATGCCGAAACCGGCGTGATCACATGCGGCGAGGCCGCATCCAGCTTTTCCACCGTCACGAGCGTGATAGTCTCTGAGGAACAGGCGGCGATATGGCGCTTGATCGCCGCCTCCTCGAAATCGCCGGTCGAAAGCCCGCGGGCGGGATGTACCGCAGTGACGCCGAGGAAGAATATGTCCGGCCGCATCAGCGCAATCTGGGCCATTGCCGCTGCACCCGTCGCCACCATCGAATGTTTGTACAGCCGCCCGCCGATCAGGATCACCTCGGCCGTCGGATGGTGTTCCAGTTCCGCCGCAATCGTCGGGCTGTGGGTGACGACGGTGAAGCCAAAATCGCGGGGCAGGGCGCGGGCGATCTCGGCCGTCGACGTGCCGCCGTCCAGAAAGATCGTCTGGCCCGGCTTCACCATATCAGCCCCAGCCCTGCCGAGCCGCTGCTTCACAACTGATGACACCGCCCGCCGGGCGGATAAATCCGGCAGGTCGGGAGAGATCGGCATCGCCCCGCCATGCACCCGCCGCAACAGCCCTTCCGCCGCCATTTCCCGAAGGTCCCGCCGGATCGTGTCCTCCGAAAGCGAGAACTCTTCCGCGGCCCGTTTGGCGATGACCTGCCCCTCCCGGCGCAGCATGTCGAGGATGAGGCTCTTGCGTTGGGTTGTCAGCATGGCTATTGACTCTGCACGAAATTGCATGAATAAGCGCAAATATGCCTGAAAACGCGGACGATGTAAAGAATTTCCGGCATATTCGTGTAATTCCGCGATGAATGCGGACAAGTTTGGAGAAACGAAGATGTTGATTTTGATCGCTGGCCCCTACCGCTCCGGCACCGGAGACGACCCCGAGAAGATGGCCGAGAACCTGAAGCGGCTCGAAGCGCCGTCGCATGCGCTGTTCAAGGCTGGCCATGTGCCGATGATCGGCGAATGGGTGGCGCTGCCGGTCTGGCATGCGGCCGGCGGAAAGCACGTGGGCGACGACCTCTACGAGGAGATCTTTCACCCGGTGGCGGGACGTCTGCTGCAGCTCTGCGAAGGCGTCCTGCGCCTGCCGGGTGCCTCCAAGGGCGCCGACAACGACGTCCGGATCGCCAACGAACGCGGCATTCCGGTCTGGCATCGGCTGGAAGATGTGCCCGGTGTCAGTTGACCGGCGGTTTGAGACTTCTGGCCTGAAAAAACCGTGCTAGAACACACGCGGTCCAAAGGAGGATTTTCATGTATACGCTGTTCTTTTCGCCCAACGCCTGTTCGCTGGCGAGCCACATCGCGCTTGCCGAATCCGGTCTTCCCTACGAGATCAAATGGGTGAAATTCGCCGACAAGGAACAGCAGTCGGAAACCTACCTGAAGATCAATCCGAAGGGCCGCGTCCCGGCACTCGCAACGGACCGGGGGATTATCACCGAGTCCGTCGCGATTCTCGCATTCATCGCCCAGGCCGCACCCGAGGCAAAGCTGGCACCGCTAGACGACCCGTTCCTGTTCGGCAAGATGCAGGCGTTCAACGCCTATATCGCCTCGACGGTGCATGTCGCTTACGCCCATTGGCGCCGCGGTTACCGCTGGGCGGACAACCAGTCCTCCTTCGACGACATGGCCGCCAAGGCACCAAAAGTGTTTCACGATTGTTTTCAGGTGATCGAGGACTCGTTGCTCGAAGGCCCCTATGTGCTCGGGGAAACCTATTCGGTGGCCGATGCCTATCTCTACCTGATGACCGACTGGCTCGCCAACATGAAGCTCGACCGTGCGGATTTTCCGAAGGTCAATGCGCACTACGAGCGGATGAAGCAGCGCCCGGCCGTTCAGCGCGCTCTGGCCGAACAGGCGGCCGCGACCGCGGTCTAACGCCGGAAGCAAGTTTTTCTGTCCAAATACGGACCCACTTCAGCCCATGATCCGCCCCTCGAGGGAAGCGGATCATGGGAGCGTCAGGCGCATTTCGCCAGAGGCGCCTTATTCCAGTTCGTATCGGCTTGAAGCGGGCGCGGGAAGGGCAGGTCGGCGAGTTGCCGCAGGTCCATCGCGCGGATATCGGGATGACGGAACGGATCGTTCGACTGCAGGTCCGTCAATGTTTCGGCCGTTTCCAACCAGGCTTTCAAGTTCAAGAAAATCTTCAGCGGTGCCATGACCGTTACCTCGCAAATATGTGACCATTTGCAAACGTAACATCCGCTTTGCCGCTCGGTTTTTCAATTGAGTTCTTGAGAGCGTGGCTATAGAAAAGCTATATGAGCAATCTCAACCTCGTGCATCTCAACGGTTTGCGGGCTCTTGAGGCGGTCGGGCGCCTGGGCTCGCTGCAGGCGGCTGCCGACGAACTCGGCGTCTCGGTGGGTGCCGTCAGCCAGCAGGTCATCAAGGCCGAAGCCCAACTCGGTCAGCCGGTCTTTCAACGCTTGCCGAAGGGCATGATGCCGGTCGATTCGGCGCGGCCCATGCTGGCGCGATTGAGCGAAGGTTTCCATGCGCTTTCCGAAGCTGTGGCGATCGGCAGGCGGCAGGACGATGCGCTGCTGACCATTTCCGTCGCACCCGTGTTTGCAGCCCGATTCCTCGTCCACCGGCTCGATCGGTTTTCGAGCCTGCACCCGGAAATCCGGCTGCGCATCGACGCGACGACCAGGCTCGCCGATCTTGGAGTCGACGACATCGATCTCGGCATCCGCGTCGGGCCGGGCAGCTGGCCGGGCGTCGATGCCGAACTGCTGATCGAGCAGACGGTCTTTCCGGTCTGCTCGCCCGCGCTTGCAGAAAAGCTGAAGGAGCCGAAGGATATCCTGAAACTGCCGGCGATCATCGATGGCCCCTCGATGTTCTCCTGGGAGATCTGGCTGAACGAAGCGGGATTGTCCGGCGCCGGCATGGCGACGCGGCATGTGTTCAACGACGCCTCGCTCTGCCTCGATGCGACGATTGCGGGCCAAGGCGTGATGCTCGCCTGGCATACGCTGGCGACCTACGCGCTGGAACAGGGGCGGCTGGTCGAGCCGTTTTCGATCCGGGCACGCACCGGCATGGCGCATTATCTCGTCACCCGCGCCGGCGCTCGGGTGCCGGCGAAGGTGAGGGCTTTTCGGGACTGGCTGAAGACGGAACTGCCGCCGCTCACGGAAAGCCGGAAGTAAAGCGTTACGCCGGTTCGGCGGTCCGCTTGTCCCACATTGCCTTGAAGCCAGGGCGGGCTTGGGCTGCCTCGATCCAGGCCTTCAAGGCCGGGCGGCTGTCGAACAGCGGCGCATATCCTTGCGCATAACGCACGACTTCTCCGACATTGATATCCGCCACGGTGAAACGGCCGCCGACCATGTGGCTGTTCTGCGACAGGTGCTTTTCGAGCACGTCGAAGGGCCGCTTCAGGGTGCGGGCCGCAACCTCGATGTCGGCCTTGCCTTCTTCCGTTTCCGCTCTTCCGCCGGCGATCGTGGCCGAGATCTTCAGGGCCGGCGTCTCGACGCTGGTCGCGCCGAACAGCGACCACTGGACCATCTGGCCTTCCTCGGCAATATCCTTCGGGCCGAGTTCGCCGCCGTATTTGCGGGCGAGATAGAGCGTGATCGCCAGCGACTCGTGCAGCACGAAACCGTCATCGTCCATCGACGGGATCGAGCCCATCGGGTTGATGCTCAGGAATTCCGGCGACAGCGTGTTGACCGGTGCGCCCGGTGCCATCGGTTCGGGCAGGCGGTAGCCCTGGATGATCGGAATAAGTTCGAAAGGAATACCCAGTTCCTCGATGAGCCACAGCGGCCGCGTGGCGCGCGAACGGTAAACACCATATATTTTCAGCATTAAAGTCCCTCCAGGAAATGCGAGCGCAAGCTACGGGCAGGCCGCCCAAAACGGAAGACCAATCCGCGTTGGACGACCATGAAAGTTTTCGATAGGATTTAATCGTGTCCAATTTCTTGGAAAGGATCCGATCATGCGCACCACTCAGTCGCTCAGCATCACCCTGCCGCTCGAAATGGCGCAGATGGTCAAGGCCAAGGTCGCTTCCGGAGAATACGCCACCGAAAGCGAAGTCATCCGCGACGGGTTGCGCACGCTGCTCGCCCGCGATGCGGCAATCGAGAAGTGGTTGGTGGAGGAGGTGGTTCCGACGCTGGATGAGATCGAAGCGCACCCGGAGCGCCTCTTGTCTCCTGAAGAGGTCCGAAAACGCCTTGACGCCCGTTTTGAAAAGATGGTGGGGAAAGACTAAACAATCCGGTTGTTCGCGATCGTCAGATGCTTGAACCCCTGGGCCTGACCGTCTCCGCGAGCCAGTTCGGTCGTGGAAGGCGTCTTCCACCGGTGGCCGATCACCGCGCCGTCCTTTACCGACTCGAACAGGTTACCGGAAATCAGCGCTCCGCCGGCGCCTTCGACCACCGTCACCGCACAGCCGACCTTCGCCTGCCGGACGATGTTGTTGCTGGCGAGCACGTTGCGCAGGTACGGCCCGAAACCAAGCGCCATGCCCCAGAGCGGCACATTCTCGATGACGTTGCCGGTCACCGCGGTATCCGCCTCGACGCTGATGCCGACGCCAAAGATCGCTCCGTCGAGCACATAGGGACCGGTGGGGATAAGGTTGCGGACGATATTGTTTGCGACGGTCGCAAGTCGCCCGCCCTCGTTGAAATTGACGACCGAAATACCGTTCGCCGCGCCGTCGACGATGTTACCCGAGACCAGTGCGCCCTCGAAGGCGAATTCCGCATAGATCGCCGTTTCGCCGGAGGCCAGGCATGTATTGTTGGCGATCTGCGCGTTTGAGGCGCTGTTGGCGCGGATCGCCGAAAGGGCCGAATGCGAAATCTGGTTGCCGGTCACCATCACGTTGCCGGCCCGGAACAGGTTGATAGCGTTTCCGTACTGGCCGGTGCCGCCGTTTGTGGCGCCGATCCGGAAGATGCGGTTGCCGGAAACGATCGTGCCGTCGGCGCCCTTGGTCCAGCGATGGATGAGGATGCCGCCATTGCCGCAATCGGAGACCGTATTGCCGGTGACCGAAAGCCCGGCGCTCTCGACCGCATAGAGACCGTATTCGGCGGCGCCGGAAATGCGGTTCCGCTCGATCCGCCCGCCGCAGCGTTCGAGTTGCACGGCCGTCTTGCGCGCGCCGATGATCTCGCAATTGTCGATGACGATCTCACTGATGCCGCGCATGGTGACGAGCGCCGGGCTCCGGTCGTCGAGCCCGAGGTTGGCCCCGTCGATGACGATGTTGGAAAGCTCGATGCGGCGCGCCCCGTCGGCCGTCAACATCCGCCCGCCACCGGAATAGACGAGCCGGGAAGCCCCGGCCACGCCGGTCATGCGGGTGCCTTCGGGCAGATCGAGATTGGACACCGGGTAGTTTCCGGGTGGCAGGAAGACCGGCATGTTCTGACGCGCCGCCTTGGCGATGATCTCCGCGAGTTTGCGGTTCTGCTTGTCGCCTCCGTCCGGGGTGACGCCGTGGGCGCCGGCATCGATCGAGCCGCGCAGATCATTCGTCGAAAAACCCTGGGCGGCGGCGAAGAGGGGCCGAGGCACGGCTCCTGCCGCCGCCGCGCCTGCGATCATCGTCAATGCCGTGCGTCTCGAAATCATCCAGCGCGTCTCCTCTGCGTCAATAAAGCATTTTCCATGCCGGCCCTTTATATTGTTACTATGCTCGAAGGTTCCGACCAATTGAGTAAAAAGGCTTCTTTTGAAGCTTCAATCATGGCAATTTCACAATGATCTTAAGCAACGATAAGGAATTCTCCGCCATGCTATACGGCACTTGGCGCGAGTTCCCGCGTATTTTCTTTGGAAAATGAAAAGGAGGCACTCGGATGGCGGGACCCATGTCGCATAGCATGCCCTTGACTTTTGTCGATCCGCTGGACGAACTCTGCAGCCGCCTCCTGCGCGTTTCCGCCGACAGCGAGATAGACCTCGACATCGCACTGGCTACCCGCGAACTTGAAACCCGCACCCTTCTCGATCAGCTTCCGGACTTCATCTACGTAAAGGACCGTCGCGGCCGCTTCGTTTTTGCCAATGCCGCAGCCGGACGCAGCAGCAAGCTGCATAAAGGCAACGATCTGATCGGCAAGACGGATTTCGATATTCTCGATCATGAAACCGCACGCGAACTGTTTCTCGTCGAACAGGAGATCATGTCGACCGGCGTGGCCATCGACGGCCGCGAGGAACGCGTCAAGCTCGGCGATGGCCGCATGCTCTGGCTCACCACCTCGAAAATGCCGCTGCGCGATGTTCACGGCCAGATCGTCGGTCTGGTCGGGATCTCACGCGACATTACCGAGCGCAAACGCCAGGACGATCGCCGGCATGGCCATGCGCGCCTTCTCGAAATGGTCGCCCGGGGCCAGCCTTTGTCGGCGGTTCTGGATGCGATCGTCAAAACGGTCGAAGAGGAACTGGACGACGTCATCGCCTCGGTCCTGCTTCTCGAAGAGGGTACGGACCGGCTGCGCCACGGCGCGGCGACCCGCCTTCCGCCCGATTATGTGAAGCTGATCGATGGCATCGAGATCGGCCCGAAGGTCGGCTCCTGCGGCACGGCCGCCTGGCGGCGCGAACCGGTCTTCGTCAAGGATGTGCTGGCCGATCCGCTCTGGGACAATTATCGCGAACTGGCGCTGAGGTTCGGTTTCCGCTCCTGTTGGTCGACGCCGATCATGAGCGCTGACGGGCTGGTGCTGGGCACGTTCGCTCTGTATTCGGATGCGCCGCGCGAACCGACCGAGCTCGAACTCGAGCTGACGGCGATGGCGACCGACATCGCCGGCATCGCCATCGAACGCGCCCGCGCGGAAGAGCGCATCCAGCACATGGCCCATCACGATCCGCTGACCAGCCTTCCGAACCGCACGCTGTTCTGGGCGCAGTTCAGCCGCGCGCTGCATGAGGCCCGCCGCGAGAAACGCAAGGTCACGGTCGCCTATCTCGACCTCGACAATTTCAAGCAGATCAACGATACGCTGGGGCATGCGGCCGGGGACGAGGTGTTGAAAACGCTGTCGTGGCGCATGGTCAACTGCGTTCGCGTCACCGATCTTCTGGTTCGCCTTGGTGGCGACGAGTTCGCGATCGTCTTCAGCAATGTCAGCCAGGACGAGCTCGGCCTGGTGCGCCGGCTTCAGGAGTTGCGCACCGCGATCTCGAAACCCATCGTCATCGACGGCAAGAGCGTCACCGCCACCTGCAGCATGGGCGTCGCCTTCTTCCCGCAGGACGGCGATACGCCGGAAGAACTGCTCGCCCGCGCCGACCGCGCCATGTACGAAGCCAAGGATCTCGGCCGCGACCGTCTGCGTGTTTCGGGAGGCGAGGGGATCTAGTCCTCGTCCTCCGAGGCGATATCCACACCGAAATGCCGCGCCGCATCCCGATGGCCTTCGAGGATGTTGCCAACCTCAAGCGTTCCAGTTTGATAGCGGAAGTAGATGATATATCCGCGGTAGACGGAGCTACGTAGGTTTGGACCAAGTTCCGATCGAGTACGCCCCATCTCTCCCGGAAGACTTGCCAGATGCCGGCATCTCTGGCGCAACGCCTTCACAAAGCGCTCTGCGGTTGAGATATTGCCGCTTTCGCGGGCGATGTATTTGAAGATATGGATTAAGTCGTCTTGGGCACTGTCGAGATATCGCAACCGGGCCAATCAATAGCCCTCTTTGCGCAATTCTTCGGCTGCCGCTTCCAGCGAAGCGTCGAGCTCTTCCTCGCTGACATCTCCTCCTCTTTCGAAAGACCGCTGCAGCGTGTCCCTCAGCGCCGAAAGCTTCGCCTCGCGCTCCTGCACCAGTCGCAGGCCTTCGCGCACCACGTCGCTGGCCGAGCTGTAGCGCCCGTCCTGCACGGCTTCCTCGATGAATTTTTCCCAGCGGGGATCGATCGAAACATTCATGCGCCTGCCTCCAGTTTCTACCCAAAATTATATCTGGAGTAAAATTTATGCGCAATCTATGGCCTCGGCGGAGACGCTTCGGGAAGCTCGCCTTCCGGCAGTTTTTCCGGCGTCACGAAAGCCTCCTCAAAACCCGACACGAACTTTTCGAACAGCACCGAAAAGGCGTTGAGTTCGTCTTCCGGCCAGTCCTCCAGGACGCGTGCCAGCAGGGTGCGTTTGACGGCGCGGATCTCGGCCAGCAGGCTGTCGCCGAATTCGGTGCGCACCACCAGCGAACGGCGGCCGTCGGCCTGAGAGGCATCGCGGCGCAGGATGCCGCGGGTGACGAGATCGGCGACCAGCCGGCTACCGCGCGAGGGGTCGATGCGCATCGCCTCGGCGATAGCGCCGACCGTCACTTCGCCCTCGATCCGGCGCATCACGTCGAGCACGTCGAGATGCGAGATTTCCAGGCCCGGCGCGATATTGGCGATCGCCGTGCGGCCGATGATCCGCCGGCCGATCAGGATCCGCATCCGCCCGAGCGTTTCGCTCACGCGGGCCACATCCTCAGGGGAAGGCGAGGCGGCAGCGGGTTTCTCTTTCAAAAGGCTCTTCGTCGTCATGGCGTGAAACATATCAAAGCCCATGAGGCTTTCCAACCACTCTTTGCACTGCGCATCAGAGTGCCGTTGACAATTATATGCTGAAGGCACATAAATTCAGGACACTTTGGATTGACCCATGGATATGACCCGCCCGGCCCATGTGCCGCTTGTCGCCAACCACCGCCAGCGGTTGGTGATCTTCTGCTTTTTGCTGACGGCGCTGTTCATGGCGACGCTGGACAACCAGATCGTCTCGACCGCGCTGCCGACGATTATCGGCGAGTTCGGCGAACTGGAGCGTTTCGGCTGGGTCGGCTCAGCCTATCTTCTCGCCAGCAGCACCTCGATGCCGATCTACGGCAAGCTCGGCGATCTGTTCGGCCGCAAATACGTGATGCTGGCGGCAATCGTCATCTTCACCGTCGGTTCGCTCACCTGCGGGCTTGCATGGTCGATGGATTCGCTGATCGCCTCGCGCGTGCTGCAGGGCTTTGGTGGCGGCGGCATCATGGTATCGATCTTCTCCATCAATGCCGACCTGTTCGAGCCGCGCGAGCGGGCGAAATACCAGAGTTATTCGAGCCTGGTGATCATGGCCTCCGGCAGCCTCGGGCCGTTGCTCGGCGGCACCATGAGCGAACTGTTCGGCTGGCGGTCCATCTTCCTGATCAACCTGCCGGTCGGCATCGTCGCGGTCACCGGCATTTCGCTTCTGCTTCCCTATCGCCGCCCGATCCGCAAGCCGAAGATCGATTATCTCGGTGCCGTCCTGCTGGCGGGAACCGTTGCGAGCATCGTCGTCTGGGCTGACAGCGTCACGTTGTTCGGTTCGCTGGTCGCCTGGCAGTCGATGGTCGTCGTGGCGGTCGGCAGCCTCTGCGCCATCCTCTGGGTCATCGTCGAGGGAAAGGTGCCCGAGCCGATCGTGCCGCTGAAACTCTTCCGCGATTCGACCTTTTCGTTGTTCCTCATCGTTTCCTTCTGCACCGGTGCGGTAGCGATCGGCATGGCGAACTATTTTGCGCTCTTCCTGCAGACGACCACCGGCCTGTCGCCGACGACTGCGAGCTTCTGCTTTGTCGCCACGACCCTCGGCATCGTCATCGGCTCGATCTCGACCGGCCGGCTGATCTCGATCACCGGCCGCTACAAGCCGTTCACGCTGATCGGTCTGTCGCTGAATATCGTTGCTCTGTTCATCTTCTCGCAGCTACCGGTCGGAACCCCGATCTATGTCATCCTCGGCTTCATGCTGATGCAGGGGCTGGCGATCGGTTTCGGCCAGCAGGCGCCGATCATCGGCGTACAGAATTCAGCCCCCCGCGAGGACGTCGGCGCGGCAACCGGCGCCGTGACGCTGATGCGCATGGCCGGCGCCTCGATCGCCATCTCGGTCTATGGCGCGATCGTCGCCGCCGGCATCCGAGGCGTCGGCACCAGCATTCCGGGCGTCGAGGATATCGGCTCGCTGACGCCGCTGATGATGCTCGCCTTGCCCGAGCCGTCACGGATCGCGGTCCACACGCTCTACACCGAGGCCTTCACGCCCGTGTTCCTGGCCGGCAGCGCCATGGCACTGATCGGCCTCATCGCCGCCCTGATGCTGAAACCGGTCCGTTTGCCGCAGGCGGTGATGGCCGAAAACAAGCCGGCCGCCGCCTCGGAGTGATCTGGCGCGGCGGCGTTTTTGCCCTATCTTCAAGGGCATGAAACCAGAGGCGCTGCTTCATCCCACCCCGGCCGGGCTGTTCTGCCCCATCGGCCGTTTCCATGTCGATCCGGTCCGTCCCGTCGAGCGGGCGCTGATCACCCATGGCCATTCCGACCACGCCCGCGCCGGCCATGCCAAGGTTCTGGCGACCCGCCAGACGCTCGACATCATGCGGCTGCGCTACGGCGAGGATTTTTGTGGCGAGGAACAGGCAGCCGCCTTCGGCGAGGAGATCGATGTCGACGGTGTGCGGGTGAGTTTCCATCCCGCCGGCCATGTGCTCGGCTCGGCCCAGATCGCCATCGAGAAGGACGGTCTGCGGATCGTGGTTTCGGGCGATTACAAACGCGGCATCGATCCCACCTGCGCCTCCTTCGTGCCGGTCGCCTGCGACGTCTTCATCACCGAGGCGACCTTCGGCCTGCCGGTCTTCCACCACCCGGACCCGAAAGACGAGATCGACAAGCTGCTGACCTCGCTGAAACAGTTCCCCGAACGCAGTCATCTCGTCGGCGCCTATGCGCTCGGCAAGGCGCAGCGGGTGATCCGGCTGATCCGCGATTGCGGGTATTCCGAGCCGATCTTCATCCATGGCGCCTTGGCAAAACTCTGCGACTATTACGTCGGCCAGGGCATCGATCTCGGCGACATAAGACCTGCGACCGTCGAGAAGAGCAGCCCCGACGCCTTCAAGGGCGCCGTCATCGTTGGCCCGCCCTCGGCTTTCCAGGATCGCTGGGCGCGCCGCTTCAACGAACCGCTGATCGCCTTTGCTTCGGGCTGGATGATGGTGCGCCAGCGCGCCAAACAAGGGGGCGTCGAACTGCCGCTGGTCATCTCCGATCACTGCGACTGGCCGGAACTGCTGTCGACCATCGAGGAGATCGGCCCATCCGAAGTCTGGGTGACGCACGGCCGCGAAGAGGCGCTGGTGCGCTGGTGCGAACTGAAGAACATTCCCGCCCGGCCGCTGCATCTGGTGGGTTACGAGGATGAGGGGGATTGAGGGTGAGCCGCTTGCACCGTCACACCCCCCTCTGGCCTGCCGGCCATCTCCCCCACAAGGGGGGAGATCGGATGTGGCACGACCTTCCCAAAATAACCACCGCTTTGTTTGCTGCAAAGCAGACGGGCCAAAACGAGGCAGTGGCGATGCCGCGAGTCGATCTCCCTCCTTGTGGGGGAGATGCCCGGCAGGGCAGAGGGGGGTATGCCACGCACGCCATCGACGAGGTGGCACGATGAAACCCTTCGCCGCCCTCCTGGACCGCCTCGTCCTCACCCCATCCCGAAACGGCAAGCTCACCCTTCTCGCCGACTATTTTCGCGATACGCCCGATCCCGACCGCGGTTACGGCCTGGCCGCATTGGCCGGCGGGCTCGATCTGAAAAGCGTCAAGCCGGCCATGCTGCGCGACCTCGTGCTGGAACGCATGGACCCGGTCCTCTTCCAGTATTCCTACGACTATGTCGGCGATCTTGCCGAGACCATCTCGCTGGTCTGGGATGGCGGCGCCAAGGATGTGATCGACGACGATCACCAGCCGCGCCTCGGCGAAGTCGTCACCAGAATGAACTCGCTCGGCCGCACCGAGGTGCGCTCGGCCGTGCGCGACCTGCTCGACAAGCTCGATACGTCGAGCCGTTTCGCCTTCCTGAAGCTCGTCACCGGTGCGCTCCGCATCGGCGTCTCCGCCCGTCTCGCCAAGCAGGCGCTGTCGGATATGAGCGGAAAGGACGTCGCCGAAATCGAGACGCTCTGGCACGGATTGACGCCGCCCTATGAACCGCTGTTCGCCTGGCTGGAGGGCAGGGCGGAAAAGCCGGTCCTCGCCACGCCGGCGATCTTCCACTCGGTCATGCTGGCCAATCCGGTGGAGACGGGCGATCTCGAAAAACTGGACCCCGCCGATTACGCCGCCGAGTGGAAATGGGATGGCATCCGCGTCCAGATGTCGAGCTACGGCGGCACGAAGAAGCTCTATTCCCGCTCCGGCGACGACATCACCGGCGCTTTTCCGGATGTCGTCGGGTCGATCAATTTCGAAGGCGTCATCGACGGCGAACTGCTGGTCGGCGGCACCGCCCGCTCCAACAATCCGACGCGCACTTTCTCCGACCTGCAGCAGCGGCTGAACCGCAAGACGGTGACGGCCAAGATGCTCGACGACTACCCCGCCTTCGTGCGCGCCTATGACCTGCTGTTCGAAAGCGACCTCGATATCCGCGCCGAGAGTTTTCTCGAACGCCGCAAACGCCTCGGCGACATCATCCAGCGGGCGCCGCACGATCGTTTCGACCTCTCCGATCTCGTGCCCTTCACCACCTGGGACGAGCTCGACCGCATCCGTATCGCACCACCCGATCCGGTCATCGAAGGGGTGATGATCAAGCGCAAGGACAGCCCATACCAGGCCGGCCGTCTCAAGGGGCCGTGGTTCAAGTGGAAGCGGGACCCCTACAATATCGACGCGGTGATGCTCTACGCCCAGCGCGGCCACGGCAAGCGGTCGAGCTACTATTCCGACTTCACCTTCGGCGTCTGGGCCGAAACGCCTGATGGCGAGGAACTGGTGCCGGTCGGAAAAGCCTATTTCGGCTTTACCGATGCGGAACTGGAAGTGCTCGACAAGTTCGTGCGCGACAACACGGTCGACCGTTTCGGGCCGGTCCGGGCGGTGCGTGCGGAACCGGATTTCGGCTTCGTGCTGGAAGTCGCCTTCGAGGGCATCAACCGCTCGACCCGCCACAAGTCGGGCGTCGCCATGCGCTTTCCTCGGATCGCCCGCCTGCGCCAGGACAAGCTGCCGCGCGACGCCGACCGGCTGGCGACGCTCACGGCAATGGTGGAGGCACGCGAGGGTTGAATGTAGCGAAATTCGCCTATCTAAATCCCGATATTGCAGATCTTTGTTCCCGGGGGATGACGGCATGACGAAATCGAGTTTTATCATCAAGGGCATTGTCGCGCTCATCGGTTGCGTCGCGGCCGCTTATGTCGGCCAGGAACTCCTGGGCGGCGCCGCTCTCGGATGGGTGGTCGGCGGCGCTGTTCTTGGAGTGACTGCCGGACCGTTTCTTCAGGCGCTCGTTCAGTGGCGCAAGGAGAAGGATGCGATGCGCGCGAAGAAGCTGTAGGCAATCCAAGCCTCGGGTTTCCCTATGAAGTTCGCGAATGAGTGAATGGACAGCGTTTCCTGCAAATGCTGATATCGGCCCGGCGAAACGCTCTTCAGGCTCATCACATATGACAGATCACCGCATTCTTCCTTCCCGAAATCTCATGGAAGACGGCGGTCTGACCCGCCGTGCCCTGCTGGCTGGCGCCGCCGGCCTCTCGGTTGCAGCCATGCTGCCGGCCGCGGCCCGCGCTGAGTTTCCCGTGCCCGAGGTTCCGCCGCTCGAAAAGCAGGATTACGGCGATGCTCGCCGGCATTTCCACACCAACCTCATCCGCAAGGGGCCGTCTCCGGAACAGTCGCCCCCGCTCGGCACGCCCGCCGGTTCGAAGAAGGTGATGTATCGCGGCGGACCGGACGGCTCGATCGAACTGATTGCCTGGATTTCGCCCTATGAGCCTTCCGCGAAACTGAAGCCCGCGGTCCTTTTCCTGCATGGCGGCAACGCCACCGGCGACGGCCATTGGGAACTGATGAAGGCCTATTGGGAAGCGGGTTACGTCGTCATGCTGCCCTCGTTCCGCGGCGAAAACGGCCAGGCCGGCAATTATTCGGGCTTCTACGACGAGACTTCGGACGCGCTGGCGGCAGCCGCCTATCTGGAGCAACTGCCGGGGATCGACAAGAACCGCTTCTTCCTCGCCGGCCATTCGAATGGCGGCACGCTGGCGCTGCTCGCCTCGATGACGCGAAAGTTCCGCGCCTCCGCGCCGATCTCGGCCGGCGTCAATTCCTGGCGTTATTTCGGCCGGTTCGAGCGGGAAGTGCGTTTCGACGAGAGCGACCAGAAGGAATTCATCATGCGCTCCTCGGTCTGCTTCGGCCACAGCCTCAAATGCCCGACGCTCCTGCTGCGCGGCACCGAGGAACGGCCCTTCGACGCCGATCACCGGCTGCTGATGGACCGGGCGAAATCGGCCGGCGTTGAGATCGAGGCCAAGCTCCTGCCCGGCAACCACAACGGCGTTGTGCCGGGCGCGGTCGCCGAAAGCATCCGCTTCTTCAACCAGGTCACGGGTTAAGGCCGAGCCTTCGCCGGAGCGCATGTATGAGCGGCAGTGACAGAATGGATTTGGGCGGGCCGATCATCGTCTTCGATGCGATGTGCGTCCTGTGTTCGGCCAATGCCCAGTTCGTGCTTCGGCACGATCGCGCCGCAAGGTTCCGCCTGGCGTCGATGCAGGGCGAGGTCGGCACGGCGCTGTACCGTCGGTGCGGGATCGATCCCGAAAACCCCGAAACCATGATCGTCGTGGATGGGCAGAGCGTCCTGCGCGACAGCGACGCGGTCCTGGCAATCTATGAAGGGCTCGGATGGCCCTGGAAGGCGCTGTCGATCGTCAGGCTGGTGCCGCGGTTCATTCGCGATCCGCTTTACCGCCTGATCGCCAGAAATCGCTATCGCATCTTCGGACGGCGAGAGGCCTGCTGGCTTCCGTCACCGGAACAGGCTCGCCGCATCCTGTGAAGCCGCATCCTGTGAAGAGGGTGTCGTAAAAATTACCCGAACATCAGCGACCGGTGCGTCCCCGCGCCCGCCATGGCGCCGTCACCGACGGAGATCGCCACCGAGCCCGCCGCGCGGGCTGCATCGCCGCAGGCGAAAACGCCGGGAATGCTGGTTTGCTGGGTCATGTCGGTGCGGATGAATTTGCCCACCGGGCCGTCCTCCAGGGCGCAGCCGAGCTGTTCGGCAATGGGACTTGCCAATTCCGTCCGCGACAGCACGAAAAGTCCGGCGAAACTCAAGGCCCGGCCATCCTGCAGAAGGACTTCGGCATGGCCGCCGATCGACGAGATCGGAGTTTCCTCGATGTTGACGCCGCGTGCCGCCAGCTGGCCGGCCTGTTCCTCGTCAGGTCGGAACGCATCGTTGAGCAACAGGGTGGTTGGTCCCCAGTCGGGCAGCATCAGCGCGTGATGCATCGACATGGCGGAGACGCCGATCACGCCGACCTGTCCGCGGTTCAATTCGTAACCGTGGCAATAGGGGCAATGAAAGACGCTTTTGCCCCACCGGTCGATCAGCCCGGGAATCTCGGGCAGGTGATCCTTGACGCCCACGGCGAGCACCAGCCGTTTCGCCGCAAGCTCTCTGCCCCCTGATGTCACCGAGAAACCGGCGTCGCTTTTCCGGGCATCGTCGGCCCGTGCGTCGAGCCATTCGACGGTCGGATAGGCCATCAGCTGGGAGCGGGCCTCGCCGGCGATGATCTCGGGTCGTTCCCCGTCGCGGGTGAGGAACCCATGAGAAGTTTCGGCAAAACGGTTTCTGCGGCGGCCGTCGTCGATGACGAGGATGCGCCGCCGGGCGCGGGCGAGCTGCAGGGCGGCGGAGAGGCCGGCATAGCTGCCGCCGATGACGATTGCTTCGTAATCCATGCGAAATCCTCCTCACGAGTCTTGAAACAACATAAGTTACATGATGACGTGCGGTCAATAGGTTCGTAACTTATGTTGTTGCGAATGAGTGCGCGTGTTAGGAATGCCCGGCCGAAAACGCGTAGGGAGTGCCGCGATGAGACATGACAGCCGCCTGTCCCGCATGCTGCATGTGCTGATCCATATGGATCGCCACGAAGGCGCGGCCACGTCGGAAACCATCGCCGCGATGCTCAACACCAATCCGGTCGTGGTCCGCCGCACCATGGCGGGGCTTCGGGAAAAGGGCTATGTGAGCTCGGAAAAGGGCCATGGCGGCGGCTGGAGACTGGGTCGCCCCCTGTCGGAAATGACGTTGCTCGATATCTACGAAGCGGTTGGCGAACCTGCGGTCTTTGCGGTCGGCCCTGCCTGCGACCAGCCGGCATGCCTGGTGGAGCAGGCGGTCAATGCAGCCCTTTCCGAAGCTTTCGAGGAGGCAGAAAAGCTGCTTCTCAGCCGCTTCGGCAAGGTGACGCTGGCAGATATCGCCCGCGATTTCGATGCTCGCATGGCACGCCGTCCTGCATTGGTGGCCCATGCCGGTGCTGGCTGGCACGCGTGAACGGTTCCACCAGCTTCGCGCCAGCCGCATCTGCCATTGTCGGCGGGACTTCATCTGCTGGAAGCGGGTTCCCATGCCATTCTCCTTTCGACCTTTCCGCCGACCCCTTGGCCTTTCCGTCATGCTCGCAGCGTCCGTGGCGCTCAGTGGCTGCCAAATCCCCTTGGTCACCGATACCAGCCGGATGAACCCGGACGTCTTCGTGCAGCAGACGGCGCCGGTGTTCAACGTCGCGCCCTATGCCGATCCGCCGTCGAACCAGCCGCCTCCGATGCCGGGCGCCATTCCGCACAAGCGCCAGCTCTATCCGTCGACTTTCCACCAGACCTATGGACTGCCGGTTTCCAATCCGGTCCACCGGGCCATGTACGGCGTCATCCGCGACGACGGCCACACGCTCCCGGCCATCCCCTATTCGCGCATCGATGCCCGTTATCTGCGCCAGGACGTCGATTACCGCACCAACGAAGCGCCGGGCACGATCGTCGTCGATACCAGGGAACGTTACCTCTATCTCGTGCAGCCGGGCGGCAAGGCGATCCGCTACGGCGTCGGCCTCGGCAAGGCCGGTTTCTCGTGGCAGGGCCGTGGCGTGATCCAGCGCAAGGCCGAATGGCCGCGCTGGACGCCGCCGGACGAGATGGTCGCCCGCCAGCCGGATCTGCGCAAATTTTCGGCCGCCGAGGGCGGTGCCAATCCGGGCCTCAACAATCCGCTCGGCGCCCGCGCGCTCTATATCTTCAAGGATGGCCAGGACACGCTTTACCGCGTGCACGGCACGCCGGACTGGCAGTCCGTCGGCAAGCAGACCTCGTCCGGCTGCGTGCGCATGCTCAACCAGGATGTCATCGACCTCTTCGACCGCGTGCCTTCGGGCACGGCGATCGTGGTCATCTGACCACGGAAACATTCTCTTCGATGAGCGGAAAGAGCGGCGTTGCCGCTCTTTTTTATTCGTCATCTCAGGGGATTGAACTGCCGTGTAGGTCTCGTGAATAGTTGATTAAGGACCGCAGACCTATCCTCCAGCTCAAGGAGCGAGTCGGAACCTTTCGACCGCCCTGCCGTTAAAGAGCGATTTTGCTGTTCCCTGCGTTTTACTATCGAGCGGTCCTGCCTCAGATGATCCTGAACCCTTCCTTTTCCCGCCGGAGTTTTTTGTCTCTCCTCGGCGCGGGCGCCGCCTCCACGCTTGCCGGCTGCGCCTCGTCCGTGCCGCGTCCGCTGGCGACGACGGTTGCCTTTCGTCCGGAGCCTATTGAAGGCCCCTCGTCGGAACTGGATGTCATGTACGGCACCGTGGTCGACGGCGGTTTCGTCATCCCGGCAATCCCCTATCGCCAGGTCAACCCGCGCTATTATCGCCAGCAGGTCGTCGATCCGACCGGCGAACGCCCGGGCACGGTGGTGGTCGACACGGCCTCCCGCTTCCTCTACCTCATCGAGCCGGGCGGCACTGCCATGCGCTACGGCGTCGGCATCGGCCGCGAGGGTTTTGCCTGGCAGGGCGAGGGCGTCATCCAGTGGCGGCAGAGATGGCCGAAATGGACGCCGCCGGACGAGATGGTTGCGCGCCAGCCGGAACTGACCAAATATTCGGCAAAGAACGGCGGCATGCCGCCCGGCCTTCTGAACCCCCTCGGCGCCCGCGCGCTCTACATCTTCCAGAACGGCAAGGACACGCTCTACCGCCTGCACGGTTCGCCGGAATGGAATTCTATCGGCACCGCCGCGTCGTCCGGCTGCGTGCGGCTGATGAACCAGGATATCATCGACCTCTACGACCGCGTGCCGGAAAAAGCGCGCATCGTGGTGTGGCAGTAGGTTTTTCTGTCACAGAGGGCTGCTATCAACCCGGCCTGATCCGCCGTGCCGGGAGGTTTACATGGTTGAAATCGATGTCCCTCTCGTCAGAGGGCTGATCGCCGAACAATTCCCCGAATGGGCGGGCCTGGACGTGCGGCCGGTCACGAACGGCGGCTGGGACAACCGCACCTTTCATCTCGGCGACAGCATGTCGGTCCGCCTGCCGAGCGCCGAACGTTACGTCGCGCAGGTGGAGAAGGAGCACCGTTTCCTGCCGGCGCTTGGCCCCCGATTGCCACTTCCCATTCCCGTGCCCCTCGGGCTCGGAAAACCGGGCGGAGGTTATCCCTGGCCCTGGTCGGTCTATGCCTGGATCGCGGGTGACCGATCCAGCCTCCAGGCGATCGCCGACCTCACCGTTTTTGCAGAGGACGTCGCGGTTTTCCTCTTGGCGCTCTGGAAGATCGACGCATCCGACGGCCCGCCGGCCGGCACCCATAACTTTTTCCGCGGCGGATCGTTGGAAGTCTATGACGCGGAGACGCGCCGCTCGATCGACATTCTCTCAGGCGAAATCGATGTGCCGCTGATCACCGAAATATGGGAACGGGCGCTCGCCTCGACCTGGAAGAATACGCCGGTCTGGGTGCATGGCGACGTCGCCGAGGGCAATCTCCTGGTGCGCGGCGGACGGCTTGCCGCGGTGATCGATTTCGGCAGTTCCGGCACCGGCGACCCGGCCTGCGACCTCGTCATCGCCTGGACTCTGTTCGACGAACCGGCTGCCCGCGCTTTCCGCAACCGGGTGGGGCTCGACGCGGAGACCTGGGAAAGGGCGCGCGGCTGGTGTCTTTGGAAAGCGCTGATCACGGTTGCCGGCGAACCCGGAACGAACCCGCTGGTCAAGGAACAGCACCGCCGCTGGATCGACCGGATCGTCTCAGATCACCTAAGTCGAACCTGATCTCTGCGGGAACCACCTCGGAACTTTGTCGTTACTTTGCGCGGGGCGTTCTGGAGGAAGCCATGCAGCAGCATTCACTATGGCGTGCGTATAGCTACGCCTGGATAACCTTGGCATTTTTCGTTTTCAGTCTCTTCGGGCATTGGCTGTTCGGCTGGTTTGCCTTCGTGCAGGAACAGGCCGAACACGGACAGCCGGTCGAATTTTCCCCCTATCTGACGGAAATGTTGCGCGACACTTTTGAAAACTGGCAGTCGGAATTCCTGCAGCTGCTCTGGCAGGTCGGGGGCCTGGCCTTCTTCCTGTTTTTGGGCTCGCCGCAATCGAAGGAAGGGTCCGACCGGCTGGAGGCGAAGATCGACGTCATCCTCCGCAAGGTGGATCCGGTCGATGGCGACGGCGTGATCCGGGACCTGGACGAGCAATATTCGGGCCGCCATACGGACGAACCCGAAGCCCACAAGCCGTGAGCCCGACGGCTTCGTTGCGATCTGCTGAAGACCGGCCTCGGCCGGTCGTGGAAGGTCTGTCAAACAGAGGGCAGTGGGTCTTTTTCGCTTCCCGTATTGGTCAGCCTCTGCTTCAGCGCGATCAGTTCGTCGCGCAGCGCCACCGCCTCTTCGAAGCTGCAGCCGACGGCCTTGCCGATCGCACCGGCGACGCCCGCCGCCTGGGTTTTCAGCTCCGCTCCCTTTTTCGTCAGCGAAATCCTCACCTGCCGCTCGTCATCGCGGTCGCGCTTGCGGGCGACGAGGCCGGATTGCTCCAGCCGCTTGAGGAGAGGGGAGAGCGTGCCGGAATCGAGCCCCAGCCGGTCGCCGATCGCCTTCACCGGCTGGTCGTCCTCCTCCCACAGCGCGATCATCACCAGGTATTGCGGATAGGTGAGGCCGAGCGGCTCGAGCAGCGGCTTGTAGGTGCGCGTGAAGGCATGCGCCGCGCCGTAGATCGCAAAGCACAGCTGCGCATCGAGCTCGATCTCGAAATTATCCGCGTCGCGCGGTTTTTTCTGCATGGCCGGTCCTGTCTTCACGTGCCTGTGCTCTATCTTTTTCGAGCAAACGCATTTTCGCAGGCTTGACGGGAAAATGCAATGCGCGTAATTAGATTGTGCGCAATTGAATTGCGGACGATATTTATCACCCAGGACTAGAACCAAGGGAGTTAGACCCATGCCCATTCTCTACACCACCAAGGCTTCCGCCACCGGCGGCCGCGCCGGCCATGGCGCCTCGGAAGACGGCGTCCTCGACGTCACGCTGACGGTTCCGAAGGAACTCGGCGGCGACGGTGCCCGCGGCACCAATCCGGAACAGCTCTTTGCCACCGGTTATTCCGCCTGCTTCCTCGGTGCGCTGAAATTTGTCGCCGGCAAGGAAAAGGTAAAGATCCCGGATGACGCCAAGGTGACGGCGACTGTCGGCATCGGCCCTCGCGAAGACGGCGGCGGTTTCGGCATCGAAGTATCGCTTCTGGTCAGCATCCCGGGCGTCGAACGGTCGGTTGCCGAAGACCTCGCCGCCAAGGCCCACATCGTCTGCCCCTATAGCCACGCGATGCGCACCTCGACCGAAGTCCCGGTCACGGTCGCCTGAGGCGGGCCTCTTTCAGGAAGCGGCTTCGGCCGCTTTCTTTTGTTTGCTGTCCGGCGACGACCGTGCCGCGCGATAGGCGGCCGTTGCCCAATCGTTGAGCCGGTCGTCATCGTCGAGCACATCGGCCGGCACCTCGTAGTAGCTCGCGACAAGGACATTCCGGGCGGATGTCTTGTAGGAAAAGGGGCGTGACTCCAGCGCTTCGAACTGCGGCCGACTTTCATCGTCCACGCGAAAATACAGCGAATTCTTCATCACGAAGCCGATTTGTGCGCCGCCGACGCGTATAGCGGCGCCGGCAAAATAGCGGGTCACCGTGGCGGGCTCGACCGACGTCAGCCGATCCGCAATGTCTAAAGCCATCTGGCGTGAGGTCGAAAGGGACATGGGTTCTCGGAATTCGAGGTCGAGGGGTTTTGGTTATCTCTCCGGCACCCGTCTCCGGTCAAGCCGCCGCCTTACCGGATCACGCCTAGCGTCGCCCGCAGCTCTTCCGGGCCGCCCTCGCCAAGCTCCGCGTCGACTTCCGCATGCACCCGCTTCCAGATCGGCAGTGCGGCGGAAAGCATGGTCATTCCGTCGTCCGTCAGGCGCAGGAGCCGGCCGCGCCGGTCCTTCGGGTCGACGGTGGTTTCAACCAGGCCGCGCCGTTCCAGTACTTTCAGTGCCGCCGTCAGTGTCGTGCGGTCCATCGCGAGCAGGCTGGCGACCTGGCCCATCGGCGCCGGCTGCGGCCGGTTCAGCGACATCATCAGCGAAAACTGCCCGTTGGTGAGCCCGATCGGCTTCATCGCATTGTCGAAACGTCGGGCCAGCGCCCGCGCCGCCCGCTGTACATGCAGGCAGAGGCACGTGTCGCGTACCAGCAGCGTCGTTGAAAAGGGAATCACTTCTATGGTCGGGGTGTTTGACAGCATGGAAAGAGTATGTTGATATCAACTTATTCTGTCAAGTGTAGGAGGAGACCTGTCATGGATGTCACCATGTCCCCGAAAAACCCTGTCGTCAGTCGCGAGGAATGGCTGGAAGCCAGCCGCAGACTTCTAGCGCTCGAGAAGGAAGAGACGAAGCTGCGCGACAAGGTGCGCGCCGAGCGCCTGGCCATGCCCTGGGTCAAGGTCGACAAGGATTATGTGTTCGACACGCCGAAGGGCAGAAAGTCGCTCGCCGATCTTTTCGAGGGCCGCAGCCAATTGATCATCTATCACTTCATGCTCGGTCCGGATTGGGATGCCGGTTGCCTCGGCTGCTCGTTCCTGTCGGACCATATCGACGGCACGCTGCCGCATCTCAACAACCACGACGTCACCTTCATCGCAGTCGCCCGCGCGCCGCTCGATAAGATCGAGGCCTACAAGAAGCGCATGGGCTGGAAATTTCCCTGGGTCTCGTCCTTCGGCAGTGATTTCAATTTCGACTATCACGTCTCCTTTTCCAAGGAAGACCTTGCCAAGGAGAAGGTGTATTATAACTTCCGTGAAGTGCCGCCGTCCGAGGCGCATGATGAACTGCCGGGCCTTTCAGCCTTCTACAGGAACGAGGCGGGCGAGGTCTTTCATACCTATTCCAGCTATGCCCGAGGCGGCGAAGAGCTGATCGGCACGCTGATGATCCTCGACCGGGCGCCGCTTGGTCGCAACGAGGACTCGACGATGAACTTCGTCAAGCGTCACGACGAATACGAACAGAAACCACAAGAGACGGCTTCATCCTGCTGCCATTGAACGGGTTCATTCTGGAGCTTCGAAAAGAGGAGGAGGAAAAGATGAGCGCTATGGAAATGCCCAAACCCCAGGCCGAACACGGCTTTCTGGAAAGAATGGTCGGCCTCTGGGAGGTGACCTCCACCAGCATGGGCCATGACGAAAAATGGGTCGAGGTCTGCCGGTCGCTGAACGGCATCTGGTTCGTTGCCGAAGGCAGCGGCGAGATGCCGGGGGGCGGTGGCCCCGCCACCACCATTCTCACCCTCGGCTACGATCCGGCCAAGGGCAAATATGTCGGCACCTGGCTCGGCACGATGATGAACCATCTTTGGGTCTACGAGGGGGAGGTGTCGGACGACGGATCGACGCTCAATCTCTACACGACCGGTCCGGATTTCGCCAATCCCGGCAAGACCGGCGACTACCGCGAGCAGATCATCTTCACCGACGACGATCACCGGACCTTCAATTCCAGCGCCAAACAGCCGGACGGCACCTGGCAGCAGTTCATGGAAGCGAACTACGCCCGCAAGCGCTGAGCCTTGCGGGTGCTCAATCAACGTGCCGAACGGCCAACGCGCCGAACGGCGCAGTCATTCGGAGAGGAGACGACCATGTTGCAGACCGTTACCGGGACCAGATCGGAGACCCATGGCAAATTCATCTGGGTCGAGCTGATGACGCCCGATACCGATGCCGGCGGAAAATTCTATTCGTCGGTGGTCGGCTGGAAAGTCAAGGAAATGAGCGTGCCCGACATGCCCGCCTATTTCCTGTTCGAGATGGGCGAGGGCGACAATTGCCCCGGCATCGGCGGTATGATGAACTTTCCGCCGGAACTCGAAGGCAAGATCCCGCCGAACTGGACGGGTTATGTCGCAGTCGATGACGTCGACCAGATGGCCAAGGATTTCGTCGCCAATGGCGGACGCGTGCAGCGCGAGCCGGAGGACATTCCGGGCATCGGCCGCTTCGCGGTGGTTGCCGATCCGCATGGTGCTGTCATCTGCATCATGACGCCGCTGCCGATGGAGAATCCGCCGCAGGAACTCGCCGCGGACGCCGTCGGCAATGTCGGCTGGCGGGAACTTTATGCCGGCAACGGCAAGGAAGCCATGGACTTCTACGGCAAGATGTTCGGCTGGACCCTCGACCAGGACTTCGACATGGGCCCGATGGGCGTCTACCACATCTTCTCCCATAACGGTCGTCAGATCGGCGGCATGATGACCAAGCCGGCGGAAGTGCCGATGGCCTGCTGGTGCTACTATTTCATCGTCGACTCGATCGACGCCGCCATCACCCGGTTGACGGCAGGCGGCGGCAAGGTCGTCCACGGCCCGATGGAAGTCCCCGGCGGCTCCTGGATCGTCCAGGCGCTCGATCCGCAGGGAGCATTCTTCGCGCTGACTTCCGCGAAGAAATAAGCGGCACAGTCTGTTTTGGCGGGTGTTGGCCCTCATCCTGAAGGGCATGCGAGGCGTTGAAAGAGACGCCCGCATGTCGCCAAGGGGTGAGGGCCTTCCTCTTTTCCACCTCGATAAAACCGGTTTCAAAATGAAATTGGATTGGTAAGCTTCAACCAATTGCAAATCGCAACTGGTTTGAGAGGAAGACCCATGACGGATCGAAAACTGACATTCCTGATCGTTCACGGAGCCTGGACCGGCGGATGGTCCTGGGAGAGGGTGCTGAACCGCCTGCATGCCGGAGGCCACCGCGCTTATGCGCCGACGCTGACCGGGCTTTGCGAACGCAAGCACTTGGCAGGCCCGTCCGTGAACCTCGACACCCATATCGACGACATCGTCAACGAGGCGGTCTACAAGGACCTGACGGATCTCGTGCTGGTCGGCCATTCCTATGGCGGCATCGTCGCCACCGGCGTTGTCGAGCGCATCCCCGAACGCATCCGCTCGATCGTTTACGTCGAGGCCTTCATTCCCGAGGACGGCATGAGCTTCACGGACTACGATCCGGAGGGAGATTATTCCGCGCCGATGATCCCTGTGCCGGAAGGACCGGGCGGGCATATGCGCGAAGAGGACGAGCTGTGGGCCGCACCCAAGGCGACGCCTCAGCCTTCCGGCACGTTGCGGCAGAAGCTGAAAGTCACCGGCGCCTACGAGCGCGTCCCGAAAAAGACCTTCATCGTCGCGACCGGCTGGGACGGGCCGTTCGGCCAGATGTCGGAGAAATACCGCGGCGCCCCCGGCTGGACCGTGCGGGAGCTTGCCTGCGGCCATGACATCCCGATCGACATGCCGGACGAACTGACGGCACTGCTGATCGAGGCGGCCTGAATACCCTGCAGTGGAGATTTTGCGACATGGCGAAGCTCATCTTTGGAATGAACCTGTCCCTCGACGGTTATGTCGACCACGAAAAAATGGAGACAGGCCCCGTGCTCTTTCGTCACTGGATAGAGCACGTCCGTGATCTGACCGGCAGTGTGTATGGTCGCCACATGTACGAGACCATGCGCTATTGGGACGAAGACCGCCCCGAATGGGATGCCGAGCGCCACGAATTCGCCGCGGCCTGGCGGCGCCTGCCGAAATGGGTCGTGTCGCGCTCGCTGAAGTCTGTCGGACCCAACGCCACGCTTGTCGAAGGTGACGTCGAGGCGGTGATCCGCGGGCTGAAGGCGGGGCTCGCCGGGGAGATTTCGGTGTCCGGACCGGACCTCGCGGGAAGCCTGACCGACCTTGGTCTTATCGACGAGTACCGGCTCTACCTCCACCCCGTCGTACTTGGTCGCGGCAAACCATTCTTCGCCGGCCCGCGGCCACCGCTCCGCCTTGTTTCTACAGATCGCGTTGGCGAGGACGTGATCAGGCTGACATACGTGCCTGCCTGAACCACGCTCCTCGCCAGACGGATTTGCGCCGACGGATCAGGCCCACAGGGGCGGTCGGGACGCGTCGGTAGTCAGTGGCTCATGGAATTGATGCCGTTGAACATCGCGTCGAAATTGCCGTTCTCGACCGCATGACGCAGCGGCTTGCAGCGTTCGACGACCACTTCCTTGACGTCCGGCTGCCGCGTCAGGATGTCCATGACCTCCGAGATGAAATCGGCAAGCGGCATGGCGTTCGGGTCGCTCGCCTGGCGCTCGCCCATCAGGGATGTCTGCACATAGGGCGGCACGATCTCGATCACCTGCGGCCCCGCCTCCTTGAGCTGCTCGCGGATCGCCATCGAATAGGAATGGATGGCGGCCTTGGTGGCGGAATAGGTCGGCGTCAGCGCCATCGGCACGAAGGCAAGGCCCGAGGATACGGTCAGGATCGCGGCATCTTTCTGGGTGCTCAACTGCGGCAGCAGCGCCGCGATCAGCCGGATCGGGCCGAGCAGGTTGGCGGTGATCGTCTGCTCGGCGGTCGAGAGATAATCCGAGCCGGCGCCGATATGTTCCGGCACCATGATGCCGGCATTGTTGATGACAGCGTTCAGCGACGGATAGGCGGCCGCAAGCTCGGCCGAGAATGTCTTGATCGCGTCGGCATCGGAAAGATCGAGCACCATGCCTTTCATGCCGGGATTGGCGGCGGTCACCGCGTCGAGCGTCGCCTGGCGTCGGCCGGTGATGATCACCTGGTTGCCGAGCGCATGGAACGCCTCGGCGAGCGCCCGGCCGATGCCCGAATTGCCGCCGGTGATGAGGATCGTATTGCCGTTCATTTTCATGGTCGTCGCCTTTCCGTGTTGCGTGGCCGGAAAATACGGCTATCAATCTCTTCTCGGAAGAAGGCACCCAAAAGATTTATACGCACCAAAAGGAGAGTGACTGTGGATCAAGGAACTCGCCCGTCGATGCGGTCACCCTCAGGTCGTGAAATCCCCGACGAGATCGATCCGGTATTGGAAGAACTGGTGCGCGGCATCATCGGCCGGGTGGCCGACAAGTGGACCATGCTGATCCTCGAGGTACTGGAGGAGCACGGCACGCTGCGGTTCACCCAGATCGGAAAGTTGACCGGCGGCATCAGCCAGAAGATGCTGACCCAGACGCTGCGGCAGATGGAACGGGACGGTTTTGTGTCGCGCAAGGTCTATCCGGTCATCCCCCCGAAAGTCGAATACAACCTCACGGAACTCGGCCGAAGCCTCAGCGCCGCCTTCTGCGCGGTGTGGGAATGGGCAGCGGTCCACCACGCCGATATCGACGCATCCCGAAAAGCCTTCGAGGAGCGGAATGGGAAAGCCTGAGTTTTTCTCCTTATGGAGGGGAGGGAAGGGATCTCCTTAGCCGGCTGCCACCACCGCTTCCCCGTTTTCGCATGTGGGACGTGAGGCGGTGCGGCGTCCCTAACCCTCCCCCTTGTGGGGAGGGTGGCCGGCAGGCGGGCGGGGTTTTTATACTGGTTGAAGGCCCCTCCCCAACCCCTCCCCACAAGGGGGAGGGGCTCCACGCACCGTCGTCCCCTCAAATTCTATCGCCATACCGCGAGCGGGGAAAAGGGTGAGGAGCAATTTCTATCGAGTCAGCAACGGCTCGCCGTAAAGAAGCTCTCCGGCCCCTCCACCTCGACCAGCCGCCGGCCTTCCACCTGCCAGAAACGGGTGCCGACGGCGCGCACGAAACTGCGGTCGTGGGAGACCAGCAGGCAGCTTGCCTGGTGCGCCATCAGCTCGCTTTCCAATGCTTCCTGCCCGTCGATGTCGAGATGGTTGGTCGGTTCGTCGAGCAGGTAGAAATTCGGCTCGAGCAGCCGCAGCGCCAAAAGGCCGAGCCGTGCCTTCTGCCCGCCCGAAAGCTCTGCCACAGGCCGCGCCTGCATCTCCACGGTGATGCCTATGCCGGCGAGCAGTGAGCGGGCCTTCTGGTCGCCGATGTCGAACCGGTGGATGATCGTTTCGTTCGGCGTCTGCCGGTCGTCAAGATCGGCGAGCGACTGGTCGCCGTAGCCGAGGATCAGCGTCGGTGTCGCCTTGATGCCGCCGATCGTTGACGAGGGTTCGGCGATCGCCCGGCGCAGCATCGTCACCAGCCGCGTCTTGCCGGTGCCGTTGCGGCCGAGCAGCACGATCCGGTCGCCCTGGCAGATGAACTGCTTGCCGGTCCTGAACAGCAGCGTGCCGTCCGGCGTCGTCACCGCCGCATCCTCCAGCGTTACCAGCACCTTGGCATGGGTACCCCGATTGGCGAGGCGGATGGCGCCGGCCGAGCGTTCCAGATGCGCCGGCTTGGCCGTATCCTCCAGCTTTTCGGCCCGTTCTTTCAGCTGCTTGGTCTTGACCACCAGCAGGTCGCTGCCGGAGTTGATGCCGATATTCTTCAGCTTCGCCGCCTGCCGGCGCAGCTGATCGGCCGTCTTCATGTCGCGCTCGTAGCGCTTCGCGTCCGCCGCATCCGCCTCGTCGAGCGCTGCCCGTGCTCTGAAATAGGGCAGGGAGAAGGCTTGGGAGTTCTCCGGCCGCAGGAAAAGCGTGCGGTTGGTCACAGTGTCGAGGAAGGCGCGGTCGTGGCTCGACAGGATCACCGGCATGTCGCGGGGGAGCGCGTTCAGCCAGTCTTCCAGAAGCGCGATCTTGGCAAGATCGAGATGGTTGGTCGGCTCGTCGAGCAGCAGCGCATCTGGTTCCGTCACCCAGGCCCGAGCGATCAGCGCCAGCCTTTGCCAGCCGCCGCTCAGCGCGGCAAGCGGCCGCTCACGCAACTCCTCGGGGACGTCCATTCCTTCGAGCGCGACATCGGCGCGCCAGCTTTCGCTGTCGATCTGGTCGGCCGGGAGCGCCTGGAGCACGGCTTCGCGAAAACTCGCCGGCATCAGGGCAGGGGGCACGTTCTGCTCCACCATGCCGATCGTCAGTCCCCGGCTTCTGGTGATCTCGCCCTCGCTCGCATCGAGCGTGCCGGCGATGCATTTCAAGAGCGTGGACTTGCCGCGCCCGTTGGCCGCGACGATGCCGATCCGGTCGCCGGCATTGACGGTGAGGTTGAGCCCGGAAAATAGCGGGCTGGAAAGGGTAATTCCGAGATTGCGGAGGTTGAT
Organism: Neorhizobium sp. T25_27; assembly: GCF_002968565.1. Taxonomy (NCBI): domain Bacteria; kingdom Pseudomonadati; phylum Pseudomonadota; class Alphaproteobacteria; order Hyphomicrobiales; family Rhizobiaceae; genus Neorhizobium; species Neorhizobium sp. T25_27. The sequence continues at coordinate 376,588 of NZ_PVBJ01000004.1, forward strand.
GAGGCTCATTGTTGTTCTCTGGTCTTGGCTTGCGGACACAGGACATCGCGGGCACTCGCGGCCATCATCGATGTCATGCACAGTTTGCAGCGTGTTCGAAAATCGCAGCTATGCACGAGCGGGCGCTCGGCGCTGCGGGCCACGAAGGGCAGACCAGGAAGGTGTATTTTAAGAGAAACGGCCTCTGGTCAGCCCTGCAAACGCATTTGCAGGGCGTCGACGGGACCACGCGTCCGGTAGTACCGGAAATAGAAATTGTGCACGTGATCCTCCTTTCTCTTGAAAAGCACATTGGCGAAATACCATCGCACTCAGGCGAATGCAACCGGACCATACTCGGCCGGGTTATCGCCGCGGCGCTTGCCCGGGACGGTTCGGCTGTTATAAGCGGCCATCGCCGACTGGCGAATTGTTGATTTTCAGGAGAGACGCCGATGGCTGGCGATGACGACGAATACGTCTATGACGAAGCGACCGGCGACTGGCGCCCGGCCTCCGAACTGGCTGCGGCCGCAGGTGCCGGTGCCGCCGAGGTTCGCGACGCATCCGGAACCGTCCTCAAGGACGGCGATTCCGTCACCCTGATCAAGGACCTCAAGGTCAAGGGCGCCGGCCAGACCCTGAAGCAGGGCACGGTCATCAAGTCGATCAAGCTGACCGACAACCCCGAAGAAATCGACTGCCGCCACGAGGCGATCAAGGGCCTGGTGCTGCGGACGGAATTCGTGCGCAAGCGCTGAGGAGTCGGGTCGCTGCCAAGCCCGATAGGTTTCGGGCGCGGCGCACCCCCCTCTGCCCTGCCGGGCATCTCCCCCACAAGGGGGGAGATTGGCCAGAGGCCAGCTCCTAACTGCCCATTGGGCGGCGTCCGCGATTTGTCGCCAAGTCTGGCATATTGATTAGGGCAGGGCGCACGCCCCATCCGATCTCCCTCCTTGTGGGGGAGATGCCCGGCAGGGCAGAGGGGGGTAAACCCAGTCGATCAAGGTCTATGATCGTATTCTGTAATCTACCCGTCTGCCTCGAACCCTACCGCTTCAAGCTCCCCAAGATCCCGCGCACGATCGCCCGGCCGACCTGTGTCGCAACCGTGCGGGTCACGCTCTTCATCGCCGCTTCGATGATCGTCTCGCGCTGGTAGCCGGAGCGGCGCGGCTGGGCGCGGCCCTGGTCGTCGTCCTTGCCGCCGCCGAAGCCCGGCAGGGTCCAGCCGGTCGTCTCGCCGGAACCGGCGGGTGGGGCGGATTGCAGCTCGTCCTGCGCCTTTCTGGCGGCGGCCGCATCGGCAGCCTGCTTGGCGCGTGCGGCGAGGATCTCGAAGGCGGATTCGCGGTCCATGTCCTCGTCATAGAGGCCGAGCACCGGGCTCTTGTCGAGGATCATCTGCCGCTCCTGGTCGGAAAGCGGGCCGATGCGTCCCGACGGCGGGCGCACCAGCGTGCGTTCCACGATCGAAGGCGCACCCTTGCCCTCAAGCGTCGAGACCAGCGCCTCGCCGGTGCCGAGATTGGTGATCGCCGTGGCGCAGTCGAAATCGGGGTTGGGGCGGAACGTGTCGGCCGCCGTCTTCACCGCCTTCTGCTCGCGCGGCGTATAGGCCCGCAATGCGTGCTGCACTCGGTTGCCGAGCTGGGCAAGCACGGTTTCCGGCACGTCGAGCGGGTTCTGGGTGACGAAATAGACGCCGACGCCCTTGGAGCGGATCAGGCGCACCACCTGTTCGACGCGCTCGGTCAGCACCTTTGGCGCGTCGTTGAAGAGCAGATGCGCCTCGTCGAAGAAGAACACCAGCTTCGGCTGTTCCGGATCGCCCACTTCCGGCAGTTCCTCGAACAGTTCCGAGAGCAGCCACAGAAGGAAGGTCGCGTAAAGCCTGGGGTTCATCATCAGCTTGTCGGCGGCGAGCACCGAAATCTGCCCGTAGCCGGTGTTCGGGTTGGTCCGCATGATGTCTGAAATCTTCAGCGCCGGCTCTCCGAAGAAATGCTCGGCGCCCTGTTGTTCGAGCACCAGCAGCCCACGCTGGATCGAGGCAACGGAGCTTTTCGAGATCAGCCCGAACTGGCTCGACAACTCGCTGGCATTCTCGGCCATGTAGTTGAGCAGCGAGGCGAAATCCTTGAGGTCGAGCAGCGGCAGGTTCGCCTTGTCGGCGATCTTGAAGGCGATGTTGATGACGCCTTCCTGCGGCTCGGATGCATCCATCAGCCGCGACAGCAAGAGCGGCCCCATCTCGGCGATGGTGGTGCGCACCCGGTGGCCCTTTTCGCCGAACAGATCCCAGAAGATCACCGGGAACTGTTCGAAATCATAGTCCGCAAAGCCGATCTGCTCGGCGCGCTTCAGGAGAAAATCCTTAGGCTCGCCCTTCAGGGCGATGCCGGACAGGTCGCCCTTGATGTCGGCGGCGAACACGGGCACGCCGGCCTTCGAAAAACCTTCGGCGAGAACCTGCAGGGTCACCGTCTTGCCGGTGCCGGTGGCGCCGGTGACGAGACCGTGGCGGTTGCCGAACTTCAGTTCCAGATATTCAGCCTTGTTGAGCGAATCGTCCGGCTTGCGGCTGCCGCCGATGAAGAGCTTTCCCGTATCGTCCATGCAACTATGCGCTCCCTGACCGCGTTCTGTGGCAACTGCTTATAGGATGTGCGGAGGCGCCGGGCAACGGCAACGAGATCGGCCCGCGCCCGCTTGCGAGGGAAGGCTGGGTAGGCATGACGACCGGCGAAAGGGCGGCCGCATTGGAAACCGACAGGGGCCGCGAGGCAGACGCTCCGGAGGAGATTCCCTCCCCGGGCCTGAAGGACGTCTTCTGGCGCGTCTATGCCGGTGTCACCAGGGACCGCATCATGCTGATCGCCGCGGGCGTCACCTATTATCTGCTGCTGGCACTGTTCCCGGCGGCAAGCGCACTCGTATCCCTTTACGGTTTCGTCGCGGATCCGGTCGCGATCGTAGACCGAATCACCTTCCTAACCTCCGTCATGCCGGCGGACGGACTGAACATCTTTCTCGAGCAGTTGCGGGCGCTGACGTCGGAGCGCAACACGACGCTGTCGATCGCCCTGATCGGCGGCCTGGCGCTGGCGCTGTGGAGCGCCAATAACGGCATGAAGGCGCTGTTCGAGGCGATGAACGTCGCCTATGCGGAAGAGGAAAAGCGCAGCATCGTCCGCCTCAACCTCATCTCGCTTCTCTTCACGCTCGGCGCGCTTTTGCTGGCGATCGTCATCCTGTTTGCGATGGGCGTCGTGCCGGCGGTGCTGCGTTATCTCTGGCTGGACCGCTTCACGGAAATCATCATCCGGCTGGCCAGATGGCCGGTGATGATGCTGTTCGTCGCGGGCGGCATCATGATACTCTACCGCTTCGGCCCGAGCCGCGAACCGGCCAAGCTCAAGTGGCTCACCTGGGGTGCGGCATTCTCGACCGTCGCATGGCTTGCCGCCTCGATTGCGGTTTCCTTCTATCTGGGGAATATTGCCGACTACAACGCCACCTACGGCACGCTCGGCGCGCTGATCGGTTTCATGGTCTGGACATGGATATCGGTCATCATCGTCATCGTCGGTGCCGAGATCAATGCCGAACTCGAACACCAGACGGCCCGCGATTCGACCACCGGCACGCCGGTGCCCTTGGGCGCCCGCGGCGCCCACATGGCCGATACGGTGGGCGAGAGTTCCGGCGAAACATGAAGCCTGGAGATGCTTCACGCTCCCTGTTGGCTTCGGCTAAGACTGTGTGTATTACCTTGACGTGAACGTCAAAACCTTCAGGAGAGAGATTGATGAACGAACTGGTTTCCCGCGTCGCCGAGAATGTCGGCATTGCCCCTGACGTCGCCGAAAAGGCGATCGGCATGATGCTCGGTTTCCTGCAGCGCGAGGCCGACGACGGCGCGGTTGCCAAGATGATCGAGGCGATCCCCGGTGCTTCCGAACTGGTTGCCAAGTTCAACGGCGAAGGTGCCGGCGGCGGCGGTCTCCTCGGCGGCCTGATGGCAAGCTTCGGCGGTGGCGTCATGGCGCTCGGCCAGCAGCTGATGAGCCAGGGTCTCGGCATGGGCGAGATCACCGGCCTTGCCAAGGAAACCATGGCGGTCGCCCGCGAACACGCCGGCGACGAGGTCGTCGATACGGTCATCGCTTCGGTCCCGGGCCTGTCGCAGTTCGTCTGATCTGCATCCTTCGACTTTTCCAAGCCGTCGGCCGCGAGGCCGGCGGCTTTTTGTCTTGTCCAAGGCAATGAGGCCGGCGAGGACCAATCGGATACTGTCGGCACCCTTGCAGGCTTGTCCTCGGCTTCGCACTCTCCATGTCATTGAGAGTAGCCCCAAGATGGGAGGTTGCCATGTCCGATGATGACGAGGCCGCCATGGTGCGGATAACCGGAAGGGTGCAAGGTGTCGGTTTCCGTGCCTGGACCCGTGAGGAGGCGGAACGGCTGGGTTTGACGGGCTGGGTCCGCAACGAGCCGGATGGTTCCGTCCTTGCTTTGCTCGCGGGATCACCCGCCGGCATATCGCAAATGCTCGAGCGTTTCCGGCACGGTCCGCCCGGCGCGTCGGTCTCCGGTGCGGAGCGACAACCGGCAACGCTCGCGGAAAAGCCGGTCGGCTTCCGGATCACCAGATGACCCGGCCGATCGCTCGGTTCCCGGTTCTCGGTGGCCCATCTTCCGCGGCTATCCGACCCGAAGCGGCGGCAGTTGTTTTGCGTCGGCTGCGACAGAAAAGCCATTGACTTTTCATCCTCTAAGGCACATTTCCAAAAATGAAGTGACGCCCGACCGGGCGCCACTCTTTCAAAGGACAATTGAGATGAACCCCGACAGTCGAAGTTCGACGTCATCATACCGACCCGTTCCTCCGGGGCTCTAGTCCTTGCTTGAAAGGATGCGCGCTCCGAAGGGACCGATGGTCCGAAAAAGGAGCCGTCATGCTGCGCATCCATGCCTACGACCTTGATCGCCTTGTTTCCGTCGCTTCCGACGTGCCGGCCGTTGCCGCAGCGCCGGTCGCTACCGATCCGTCGGCACCGGTCACGCCCGCCCTCGCAACCCCTGCAGTCGTCTGGTACGACCTGGTCAGCCCGACGCCCGACGAGGAACGCATCGTTGGCGAGCGCCTCGGCATCACCGTGCCGACCATGGACGAGATGGAGGATATCGAACTCTCCGCCCGCCTCTACCAGGAGGACGGCGCCGAGTTCATGACCATGACGGTGCTGACCAGGCCCGACGCCGGCACGCCGCGGAAGGTCCCCGTCACCTTCATCGTCAAGGGCCAGGTCCTCGTCACCGTTCGTTATGCCGAGCCGCGCCCCTTCGATGCCTTCATGGCGCGTGCCCGCAAGCCGAACGGCGCCGGCCTGCATTGCGGTTACGGCGAACTGATCATGACCGGGTTGATCGAGGCGATCATCGACCGCATGGCCGACACGCTGGAACGGCTCGGCACCGAGATCGACCAGATTTCCCAGGAAGTCTTTTCGACCAAGGCCGCCAAGGCCAACAAGAAGACCCGCGACTTGCAGGACCTCATACGCGAGGTCGGCCAGAAGGGCGAGTTCATCACCGTGGTGCGCGAGAGCCTCGTCAGCGTCTCCAGGGTCGTCGCCTATTACGCAGCGCTCGACGGCGTCGACCGCAAGCTGTCGAAGGAACTGCGCCAGCGCCTGAAACTGCTGCAGCGGGACGCCACCTCGCTTGGCGATCACTCCGCTTTCCTGTCCGGCAAGATCAATTTCCTGCTCGATGCGACGCTGGGGCTGATCAATCTCGAACAGAACCAGATCATCAAGATCTTCTCGGTCGCCTCGGTCGTCTTCCTGCCGCCGACGCTGGTCGCCTCGATCTACGGCATGAACTTCGCCTACCAGCCGGAGCTGCAATGGCACTATGGCTATCACGCCGCGATCGCGCTGATGATCTTCTCGATGGCCATGCCTTATCTGTATTTCAAGCGGAGAGGCTGGCTGTGATCAAGGAAGGCCTCCCGTTTTCTCGCGGAGGCCGCGGTTTGCTCCCTCTTCTCCCCGGCGGGGAGAAGTGCCGAGCATAAGCGAGGCGATGAGGGGGATGAGGAGCGGTCCGGCGAAGCCGGAGCAATCGATCCACTGGATCGATTGCAGCGACGAACACGCGAACCGTAATGTTTGAGGCAGAATGTGGCTTCGCCCCCCTCATCCGGCCCTCCGGGCCACCTTCTCCCCGCTGGGGAGAAGATAATCCTCAAAGATCCCATTCCGGCGCCAGATGGCCGGGGCTGACGATGCGGCCGGTCGGCTTGGCGAGGGCGTGGATCGCCTGCATTTCGTCCTCAGACAGCGCGAAATCGAACAGGTCGAAGTTTTCCGGCAGGCGGGAAACGGTCGCGGTCTTGGAAAGCGCGATCACGTCCTTCTGCTGGATCGCCCAGCGCAGCGTCACCTGCGCGGCCGTCTTGCCGTGCTTGGCGCCGATATCCTTCAGCACCGCGTCGCCCGGCACCGCGCCGTTCGCCATCAGGTAATAGGCGGTCAGCGACATGCCGTGCTCGGCCACTTCGGCCAGAACCTTCGTCTGGTCGAGATAGGGATGGTATTCCACCTGGTTGGTGGCAAGCGGCGCATCCGAAAGCTTCACCGCTTCTGCGATCAGCGCGACGGAAAAATTGGAGACGCCGATATTCTTCACCTTGCCGGCCTTCTTGAGCTCGTTCAGCGCGCCCATGCGGTCGGCGAGCGGCATTTCGCTCTGCGGCCAGTGGAGGAGAAGCAGGTCGACATAGTCAGTCTTCAGCTTGGCGAGGCTCTCGTCGACCGAGGCGAGGAAGGCGGCATGGCCGACGCGGTCGACCCAGACCTTGGTGGTGAGGAAGATGTCGGCGCGCGGGATGCCGGATTTCGAAAGCACATCGCCGACGGCCGCCTCGTTCTTGTAGATCTGCGCGGTATCGACATGGCGGAAGCCGAGCTTCAACGCCTCCGGCAGCACGCGGGCGACGTCTTCGTCAGGCATGCGGAAGGTGCCGAAACCGAGGGCGGGAATGTTGGCGCCGTTGGCGCTGACTGTGAACATATGGAACTCCTATGGGGAAAGCCCGGCATACGGCCGGGCCAAATGAGGCCCGTATTACATGGACCGATTCGGTGACGGATCAACCACCTTGATTTCAGGAGGCGTCAGCCGGCAAGCGGCGGGTTGAGGCTGGCAAAACCTTCCTGGCGCCGATAGGGGAAATGCGGGTAGGGGGCTGTGACGGCGCTGGCCGCATCCAGCCCGCCGATCTGTTCCGCAGTCAGCGACCAGCCGACGGCCCCCAGATTCTGGCGAAGCTGCTCCTCGTTGCGGGCGCCTATGATTACCGAGGAGACGGTCGGCCGGCTGGTGAGCCAGTTGATCGCCACCTGCGGCACCGTCTTGCCCGTCTCGTCGGCCACCACCTGCAACGCATCTACGACGCGGTAGAGCAGCTCGTCTTCGACGGGCGGGCCGAAATCCGCCGTCTCGTGCAGACGGCTGCCTTCCGGAAGCGGCTTGCCGCGGCTGATCTTGCCGGTGAGGCGTCCCCAGCCGAGCGGGCTCCAGACGAGCGCGCCAAGCCCCTGGTCCTGTCCCAATGGCATCAGGTCCCATTCGTAGTCGCGGCCGACCAGCGAATAATAGACCTGGTTCACGACATAACGCGTCCAGCCATGTTTCTCGGCGGCGGCGAGCGACTTCATGATCTGCCAGCCGGAGAAGTTCGAGACGCCGATGTAACGCAGCTTGCCATCCTTCACGAGCTGGTCGAGCGTCGAGACGACCTCTTCGACAGGCGTGGAGGCATCGAAGGCATGCAACTGGAAGATGTCGATATGGTCGGTGCCGAGCCGCTTCAGGGCCGCATCCACCGCGCCGATCAGGCGGGATCGCGACGAGCCCCAGTCGTTCGGCCCGTCGCCGGTCGGCAGGCTGGCCTTGGTGGAGATCAGCACCTCGCCCCGCCGGCCCTTGATCGCCTCACCCAGCACCTCTTCCGAAGCACCGGCCGAATAGACGTCGGCCGTGTCGAACAGGTTGACGCCGGCCTCGAGGCAAATGTCGACAAGGCGGCGGGCTTCTTCGACATCGGTCGTGCCCCAGTGGCTGAACAGCGGGCCGGAGCCGCCGAATGTGCCGGCTCCGAAGCTTAAGACCGGCACTCTGAGGCCGGATTGTCCGAGATTGCGGTATTCCATGATGGTGATCCTCGAGTGTGAAAACTATTCGGCCGGGCAGGAGAGGGCGGGATTGCCGCTGACGGTGGTCTCGCGCCTGTCCAGCCGGATGGCGAAGAGGGCGACGGCAAGGGCTGCGAGCGGCACCAGGCCGGCGATCAGGGTGACCGAGCCGAGCCCCGGGCCATGGTCGATGACCACGCCGCCGAGCCAGGCGCCGATCGCATTGCCGAGGTTGAAGGCGGCGATGTTGAACGACGAGGCAAGCCCCTGGCCGGCGCCTTCGGCCTTCTGCAGCACCCAGATCTGCAACGGCGAGACGGTGGCGAAGGCTGCGGCGCCGAACAGGCCGATGGCGATGACGGCGAGCACCGGCTGGTGGATCGCGGCCGTCAATGCCAGCAGCACGACGGAGAGCGCGATGAGGCTGGCGACGATGGTCGGCACCAGATGACGGTCGGCAAGCCACCCGCCGGCAAGGTTGCCGATCACCAGACCGCCGCCGAAGACGAGCAGGATCGGCGAGACCGCGGCTTCCGAAAAGCCGGTGATCTGCGTGAGGATCGGGGCGATATAGGTGAAGCCCGCAAACACGCCGACCCAGCTCAGCACGGTGATCAGAAGCCCGAGCAGAACCGAGCGGCGGCCGAGCACGGCAAGCGCGCCCTGCGAGCTTTCCTCCTGATTGTCCGCGGCCTTGTCCTTTGGAACGAAGAGCGCGATGACGGCGAGCGCCACGATGCCGATCAGGGTGACGGCAAAGAACGTCGAGCGCCAGCCAAAGGCCTGGCCGAGCCAGGTGCCGAAGGGCACGCCGAGAATGTTGGCGACCGTCAGGCCGGTGAACATGATGGCGATGGCCGAAGCCTTTTTATTCGGGGCGACGAGGCTGGTGGCGACCACCGAACCGACGCCGAAGAACGAGGCATGCGCGAATGCGGTCAGCACCCGTGCCGCCATCAGCGTCCAGTAGTCGGGTGCCAGCGCACAGGCGAGGTTGCCGACGGTGAACACCACCATCAGGCTCATCAGCAGGGTCTTGCGCGACCATTTGCCGGTCAGCATGCCGAGGATGGGCGCACCGGCGACGACGCCGAGCGCGTAACCGGAGATCAGCAGGCCGGCGGCCGAGATCGACACGCCGAGATCTTTGCTGACGTCGATCAGCAGGCCCATGATGACGAATTCGGTGACCCCGATGCCGAAGGCACCGGCCGTCAGCGCGTAGAGAGCGAGAGGCATTGGCTTGGGTCCTTGTCCTTGGGAGGAAGGAATTGAGTTTGATGCAGCGCAATATCGTCACCTCGGACTTGCGTGTGTAGCCGCATAAGCGGATAATCATTTGTGAATTGAAGTCACAGGTGACGTTGATGGTGGAGCAAGCCCGCCCCCCTCTGGCCTGCCGGCCATCTCCCCCACGGGTGGGGAGATCAGCTGGGCGCCTGCTCACCACGTTCCATTCAACGTGTCTTGCTGCACGCCTTCCGGCTGGAGTGCGCGACGCTTATTTGGAAGCGACGGTCGCCCCGCTTGCGATCTCCCCACCCGTGGGGGAGATGCCCGGCAGGGCAGAGGGGGGCGGGAGCCACGGTGCCGGTGGTTTTGGAAATTGAAAGCTAGGAACATACGATGGACAACCGCGCCGGCGAAATGGAAGTCTTTGCGCTGGCAGCCGAGCTGAAGAGCTTTTCCGCCGCGGGGCGAAAGCTGAAACTCTCCCCGTCGGCGGTCAGCAAGCTGGTCACCCGGCTGGAGGATCGGCTCGGCACCCGCCTCGTGGTCCGTTCCACCCGCATGCTGCAGCTGACGCCGGAGGGGGAGACCTATCTGGCGCGGGCGCAGCGCATCCTGGCCGAGATCGCCGATACGGAAGAGATGGTCTCCGGCGGTGGCCGCACGCTGCCGCGCGGGCCGCTGTCGATCAACGCTTCGGTCGGCTTCGGAGAACGGTATGTCCTGCCGCTCACCTGCGAATTCCAGCAGCTTTTCCCGGATGTGCAGCTCGATATCACGCTGACCGACGACATCGTCGATTTGATCCGCGAGCGGGTCGATATCGCCATCCGCCACGGGCCGATGCGCAACTCGTCCCTGATGGCGCGAAAGCTGGGCGAGAGCCGTCAGGTGGTGATCGCCTCGCCGGGTTATCTGGAGCGTCACGGTGTCCCGAAGATGCCGGCCGAGCTCATCCATCACAACTGCATCAATTTCAATTTCCGGCGGGCGGTCGAAGGCTGGCCTTTTCGTGATCCGAAAACCGGCAGCCGGGAGCTGTTGCCGGTTTCCGGAAACCTCAAGGCGAGCAACGGCTCGATCATCCGCCAGTTCTGCCTGGATCACCTCGGCATCGGCCGCGTTGGGCGTTTCCATGTGGAGCCGGATATCGAGGCCGGCCGGCTCGTACCGGTTCTGGAGGATTTCAACCCGGAGGACATCGAGGAAATCCACGCCGTTTATGCCGGCCACGAGCACCTCGCCCTGCGCATCCGCACCTATATCGACTTCCTCGCGGCACGACTTTAAGAGACCGTTCTGGTCGTGTTGATCGGCAAACGTGTCTTCTATGCCACAGATTCGCCTTGCTTTAGCCGATTTCCGTACCCAAATCCCGGGTTCAGGAGAATCCCGGCATGAGTGACCAACTGAACGACATCATCGCCCGTCTGCGGGCGGAGGTAATTGCCGATTCGTCGGAGTACCCACACGTGAACGTGCCGCTGGAAGACCTGCGGCTCATCGTCCAGAGCTTCGAAATCCTTCATGCGGAGAAGGAAGCGCTGCGCCGCCGCGTGGAACAGCACGCGGAAGTCGTAGAAGCCGTCGAAGTCTTTATTGCAGCTTACCGCGACAAATATAAGAACTATGGCAACGGCGGCGTTCGTCCCAGCGCCGTGCTTCGCCGCGAGGTACGGATGATCTGGGCTGCCATGAACGGTCACGTCCTGGCGACCGAGAGCACGTTCTAAGCGTTGCGGGGCACGCTGGGCCGGATCGGTAGCCGGATAGACGCGCCGCCGACCTGTCAGTCCCTGTCCGGTGCGCCGAGGGGGAAGAACGAGCGGTAGGGCCGGGCCTCGTCCACCGCACGCGCAAAAGACGGCCGGGCGAGCAGCCGGCTGCGATAGGCCCGCACATGGGCGAACTGCTCGCCGATCCGGTGCGTCCAGTCCGCGTAGAAGAGGGCAGGCGCCGCGGCGCAATCGGCGAGGCTGAACGCATCGGCCGCCGCCCATTCCCGACCCGCCATCCGTTCGTCCAGCCAGCCATAGGCGGCATCCAGCATGCCGCGCGCTTCCTGCACGCCGTATGGATCGCGGTGCTCTTCCGGCCGGATGGCGTTGAAGACCACCTTTTGCTGTGGGGTGGAAATGTAGTTGTCAAAGAAGCGATCCATCATCCGCACATCGAGCGCCGCATCCGCATCGTCGGGGATCAGCTTCACCGGGCCGGGATAATGAAGATCCAGATATTCGATGACGATCGACGATTCGAAGACCCGTTTCTCCCCGTCGAGCAGGACCGGGAAGCGCTTCACCGGCCACATGCTGCAGAGGTCTTCATAGGCCGAAGGATCCTCCGGCCCGAGCATGCGGGTGTCGAACTCGGTGCCGTTCTCATAGAGCGCGGTGAGCACCTTCTGGCAGTAGGACGAAAATGGATGCGAATACAGAACCGGACGCATGACGGCCTCCCATAACCGATTGCGAAGTGAAACTGGTTTATGGATAACTCAGCCGATTGCTTTTTGCAATCGGTTTATGTTGGCATGATTTCCTGCCGAGCAAGATCGCCCCCCCTCTGGCCTGCCGGCCATCTCCCCCACGGGTGGGGAGATCACATGCGGCTCGACCTTCGCCCAATATTGACCCTGCGCGGAATAGTAGCGTCTCTTTCTTGGGAGACGCCGGCGCTCCCAGCCAATCTCCCCACCTGTGGGGGAGATGCCCGGCAGGGCAGAGGGGGGCTGACACGGCACGACCTCTCCCGTTTCCCGCCTCACGCCCCGACCGCTTCCACCTTCTCCCGCACGTGCATCCCCTGGATCTCCTCCGCCACCATTTCCTGCAGCCGCCAGAGATTGCGGTCGTTGATGCCGAATTCGGCGAGATGCACGACGGTATTGTAGAGATATTCGGCACACGATCCCCGATGCCCACAGGCGCGCGCCAGAACCTTTGCGACCTCGTCGAGCGGCAGCAGCGGCCGGATGATGCGCTTGCTGGTGCCGCCGACCCAGAAGGTCAGCGCCCGCACGGTCTCGCCGGCCTGGGTCCGGACCGGCAGCCAGCGGAACGAGGTGAGGCTGTCGCGATGGCTGACCTCGCGGCGCAGGGCTTTTTCGATCTGGACGCGCTTGTCGTCATCGGCCACGCGGTAGATCACCCCGTCGCAGCGGCCGCCGCGCGACAGCATCATCATCAGCCCCGGCTGTGTCGGCGACCCCCGGCCGCGCTCGATCCTCAGCGAAAAGGAGCGATGCCAGCCGAACGCCGCTGCCCGCTGGCAGGCGATGCTGTCGAAGCCCGGCTTCCAGATCAGCGAGCCATAGGCGAAGACCCAGAGCGGATCCTCGCCGATTTCCGCCGCCAGGCGATCGGCGATCTGAATGTAGTCGTCGTCGGTCAGCGGCTCCCAGCTGGCGGGTGGGCCAGGGTCCGTTTCCACGCGGAAACAGAGATCGACCAGTTCCTGCGTCAGCGACAATGTGGATTGTTTCGGCATGGCTTCGAACGGCTTTTCGGGCAGGACGACAAAACGGCAAGGTCCGAGAGTGCAAGCCGATCCGGCCTGAGTCAACCGTCTTGCTGCACTGCGGCCGAGGCCCGGGCCACGAACGCAGGCGACCTTCCGGCACCGTCCGCGGGACGAAAGTCGGCCTGGCGCCACGAAATGGTCACGGAACATTTCCAGCATGAACCATTCTTGAAGAGCTGACAGTTCAAGGAGCGATGATCATGGACATGACCACCGAAGCCCCGCCAGATCGCATGCGGGCGAGACACAAGTGGCTCGATATCAAAGGCATGAAGGTGTTTTACCGGGAGGCGGGCAGGGCCGGTGCGCCCGTGCTTCTGCTGCCGCACGGCTATCCGTGCTCGTCCTATGAATTCCGCGAGTTGATGCCGCGGCTTGCTGACCGCTGGCATCTGGTCGCGCCGGATTTTCCGGGTTCGGGCTATACCGACACGCCCTCGGCCTTTGCCTACGATTTCGACGGTTTTGCCGATTTCCTCGATACGTTCACGCAGACGCTCGGGCTCGACCGGTTCGCGCTCTACCTCCACGATTTCGGTTCGCAGATCGGTCTTCGCCTGGCGATCCGGCGCCCCGAGAAGATCGCCGCGCTGATCGTCCAGAACGGCGATATCTACGAGGACGCGCTCGGCCCCAAATACGCCGGCCTGCAGGAGTTCTGGCGCAACCCGACCGAGGAAGGCCGCCGCACGATCGCGGGCGCTGTCAGCGAAGAAGGTTTCAGGGAAGAATTCCTCAACGAAGTCCGGCCGGAGCTCGCCGAGCGCATCTCGCCGGACCTGTGGAAGCTGCATTGGGCGCTGATGGACGAACGGCGGCGGCAGATCGCCGTCGATGTCATCGCCGGGCTGCGCGAGAATGTCGCCTGGTTTCCGCGTTATCAGCAATATCTGCGCGACCGCCAGCCGCCGACCCTGATCGTCTGGGGTCCGCAGGACGGGTACATGCCGGAAAAATCCGCCCGCGCCTTCCTGCGCGACCTGCCCAGGGCGGAACTTCATCTTCTCGATGGTGGTCATTGGCTGCTGGAAACCAATCTCGACGAAGTCGCACCGCTGATCCGCGATTTCCTTGGTCGAGTGCATTCCGGTTGATGGCCGGCGGAGGAATTTGATGCGTTGGCTTTTTATCGCGGTGCTGTTGATCCTCATCGGCTGTGTATTGAGTATCGGTTGGATGAATGACCCCGGTAATGGCCGGATAGAAGCGACGCCGCCCCAGCAGCAGAACCCGCTGGCCCCGCCTCCGGGCACCCCTTGAAGCCGCCGGGCACGCCGTGAAGCCGCCCTTAGGCCTTGACCGCGAGGATGAAGAACCGCGGAAAGCGCAACAGCACCCGCCCGTCGGCCATCGGCGGATAGGCCTTGGCGATGCGGGCGGTGTAGTCGGCCGCAAAGGCTTCCGCATGGGCAGGGCCGGCGGCGTCGAGATAGGGCCGCAGCCCGGTCGCCCTGACCCATTCGACGATCGCGGGCGCATTGGCGAGCGGGTGGGAATAGACCGTGTGCCAGACGTCGATCCGGGCGGATTTCGGCATCAGTCGGTCGAAATACGCCCCAGGCGGCGGCAGCACCGCGCGGCGCACCCTGCCGCCTTCGAAGGCCGCTTTCCACCGGCCGGCAGCACCGGTTTCCTCCATCAGCACATGGCTGGGTTCGGAGAGATTGTCCGGCATCTGCACCGCGAGCACGCCGCCGGGCCTCAGGTGGTCCATCAGCCGGGCGAGCACCGAAATATGGTCCGGCACCCACTGGAAGACCGCGTTGGCGTAAAGCAGGTCGGCCGGCTCCTCCGGCACCCAGGTATTCAGATCGGCCTTGGTGAATTGCGTGCCGGGCAGGCGCTTGCGGGCCGCCGCCAGCATGTTGTCGTCGCTGTCGAGACCGGCGACATTGGCTGCCCCGAAACGCTCCGCGATCAGCTCCGTCGAATTGCCCGGGCCGCAGCCGAGATCGTAGGCACGGGCAACCGAGCCGAGCGGTACCTGCGCAAGAAGATCGCGCGCCGGCCGCGTCCGCTCGTCCTCGAATTTCACATATTGCTCCGCCGACCATGCCATGAGCGTCTTCCTCGAGTGTTCGTTTCGATGGAACATGGCACTCCGACACGCTGGTCTCCATGGGCAAAAATATCAATTTTTGTGATGATCCATTTCATATTATCGCTTGACCTCGGTGACGGGGCCGGACTTCACTCACCCCGCAATTTTGAAGCGCCAGAATGACCGAGGAGATCACCATGTCCGTCAACACCGCCCCCCGCACCACCACCTGGACGTTCGTGGATGGCGAATGGCTGGAGGGCAATCCGAAGCTGATCGGCCCCACCTCGCATGCCATGTGGCTCGGCTCCACCGTGTTCGACGGCGCCCGCTGGTTCGACGGCATTGCGCCGGACATCGACCTGCATTGCCAGCGCGTCAACCGGTCGGCCACGAACATGGGCATGAAGCCGGTGATGCAGCCCGAGGAGATCGAGGCGCTCGCCTGGGAAGGCATCAAGAAATTCGACGGCAAGACGGCGATCTACATCAAGCCGATGTACTGGTCGGAACACGGCATGCCCTACAGCGTCGTCACCGCCGATCCGGAATCGACCCGTTTCGCGCTCTGCCTGTTCGAAGCGCCGATGCAGACCGCCAAACCCTCGTCGCTCACCGTCTCGCCCTATCGCCGCCCGAACCCGGAAGTAGCGATGACCGGCGCCAAGACCGGCAGCCTTTATCCCAATAGCGGCCGCATGATCATGGAAGCCCGCGGCCGCGGCTTCGACAATGCGCTGGCCCGCGACATGAACGGCAATGTCGCCGAGACTGCCTCCTCGAACATCTTCATGGTCAAGGACGGGGTGATCATGACCCCGATCGCCAACGGCACCTTCCTTGCCGGCATCACCCGCGCGCGTGTCATCAACCTCCTGCGCCGCGGCGGTTTCGACGTGCGCGAGACGACGTTGACGGTCGCGGATTTCATGGATGCCGACGAGATTTTCACCTCCGGCAACTATTCCAAGATCGTCCCGGTCAACCGCTTCGAGGAACGCCAGCTCCAGGAAGGCCCGGTCGCCCGCAAGGCGCTGGAACTCTACATGGACTGGGCCCGCTCTCCCGGCGACGAGGCCTGAAATCTTCAGGCGGCGGCGTGCGACACAGGGGACAAATTAGAATTCGTCGTCCTCGACGTCGTCCGCACCGCGGAGGCTTTTGCCCCGATGTAGAATGCGCATGATCGTCACGAGGTCGGCATCGATGCGAAAGACGATGCTGGCCTTCCGTTTGAAGCCGACGACGCGGATACCGGGGCCGAATTCGTCATGCCTCGTGCCGCGCGCGGGAAAGGTTTCGAAGGCCGCGCAGTGACCGAGGAGTTCGTTGACATATCGCCGGGCAATGGCGCGGCCGGCTTTCGGAGCAATATAGTCATAGAGTTCGGCAAGGTCGGCATCCGCCGCCGGATCGAAAACAACCCGGTATCTCATTCGGGAAGACGGGTGTCTTTGTCGCGCGCATCCATATGCGCGTTGATGCGCCGCCGGACTTCGTTGATCGGAATTGCCTTGGAAGGATCATGCGTCGTGACGGTCGGCACGACCTCGTCCCGCAGCCAGCTCTCTATTCCCGCATCATGATCCGCCAGATACCGCAATCCTTCGGCGACTACCTCGCTCTCGTCGGCAAATTCGCCGGACGCGACCTTCTTCTGGACGAGTTCGGCCATGTCTTCCGGCAGGGAGATGGTAATCGATCGGTTCGGGCGCATCGGTCGGTTCCTGTTCGCGGGCAAGCCTATCACAACCGGGCAAGGGGCGCTATTTCGCTGCCGGCTTTATTGCCGTTGGAAGCACAGTGCTGCAGGCAATCCCGCGTCTGCTGTCCCGCCATGCCTCCTCACACAAGCCGGACCGCGGCCGTGCCGATGATGATCATCGAGACGGCGATCATCAGGGGTTTGACCGGCAGATAGCGGACGATGAAGGCGCCGATCGGCGCCGCCAGGATGCCGCCGAGGATGAGGCCGAGGGCGGAGGAGAGTTCCGACCAGCCGAGCGACACGATGAAAGTCGCGGAAATCACGGTGGTGACGGCGAATTCGGTGAGGTTGGTGGAGCCGATCACCTTTTTAGGGTCGTGGCCGCGACCAAGCAGCGAGCTTGTCACGATCGGCCCCCATCCGCCGCCGCCCATCGCATCGAGCAGCCCGCCCCCGCCGCCCACAAAGGGTACGATCCAGTCGCGCACGTCGCGCGGAAATTTCGGTTGAAAGGCCTTGTAGAGGATGAACAGGCCGACGGCGATCAGATAGGCGGAGACGAAGGGTTCGATCACCTTGCCGTCGATATTCGACAGGACATAGGCGCCGATCGCCCCGCCGACCATGCCGGCCGGTGCAAGCCTTGCCACCAGCCGCCAATCGACATTGCGGTTATAAAGATGCGACAGTCCCGAGGCGGCTGTGGTGAAACACTCGGTCACGTGGGTCATGGCGCTTGCAGCCGCGGGCGCGACGCCGATGGCAAGCAGGCTGGTCGTCGTCAGCACCCCGAAAGCCATGCCGAGCGCCCCGTCGACGATCTGTGCGAAGAAGCCGATGGCGACGAAGATCAGGAAATCGGACGTCAGGAAGTCGAACGACATGCAGCCTCCTCTTTGCCAAGGGCGTTCGCTTTCAATTCGCAGGCGCGAAGAAAGGTTCCCGTTTTGCCGCCGGGCAGACCAGAGGGTCTCCCCTCAGCCATTCGAAAAAACGGAACGACCTCCGACGGTTGGATGCGACGCCGCATCATCCGACGACGGGTCGCATCGTCTTTGGACCTGCACCTGATGCCGGCGGAGAGGCGGATGGACATGGCCGCGAACTACTTCCCCGCCTTCACCGCCAGCTTGTCGGCGGAAATCTCGCCGCCGATCTCGGCCTTGCGGGTTTTCTTGTCGAAGGCGCAGAGGGCGCTGATCGTCACCTTGGCGCCGACCGCCTTGCCGGAAACGACGGCCAGCCCGTAGCTCTGGCTGCCGAAGGGATCGACAAGAGCCTTGCCGTTCTCGATCAGCCCCTTGGCAGCGGTCACGCAAGCCTTGGCGACCTCGGCCTGGAAACCGGACCATGCGTCGTCCGAGGAGGCGTGCGCGACGGTGAGGCTGGATGCGAGGAGGGCGGCTGCGAGAGCGGAAGTGGTCTTCATCGAACGGGCTCCGAATCGTGATCTGGCCCGTTTCTTGTATCTTGAAATTTCCGCAAGTTCTTGACCCAATCGGCTTGATTTTTGGCAAGTTCACCGTTGCCTCTTGGCCCCTCCGCTCCTATGTTCCCGCACGACGCTATGCCCAGGTATCTGCCGAACCCAGGTAGCTGCCGAACAAGGAGTAGACCAATGGCCTTCGAACTTCCCGAACTCCCCTACGACTACGAAGCTCTTTCGCCCTTCATGTCGAAAGAGACGCTCGAATTCCACCACGACAAGCACCACAAGGCTTATGTCGACAACGGCAACAAGCTTGCTGCCGAAGCCGGCATGGCCGATCTGTCGCTCGAGGAAGTCGTCAAGAAGTCCTTCGGCACCAACCAGGGCCTCTTCAACAATGCTGCCCAGCACTACAACCACGTCCATTTCTGGAAGTGGATGAAGAAGGGCGGCGGCGGCACCAAGCTGCCGGGCAAGCTCGAAGCGGCGGTTGCCTCCGATCTCGGCGGCTACGACAAGTTCAAGGCTGACCTGATCGCCGCCGGCACGACCCAGTTCGGCTCCGGCTGGGCCTGGGTTTCGGTGAAAGACGGCAAGCTCGTCATCTCCAAGACCCCGAACGGCGAGAACCCGCTGGTTCACGGTGCCGAGCCGATCCTCGGCGTCGACGTCTGGGAACATTCCTATTACATCGACTACCGCAACGCCCGCCCGAAATACCTCGAAGCCTTCGTCGACAGCCTGATCAACTGGGACTACGTCCTCGAGCGCTACGAAGCCGCCACGAAGTAATCCGGCCAACCGCCGTCATCCTCAGGTTTAACCCGAGGATTCCACCCGGTGTCGCAAAGGCGCCGGGTGTTTTTGTTTCTGAACTTTGGCCATCGGGGCGGAAAGCAGGAGGGAAGCAGGTTATGGACGAGCAATCGATAGAGATGATCCTGGCAGAGCTCGCCGCCCGCGAGCCGATCTTCGACGACCGCAAATTCGGCACCAGTCGGGAAGCACTGGAGGCGATGACCGAAGAGACGTTCTGGGAAATCGGCGCGAGCGGCAGGGTCTACGGCCGGGATTTCGTCATCGCGACTCTTCTTGAGCGATACCGTACACAGGAACAGCATAACTGGCCCTGCCGGGATTTCACCATCAGCCGCCTCGCCGACGACCTCTACCATCTGTCCTATGTTCTGGAAGAACCCGACCGCCTCAGCCGGCGGTCCACGTTCTGGAGGAGCACGGCGACCGGCTGGAAGATCGTTTTTCACCAGGGAACGGTGATTGCGTGACGGTGGATTTTCGGATGGCGATGATGCTTGGTCTACTCCACCTGGATTTTCGGTAGAAAGATACGAATGCCAGGGCGTCACACGCCTGTCACAGCCACCGGCTAACTCCGCGAAATGCCCCACGAAAAACCTCTTCTCCGCTTCGGTGTGATCGCCGATCCGCAATATGCCGACCTGCCGCCATGGCTGGAGATGGACCGTTATTACGCGAGCAGCCTCGACAAGCTGCGCCAGGCGATCGGCGTGCTGAACGGCGAGGATCTGTCCTTCGTGGTGACGCTCGGCGATCTCATCGACCGGGGGTGGGAGAGCTACGACCCAGTGCTTGCCGTCTATCAGGGCCTGCGCCACGAGAGTTTTCTGATGCCGGGCAACCACGATTTCGTCGTGGCGCCGGCGCAGCTCGGCGATGTCCACAAACGGCTCGGCATGCCCGCCGCCTGGCACGATTTCGCCCGCGGCAATTTTCGCTTCGTGGTGATCGACGGCAACGAGATCAGCCTGTTTTCCACCCCGGAAGGCCATCCGCGCCACACGCTTGCGCAGCATCGGCTGGAAACACTGCTGGCCGAAAGTGCGATCAACGCCAAGGAATGGAACGGCGGCATCAGCGACGAGCAGTTCGTCTGGCTGGAAGCGGTGCTGGAGCGGGCAAGCGCTGCGGACGAGAAGGTCGTGGTCATGGGCCATTATCCGCTCTACCCCGAAAACGAGCACAATCTCTGGGGTGCCAAGCGGCTGACCGATCTCTTCGTCCGCTCCGGCAACGTGATCGCCTATCTGAACGGCCATAACCACGTCGGCAATCTCGGCCGCGCCGGAAACACCTGGTACGTCAACTTCAAGGGCATGGTCGATACGCAGACGGAAAACACCTTTGCCGTCATCGAGATCTTTGCCGACCGTATCGAGATCATCGGCCATGGCCGCGAGGAAAGCCGTACCCTCGCTCTCTAGGCTCAGCCGCGCGCCGCCCAGGAAAGGCCGCGCCGCAGGATGCTGCGCATCTGCGGATGTTCGAATTCCGCCGCTACATGACCAAGCGCCGAATAGAAGACCCGTCCCTCGCCGAAATGGCGCTTGAACACGACGGGCATCGTCACGTTGCGCACCGCCTCGTCATATTCGCCGAAAAAGGTCGTCGTCGCGAGGATTTCGACCGATGGGTCGTAATGCAGGTAATACTGCTCCGAGCGGTAGTCGAAATCCGCAATGCCCTGCATCACCGGGTCGTTGGGGCGAGTGACGTTGACGCGGTAGTCGATGATATTGCCGGGATGCGCCACCCAGGTGACGCCGGCAAGATAACGGAAGGCAGCACTCTCCTTGAAGGAGGTTGCAAGCGCCCCGTGATGGCCGCCAAGCCCGAGCCCGCCGCGCACCGCCTCGACAAGCGCATTGGCATGCACCTTTTCCAGCTTTTCGCCGGTAATGATCGGCACCAGCAGGTCGGCGCTGGCGATACCGGCAGAGCCGAAAATTCCGAGATCCCCGGTGATCTCGACCGCAAAACCGTCCTCCCGAAGGATTCCGCCGACAACGCCGGCGCATTCCTCCGGCTCATGGATCTTCAATCCGCCCCAGACGATAATGGCCCTACGCATTCGATGTCTCCCATGCCCTGCTGTTTCCTGACGAAGCAGGCGCACCATAAGGACAAAGCCGCCGGCTGTCAGGGGAGGGCGAAAGTCACTGGATACGGGGCGGTCACATCGGCGGGCTGGTCCAGCCCTGAACCCAGAGCGACCGCAGTTTTTCGCCTTCGCCGCGGAAGAAACCATCCGCCAGTTCGCAATGCTCCACCCGGTCGGCGCGGAAATTGCGGATTGCCTGCCTCAGTTCGCACCAGGCGACGATATTGGCCGTCTGCGAGTAGTAGATCAGCGCCACCGGCCGGATCGTCCGTTCCGTGGCGCGGGCATACTCGTCGCGGTAATCGAGCGCCAGCTTCTGTTCGTCGCGGATCGCCCGGCGCACCATCGCAAGGTCGAGCGCGTCCGGCACCGGCGCGACCGAGCCCCAGGCATGCAGCGCATTGGCGGAAAACGTGCCGGCAAGCGGCGCCGGCACCACGGCGGCGATCTTGCGGTTGACCTGTTTGGCCGCCTGCCGCAGCTCCGTGTCGCCGGTGCGCTCAAGCAGCGCGAGCGCCAGCACGATCGCCTCCGTCTCCTCGATCGACAACATCAGCGGCGGCAGCGTGAAGCCGGGGCGCAGGATATAGCCGATGCCGCGCCCGCCCTCGATCGGCACCCGCATCGCCTGGAGTGCCGCGATATCCCGATAGATCGAGCGCACCGTCACTTCCAGTTGCACGGCGATTTCCGCCGCCGTCACCGGCTTTTTCGCGAGCCGGAGGATCTGGATGATCTCGAACAGGCGCGAGGCCTTGCGCATTCCGGTTTTCCTTGTGGCCGGATGATCGCTACTGACAATACGCTGTCAGTTGGGCTGCCGTATAGGACCGCATATCCGGTTGAAAAACAAGGCTTCGGCATTCGAAGCCGACATTGCGAGGCTCAAGAAACTGACATGACCTATACCGAAAACCTCTGGCTCTTTTTCACCCTCCTGTTCGGCATCATCGTCGTGCCGGGCATGGACATGATCTTCGTGCTCGCCAATTCGCTGACCCGCGGCCGCACGGCCGGGCTTGCCGCCACCGCCGGCATCATCGCCGGCGGGCTGGTGCACTCGCTTTATGGCGCGGTCGGCGTCGGCCTGCTCGCAAGCCTGATGCCGGTGCTGTTCAAGCCGCTGCTGATTGCCGGCGCGCTCTACATGGCCTGGATCGGCGTCAGCCTGATCCGCAGTTCGATCACCGTCGATCATGTCGGCCCGGCGGACACGAGGTCGAACTTGGAGGCGTTCCGGCGCGGCGCGGTGACCTGCCTCATCAATCCCAAGGCCTATCTGTTCATGCTCGCCGTCTATCCGCAGTTCCTGCGGCCGGATTTCGGGCCGCTCGCCCCGCAGGCGACAATCATGGCGGCGATGACGGCTGCGACACAGCTCGCGATCTATGGCGGCCTCGCGGTTGCCGCCGGCCACGCACGGCAATTCCTGGTCGGCAACGGCAGCGCGACGATCTGGGTCGGGCGGATCGCCGGCCTCCTGTTGCTTGCGGTTTCCATGCTGACGCTCTGGGAAGGAGTGACGGCCTGAAGGACGGCTTGAGCAGTCTCGGCGAGACATATCCCCTTCACATTCCGTGCCTGCCTGGCAACAGGCGGAACGCTCGCGGCCTCATGACAGAAAAGTTACTTTTTTCAAACGCATAAGCCGGCAATCATGAGGTCGCTAAAATGCGCCGGCATGACCGGCTCGATGAGGAGAGGAATGGATGAAGTTTAAATTGATTGCCACCGCCGCGGCCGTACTCTGTCTTGGCTTTACGGCCGTGACCGCGCAGGAAACGCCGATTACCAAGCGCCAGGCGCTGATGAAGGGTATCGGCGGTGCAGCCGGCGCTCTGGGCGGGATCGCCAAGGGCGAAAAGCCGTACGATCAGGCTGCCGTGCGCACGGCGCTGACCACGATCAGCACCAATATCAAGGCCTTCCCGGACCAGTTCCCGGCAGGCTCCGAGACCGGCGACAAGACCAAGGCCGCACCGGCCATCTGGGAAAAGAACGCCGAATTCCGGGCAGGCGCCCAGAAGCTCGGCTCCGACGCGGAGGCGCTTCTGGCTTCCATGCCGGCAGATCAGGCCGCCGTCGGCAAGGCGCTGCAGACGCTCGGCGGCAGCTGCAATACCTGCCATCAGAACTTCCGCCTGAAGTGATCGCTGCCCTGTCTTAGCATCGGGACGGCCGCAGCCTTCTGCGGCCGTCCTAGTATGATCACGTTACGCTGGAGGAAGGCGATGGCATCGATATGGTCCAAAATCCTGGCGGCGGGCGTCGTGGTGGTCGCGGCGGGTGCTGCCACGGCGTGGGCGCTGACCAAGCCCGATCCCTATCCGGATTCCCATTGGGCGGGCCTCGGCGCGCCGGATCTCGCCAAGGGGGAACAGCTCTTCTGGGCCGGCGGCTGCTCGAGCTGTCATGCCGCGACCGGCGCCACCGGCGATGCCCTGAAGATCCTGTCCGGCGGCAGGGCGCTGCCGAGCCCGTTCGGGACATTCCATATTCCCAACATCTCGCCTGATCCGAACGCCGGCATCGGCAACTGGACCTTGGCGCAGTTCGGCAATGCCACGAACCGCGGGGTCGGGCCGGACGGCGAACACCTCTTCCCGTCCTTCCCCTACGGCTCCTATTCGAGGCTCTCGGCCAAGGACATCAACGATCTCTTCGGTTACCTGAAGACCCTGCCGGCTAGCACCAATGTCGCGCCGCCGCACGAGCTGCCGTTCCCCTACAATATCCGGCTGGCGGTCGGTGGCTGGAAATTCCTCTATTTCAACGACCAGCCGCGGGTGCAGCTTGCCTCTGCCGACGACAAGGTCAAGCGCGGCCAGTTCCTGGTCGAAGGTCCCGGCCATTGCGGCGAATGTCATACGCCGCGCGACGCGACGGGCGGTTTTCTCCCCGACCGCTGGCTCGCCGGCGGCCCGAACCCGGAAGGGAAGGGAACCATCCCCAACATCACGCCGGGCTCGAAGGATATCGCCTCATGGAGCGAGGGCGACATCGCCGGATACCTCGAAACCGGTTTCACCCCGGATTTCGACACGGTCGGCGGCTCCATGGTTGAAGTGCAGCAGAACCTCGCGCATCTGCCGAAAACCGATCTGGAAGCGATTGCGGCCTATCTGAAGGCGGTGCCGGCGCGGTAGAGGGATTGCTTGCAAAATCTGCTAGCATGGATTAAAGTGCTAGCATGAACAGCAAGCAGCGCAAGACGCTTGGCGCCATATTTCGGGATCCGGTGTCGCCGTCCATCGATCGGAGCGACGTCGAAAATCTTTTGATCGCCATTGGATGCCGTCTGCTGGAGGGCAATGGCTCGCGAGTTCGTTT
Source organism: Neorhizobium sp. T25_27 (assembly GCF_002968565.1). Lineage (NCBI taxonomy): Bacteria > Pseudomonadati > Pseudomonadota > Alphaproteobacteria > Hyphomicrobiales > Rhizobiaceae > Neorhizobium > Neorhizobium sp. T25_27. Next base: position 400,954 of record NZ_PVBJ01000004.1, read on the forward strand.
TGAAAAAGACGGACTGGTCGCGTTCTTCCATCGACCCCACCCGGATAAGGAAGCGAAGCGATATCAGATCAAGGATGCGCGGCTTTTTCTGTCTCAGTTAGGAATAGAGCCATGAATGTCTTGGAATATAAGGGATACTCGGCCCGCATCGAATTCGATGCCGAAGACGAAATTTTTGTCGGGCACATCGCCGGCATTGCCGATATCGTCGGCTTTCACGCCGATTCCGTCGTCGATCTCAAGACCGCCTTCCACGAGGCGGTTGACGATTATCTGGAAACCTGTGAACGACTTGGAAGATCTCCGCACAAGCCCTATTCCGGCCGGGTGATGTTTCGCATCGACCCCGACGTGCACGCCCGTGCCGCAAAAGCAGCGGAGCTGGCTGGAAAAAGCCTCAACGAATGGGCAGGCGAAATCCTGGCCAAGGCCGCCGGATAGGCCTCGGCCGCGGATATCACGCCAGCGCCTGCGTGTAGCGCATGCCGGTGACCGGGCGCGGCTTGAAATCCATGTGTTCGTAGAAGCGGTGGGCGGCGAAATTGCCGGTGGCGGCGCTGACCGAAAGATAGTCGCAGCCGGCGCTCCTGGCGATCTCGCGGGCGCGCGTGACCAGGTGCTGGCCGATGCCGTGGCCGCGATGCCCGTCGCGCACGAAGAGATGGTGCAGGTCCATGCCGCGCGTGCCTTCCTGCGCCCGGTAGAGCGGCACGAGGATAGCGTAGCCGATCAGCTCCGAGCCGGTATCGGCGACAAGCGCGCTGATCCACGGCATCGCGCCGAACAGGTCGCGCTCGAGCTTTTCAGGGGTGATACCGGCGGGGTCGTTGTGATGCGCGGCGAGCAGCGCGATCATCTCGTTGAGTTCCGGCAGATCGCGCGATTTCGCATTGCGGATCGTCACGACCGGCGGACGGGGCAGGGTAATATCGGTATCTTCGGTCATTTCCGGCATCCTTTTTCGGTCTTCTCGCCGTCAGGTGCCGTTTGAAACAACAAAGCCGCCTGACGGCGGCTTGTTGACATGGTGATCTGTCGAGCCGCCCCTTAAAGGAAGGCCCAAAAATACGAGCAGGCGATGGTTGTGCGCGCGTTGATCATGGCGCCTAGATGCTCCCGATCTCAAATCTTGTCAAGCACCATCCTCGAAACGGCCGGATTGCCGGAAAGGGCAAAGAATATCCGGTTGCCGTCGGGGCTGTCGAGGAAGCCGGTCTGGTATGGGGCGAGGGCGGGGAAGAGGATAGGCGGCGTGGTTGGCGTCTTTTCGGTCATTTGTATTCCTTCCTGTTTGCGTCTTCCGCCCGCCAGTTCGGTGCGCGGTTCCGGCCGGCGCCTTCGTCCTTGCCGATTGCTCGTGATGGGGTATATTACATCAGACATCACGGGGCCGCCGATGGCAAAAGCGACACTGGTTCAGAGGACGCGTAGCTATCTGCGGGAAGGCGTGTTCGTTGAAGTCGTGGTCTGGCAGGTGCCGGCTTCGCTACGCGGAAGCGCTCATGAATTCAAATACAGCATGGCGCTGGTGGCCGGAGGCGAGTGCGTGTTGCGGTATGACAACGAAGCTGGAAAAGGCGATCACAGGCATTTCGGTACGCTGGAAACAGCCTATTTTTTCAAAGATATCGACCAGCTTCTGGCCGATTTCACTGCCGACGTGAGAGGATGGCTGCGTGACAACCCTTAAGGTGAAGATCGAAACGCTCGAACAGTCCATGGTGTCGGTTTCTGAAGCCGTCAAGGCGTCCAAAGTCGGTGAGCGCAGGCCCGCGACGAGTGTATTGTCTTTCCCTTCCTGGGAGATGCTCCATCGTGTTCTGGCGCCGAAACGGCTGGAAATCGTGCAGGCGATGACGGGCCAGGGGCCTTTGAGCATTCGGGAGGTCGCCCGCAGGGTCGGCCGGGATTTCAAGGGTGTGCACAGCGACGTGGATATGTTGCTTGTCAGCGGTGTGATCGACAAGGCCGAGGGCGGAGGCATCGTCTTCCCCTATGATCGAATCCACCTGGAATTCGATATCGAGGCCGCAGCCTGAGGCGAGCCGCCGGACGCCCTCAATGCTCCCCCTCGCACAGCCCGTGATCCGATAGCGCCCGGATCACATAACAATCCTCGATCGAATGGCCGTCGCAGTGGGAGATGATCCGTTCGAGTTCGTGTTCCAGCTTCTTCAGTTTTTCGATCTTTTCGCGAACGGCGATCAGATGATCGGCGGCGATCCTGTCGGCGTTGACGCAGGGTTGGTCGGGATGTTGGCTGAGCGCGATCAGTTCGCGTATCGCCGGGATATCGAGGCCGAGGTCGCGCGCGTGGCGGATGAAGGCCAGCCGCTCGAGATCGTGCCGCTCATAACGCCGCTGGTTGCCTTCAGAACGTTCGGCCGCTTCGATGAGACCCATCTGCTCGTAATAGCGGATGGTCGGCACCTTGACGCCGGTGCGTTTCGAAAGATCGCCGATCGACAGCATGGCTGAAAATTCCTCTTGAAGCTCTAGTCACTGGAGGAATTATCTAGTCAGTCACCGGTGCGAAGACAAGCCGGCCGGGCCAACCAGAGAGCAAACAAAAGGGTGACGCCATGAACGGATGCTGCAGCCATTGCCACGCCAGGGTCGACGGGCTCTTGAGGAATATCCTCCGGCTTTTCTGGGCGCTCGTCGCCACGGTGGCCGGCATGTGGCTGATACTGGCGATGGAGATGTTGCGACGGTCGCGGCCGCAATGGGAGCACGAACAGCATGCAAACGAGGAACTATCCGCGATGATCGCCAACGGGCATGGCACCGATCGCCCAACGTAAAACGGCTACAGCCCTGACTGACAAGGCCGCAGCCGCCGAAAGCTTTGTAACCTTACATGGAGAGCAGCGGGTCGTCCTTGGCGCCGTCCTGCAACTGCTGCTTCTGCGCGTTGTCCTGTGCCAGTGCCGCAGGGTCGCCGCCCATGTCCATCGCGGTTTCCTGCTTCTGACCGTTGACGCCCATGGCCTCGAGAATAGCCTTGCGGATATCCGCCTCGATCGCCTCGCGGTCTTCCGCCGACATGGTCTTGAGATCGTCTTCGGTAAGATCCTTGTCCTTGAGATACTGTTCGCGGATGCGCTCGGCCAGGGTCTTCTTGGCTAGATCCATGAACTCGTCCTCGTATCTCGTCGACGGTGCCTCGCCGAGCCAGGTGTCGCCGGCGTCCTGATCGACCTCGGCGCCCTGGCTTTCCATCGTCCAGAGGCTATCTGCCAGCTTTGCGCCGAACACCGTATCGCTGCCGGTTATGCCGCCCGAGACCGACTGCCGCGGCGCCGCGTAGTCGTTGGCGTTCCCCGAAGCATTCTTGTCGCCGCCGTTCTTGCCAAGGATACCGTAAAGAGATGCGTAATAAGGATTGGTGCTTCCAATTGTCGTCATCGCGACTCTCCCCGTGTGAGACCACTAGCGGCTTAGGTCCCGAAACCTGCACGGAGCTTTCGGATTTTGACTTGTATCGGCAGTGCGTAGGAATATAGGATACCCCCCTATATTACATGGAGAGGTTCGTGGCGCATACCATTCGGGAACAGGCAAAGCTTCTGGCGCGGGTGCGTCGGCTGAAGGGGCAAATGGAGGCGGTCGAGCGGGCGCTGGAAGCCGAGGCGCCCTGCGGCGAGGTGCTGCAATTGCTCGCCTCGATCCGTGGCGCGCTTTCCGGGCTCACCGGTGAAGTTATGGAGGATCATCTGCGCGAGCATGTGCTGCATGCCGATGACGAGAAACAGAGGGCGCAGGCGGTCGACGAACTCGCCGATGCGCTCCGCACCTATATCCGCTGATTGAGACGAAGGAGAAGACCATGCCCGATCCCGTCGAGGAGCTGAAGCATGAGCACGTGTTTCTGGGCGCCGACCATGAGCGCAACGAGCGCAAGGTCTGGCTGGTAATCGCGCTGACGGCGACGATGATGGTGGCGGAAATCGTTGCCGGCTCGATCTTCGGCTCGATGGCGCTGACCGCCGACGGCTGGCACATGTCCACCCATGCGGGCGCCATGCTGATTGCGGCGCTCGCCTATCTCTATGCCCGCCGCCAGGCCCGCAATCCGCGCTATACGTTCGGCACCGGCAAGCTTGGCGATCTCGCCGGCTTCGCAAGCGCCATCGTGCTCGCCCTGATCGCGCTGCTGATCGCCTGGGAAAGTTTTGTCCGCCTCGCCAATCCGGTGGCGATCGATTTCGACCAGGCGATCTTCGTCGCTGTGGCTGGGCTCGCGGTCAACCTGCTCAGCGCCTGGCTGCTGCGGGAGGATCATGGCCAGTCTCATCACGGCGGCCATGCGCATGACGGCGGTCATCATCATGGCGGCCATCATGGACATCACGGTCACCATGGCGCCCATGCGCACGGGGCTGCCAAGGACCACAATCTGCGCGCCGCCTATCTGCATGTCCTTGCCGACGCGCTGACCTCTGTTCTGGCGATCGTCGCGCTCATTCTCGGCCGGTCCTATGGCTGGGCCTGGCTCGATCCGGTCATGGGCGTCGTCGGTGGTCTGGTGATCGCGCGCTGGTCCTGGGGGCTGATCCGCGTGACCGCGACGGTATTGCTGGACGCGCAACCGGATGACGCGGAACTGGCCGGCAGGATTCGCCGGAGCGTCGAGACGGAGGAGGACAGGATTTCGGACCTGCATGTCTGGCAGCTTGGTCCGGGGCACCATGCGGCGATTGTCGCGCTGGTCACGCCAAAACCCCAGGCGCCGTCCTTCTACAAGGATAAGCTCCGGGGCATCCGGGATTTGTCGCATGTCACGGTGGAAGTCACGCCCGCCGGAACGGCGTAGCGGGATGTCTTAGAATTCCGCGAATTCCTGATAGCGATCTTCGACCCAGTCCTGGGCGACGGATCGGCCCTGCGTGTCGACGTTTGCGGAGCCCGCGTCGTCGATTTCCATGACCCAGAGCGCATTGGCAAGCGAAGACGACAGCAGCGTGGCGCTTCCCGTCAAGGCATTGGGGGACCGCTGGAATGCCGCAGCCTCACGCTGAGGCGCTTCCTCGACTTTCCGGTCCATCTCTTGTGCCCGGTTGGGATAATAATAGCCGTTGAGGCCGCTATCGATCTTCATGGCGCAACGCCCGTGTTCAGAATGGTTAACAAATAGTTAACGCACGAAGCTTGCGCGAGGCTTGCGTCCGGGATTGCCGATTGACGGCAGGGGCTTGACAAAAAAATGACAATGAACGGCTGTTCGGTGCGTTCCTTATCCGTTCTAGTCGCTGATAAACCTGTCGGATATCGCCCTGGGGGTCCCGGCCGCTCAGGGTAAAGTCGCTCTGGCGGGCGAAGTCGGAGCCACGCCTGGGACCTGAAAGATAAGGGCATGGCGGACGATCGGAACGACGATGCCCGCCCCCGGCCGGTCAGCCTTCCATGGCGCGGGCCATTTCGGCGAGCTTGCGAACCGTGTTGAGATTGCGCGACGTGCCCGGTTTCAGGGCCGGAAGCTTCAGCTTCGATTTGCCCGAGCCGACCGGGTAGTGGACATAAATCTCGCGCCCGGCGGCGACCGCCTCCTCGCCATCCGGCGCGACCATCTTCTCGAGCGCATCGTTCGGGGCCTTGTCGGGCAGGAAATGCACGAGCAGAAAGTTCGGCTTGGCATCGGGGAAGGGCGCGTTCTCGGCAATCGCCGCCATCTCCCGCGTCGAGCGCGCCATCACGCCGGGCTTTTTGCCCAATTTCCCGCCCAACGCTTCGTCAAGCTTCTCGGCGACCTCGGCCTCCGTCTCGTCGGACCGGAACAGCACGTTGCCGCTCTGGATATAGGTTTTCACGTCGGTGAAGTCGAGGGTTTCGCAGATCGCCTTGAGTTCGGTCATTGGGAGTGCCGTGCCGGCGACGTTCACCGCGCGAAGCAGGGCAATGTAGACTGTCATGGTTCAAAAAAGGCCGACTAGGCTCGGCAGGCTTCCGGCAATTAAGGGAGACGATAAGGCTGCAAGCATTGCGCCAAACTCCGAGGCGTTGATGTTAATCTTTTCGCGAACGGCAATCACGGTCAATTCCCTGAGGTATTCCCTTTCATCGGGCCTTTGAGTCATGCCCTTCTCGTCCATCAAGATTCGACTTGAAATAGACTGCGAGCGACGGTGCAAGACATAATAAACCGGGAAGGCATACCCGGCAATGAGTAGAACAAACTCAAGTCCCGAATAGGATATATATGCGTTTACGTTGGATATGTAAATTTTACGGTGTAGTTCTTCCAACGCAAATGCTGGATAAATGACCCACGCGCGCATGTATAGAACGCCGATAACGAGTAGTGCTGCGCTTAGAAAGATATAAGCCTTCAGTCTCTGTGCTTGCCATTGCCAATTTGCAGAATCCTTTATCCGAAGTATTCTTGCTGTACAAGAAACGCCGCCAGAAACGAAGGCGGGCACGCCTAAAATGGCCAACACATTTGTAAAGTATATTATTTTGTCGAATGATGCTTGCGACCATCTTGAATTGGCGCTGCACGTGGCGAGCCGCTTGAACGCCTCATCGAAGATGGCAGAACCCAAAAGTTCGCGCGTAGTTGGAACGACTACTCCCGAATATGCAGCGACAATTATGACGGCCGCCGATGCAATACACAAGGAATAAGAAAGCAATACAAGCAGAACTGTGCCGCTTGAGAAATTGTTATATATATCCCGAATAAAATACGCTATAACTAGAACAGAGGCAATGAAGTATATAGCCATCATTGCTATCATTTGAAGTCTATATGATAGCTCAGCAGCGCAAGTTGGGCTATCTGAGTAAACGACACCGCGAGTATCGGCGGAAACGAAAACAATTCCCACTAAAAATTCCATGGCAAAAAATATAAGGATAGGAATAGCTGAAATCGCTACGAATCCGGGTCTCAATACAGATCTGTGAACTCTGTTCAGCACAACAATATCCCCAGCGCGCATAGTATTATGCGCGCAATTTTAAGGGGAAGTCAATATTTGGTTCAATCGAGTTCCTACACCTTCCCCGCCACCTTGATCGCAAACGCATATTCGAATGCGATCTCTTCCAGCCGCTGGAAGCGTCCCGATTTGCCGCCATGGCCGGCTGCCATGTTGGTCTTCAAGAGGATCGGTGCGGTACCGGTCGAGAGTTCGCGGACCTTCGCAACCCACTTGGTCGGTTCCCAGTAGGTGACGCGCGGGTCTGTCAGGCCGGAAATGGCGAGGATCGGCGGATAGGGTTTCGCCTCGACATTGTCGTAGGGCGAGTAGGCGGCGATCCACTGGTATTCTTCGAGGCTGTCGATCGGGTTGCCCCATTCCGGCCATTCCGGCGGGGTGAGCGGCAGCGTGTCGTCAAGCATGGTGTTCAAGACGTCGACAAAGGGTACGGCGGCGATGATGCCGGCGAATTTTTCCGGCGCCATGTTGGCGATGCCGCCCATCAGCATGCCGCCCGCCGATCCGCCCTCGGCGATGATGTTTTCGTAGGAGGTGAAGCCTTGGCTCACCAGATGGTCGGCGGCGGCGATGAAGTCCTTGAACGTGTTTTCCTTGAACTCCATCTTGCCGGTTTCGTACCAGGCGAACCCCTTGTCCTTGCCGCCGCGGACATGGGCGATGGCGTAGACGAAGCCGCGATCGGCGAGCGACAGGTTGTTGGTCGAGAACCCGGCCGGAATGGTAATGCCGTAGGCGCCGTAGCCATAGAGCAGGCAGGGTGCCGACCCATCGAGCGGCGTATCTTTCCGGTAGAGCAGCGAGACCGGCACCAGTTCGCCGTCATGCGCCGGCGCCATCACCCGGCGGGTGACGTAGTCGTCGGGATTGTGGCCAGACGGCACTTCCTGGGTCTTAAGGAGCACCCGCTCGCGGGTCCTCATGTCGTAGTCGTAGAGCTGGCTTGGCGTCGTCATCGACGAATAGGAAAAGCGGATGACGTCGCTGTCGTATTCGGCAGCCCCCTGCAGGCCGAGCGAATATGCCTCTTCCGCAAAGGCGATCGCATGTTCCTCGCCGGTCGTCCGGTCGCGGATGATGATCTGCGGCAGACCGTCCTTGCGCTGCAGCCACAGCAGATAACGGGCGAATGCCATGTGGCTGATGATCAGCCGGCCGGGCTCGTGCGGCACGACCTCGGTCCAGTTCTGCTTGCCCGGCGCCGTCACGGGCGTTTGGCAGATCTTGAAGTCCTTGGCATCGCCGTCATTGGTGAGGATGTAGAAGACGTCGCCGCCTTCGGTCATCGAATATTCGATGCCTTCCTCGCGTTCGGCGACCAGCGCCGGTTCCGCCGTCAGGTCCTTGGTCGAGAGCAGCCGGTATTCCGACGTCTCGTGGTCGTGAATGTCGATATAGATGAAATCGTCGAGCAGCGAGCCGCCGACGCCCATGAAGAAACCCGGATCCTCCTCCTCGTAGACCAGGCGGTCTTCCGACTGCGGCTGGCCGACAATGTGGTGGAAGACTTTCGAGGGGCGGTGGTTCTCGTCCTGCAGCGTATAGAAGAAGCTCTTGCCGTCAGGCGCCCAGATGCCGCCGCCGCCGGTATTTTCGACCACGTCGGCAAGATCCTCTCCCGTCGCGAGGTCGCGGATGCGCAGGGTGAAATATTCCGAACCCTTGTCGTCATAACCCCAGATGCCGCGGGAATGGTCGCTCGCGTGGTCGATGCCGGAAAGCCGGAAATAATCCTTGCCTACCGCTTCCTTGTCGCCGTCGAGCAGGAGGTGCTTTTCGCCGCCATCGCGCGGCGTGCGAAAATAATGCGGCTGCTCGCCGCCGGTGACATAAAGCGTTCCGTAGGCAAAGGCCCCGTCCTTCATCGGCACGGAGCTGTCGTCTTCCTTGATGCGGCCGCGCATTTCGGCAAACAGCTTTTTCTGCAGCTCGGCCGTGTCGCCCATGGCCGCTTCCATATAGGCGTTCTCGGACTCCAGATGTTTGCGGATTTCCGGATCGAGGAGCGACGGATCCTTGAACATCGCCTGCCAGTTATCGGCCCGGAACCAGGCATAGTCGTCACTGCGGGTAATGCCGTGGCGGGTATCGGAGACCGGCTTCTTGGGCGCAACGGGAGCGGCGGGAAGATTGGCGAAAGGCGATAGGCGGGAGGTGGCCAAGGAAGCACTCCGGTTGTGAGGCGAGGAGTGCCAGAGATAGGGGGCGCTTAGGCGCTAGGCAAGCGGGGAAGGAACGAGTGTTATTTCTTCCTGTGAGGCAGCGAAGCGTCGCGCTCGTTCTGCCACCAGACAAATGCCGCAATCAGCAGCAATCCGGCAAGAGGAAGGAAGAGGAGGAAGATATCAGTTGCGGTCATCTATCCAGCCCGTTCAGCAATCGTGTCGCCAGTGAATGTAAGCCGAGCCCGATCGCAAAGCAAATCATCATCCAGACCGAGATCCAGAGAACATCGAGCTTGGCCACCGGCAATTCGAGAGTAACGCGCGTAACCGGCGTGAATACGCCGATCAGAATGGCACCGATCCCGATGTTGTTCAGGAATGTTGCGCGCAGTTTTATCTGTTCCTTCTTCGCGTCAGAAAGCGCACCGTCCGTCATCCAGCCCCATTACCCCCACCCAATCACATCATCCTATTTCCCGTTCTGGTAGGTGGTCAATCGCGTAGCCCTCTCATAGTTTCCGCCCGTCCGAGTCATATTGGATAGGAAATGACATGATAAAAATCTGGCCACTCACCGCGCTCATCCTTCTTTCGGCCCTGCCGGCGCATGCCCTCGATGCCCGCATCGTCCGACAGCTTGATGCGCTCGCCCCGGACGAGCGGCGCGAACAGCGCTGCGATATCGAGGCGATGGATCGCATCAAAAAGGACAACAAGGGCGAGTTCAAACCGGACAAGGTGATTGCCTACACGTTTGGCGATCCGATCGAGGCCGGCAACGCCATCCGTGCGCCGGGCGCCGTTTTCCGCAGCGCCGGCGACTGGTACCGGCTCAAATACAAATGCGAGACCGGCGACAAGGGCCTGGAAGTGATGTCCTTCGACTACAAGATCGGCTCGAAGGTCCCGCGCGAAGAGTGGGAAAAATATTACCTCTACGAGTGAGGTCATCCCGGCAAGTGCGGCACGGTTTTCCGGTCGGGGAAAAGTTCGTTCAGCACCGTCATCATGATCAGGGAAAGCGGCAGGGCGAGCATCGCCCCGACCGCGCCCCACATCCAGGTCCAGAACAGGATGGCGATGAAGACGATGAAGGGATTGATCTCCCATTGCCGGCCCATGATCGCCGGGAAGAGCAGGTTCTCCATCGCAAGGTGGATGGTGAAGAAGATAATCGCCGGGATCAGGCCGAGGAAGAGTGCGTCGTGGGTAAGAATGCCGGCGATCGCAACCGAAACGGTCATCAGGGTGATGCCGAGGAACGGGATGAAGCTCGAGACGAAGGCGAACAGGCCCCACAGGACCGGCATCGAAAGCCCGCCGAAATAGGCGATCAGCGCCATCACGACCCCAAGTCCCAGATAGAGAAGGCTGGCGGTCGCGAAATAATAACCGAGCACCTGGTCGATCGAGTTGAGCACCCGGATCGCCATCAGCCGCTGGCGGCGTGTCGGGAAGGCGAGAATGATGGTGCGCCGCAGCCGCACCCGGCCGTAGAGGAAGAGTAGCAGGGCTGCAAAGAAGATCATCCCCTGGATGATTGCCGGGGTCAGGTTGGCGGTGACGATGCCGAGGATGTTTCCGGAATTCTCGATCAGCGACTGCATCGACATCGGTCCGGTCTCGAATGTCGCGGGCGATACGTTCAGCCAATGCTGGCTTTCGAGGAACGGCTTGATGCGGTTGATGGTCCGCTCGATGAAATTGGGGCCCTCCTGGATCAGCGTCGCGACCGGTTCGGCGAGCGAATTGATGATCAGGAACAAGGTCGCGAAGACCAGCGTCGATAGGATGAAGGCAATGCCGAAACGGGGCACGCCTGCCTTGCCGAGGCGATCTGCGACCAGCCCGAGGATCAGACCGACGACGATGGCGAGCGTGACGGGGATCAGGATCAGCGACATGTAATGGACGAGCGAGAAGAACACGATCGCGAAAATGCCGATCACCGCCCATGCCATCGCCACGTCGAGCGCCTCGCGCCCCAGCGGCAGGTTCTCGGCGGCCTCGATATCTTCCGGACGTAGGACCGCCTCCTTGCGTTGCGCCGACATGTCCGTCAGGTGTTTCTTCAGCTTGCCATTGCCGCGCGCACTCATGATTGTCATGTCCAGAGGTCCCCGTGATCGCTCTCAACGCGAAAGCGGCGCTCCGGTTCCGGAACGCCGCTTGTGCGCAAAACGGGGTGGCAACGCTCAGGCGGCGAGCGTCAGGCCGATGCCCCAGGGGTCCTTCAGCGACCAGCCTTCGGCGGTTTTGGTCGCGGCGATCTCTTGGGCATCGAGCGCCGTCAGCGCCCTGTCGAGCGCCGCCTTGTCGTTGAACCGGACGGTGTAGTCCGAGAGCCCGGTCATATTGCCTTCGCGGGCCTGGGCGCCGCGGCTGTTCCAGATATTGGCGGCGATATGGTGGTGGTAGTCGCCGGTCGCAAAGAAGCTGGCGCCCGGATACCGCGCCATGATCTTCAGGCCCAGCACGTCGCGGTAGAAGGCATCTGCCTGCGGGATGTCGCCGACCTGCAGATGGATATGGCCGACGGCGGTGCCATCCGCCATGCCGTCAAAGGCATGCTTTGGAGCGCTGTTGTAGAGTTCCTGGAGGTTCAGGCGTTCCGTCGCCATGGCGATCGTGCCGTCCGGCTGATAGGCCCATTCCTGCGGGGTGCGGTCCCGGTAGATCTCGATACCGTTGCCCTCGGGGTCGGACAGATAGATCGCCTCGCTGACGAGGTGGTCGGAAGCGCCCTCCAGCCGGATATTGTTGTGGGCGGAATGGGCCAGCCAGTGGGCAAGCTCCTGCCGGTTCGGCACCAGGAAGGCGGTGTGGAACAGGCCGGCGGCATTGCGCGGCGCGCGGGCGACGTTTTTGCCGGTCGAAAGCGTCAGGAGCGGTTGGCCGCCGACGCCCAGAACTTCGCCGCTCGGGCTCTTCTCGATGACCTTCAGACCGATGATGTTCTGGTAGAAACCGGAAACCAGGGCCAGGTCGCTGACGACCAGATGCGCGCCGCGGACATGGGCGGGACGGGTCAGGGCAAAGGGCTGCGTGACATCGGACATATCGAAATCCTCATCTGACATCGGGCGGGTGAAACGCCCTGTTGCAACCTATATGGCCCATGCCCATCGTTCACGAAAGAGCGCAAACCGGCGATTGATCGTTTCCAAATTGTAGACGATCACCAGGCGTTTGACCCTGATCAAGGCGGCTTTGGGCAGGCGACGATACGATAGGCCGAAAGACCTGAAGGAGATCGCATGTACAAGAAGATCATCGTCGCAGTGGACGTCTCCGCTCTGGAAAAGGGCGAGCGCATCCTGCTTACCGCGGCGAACCTTCTCGACAAGGACGGCACGATCCTGATCGTCAACGTGGTCGAGGACATGCCCGCTTATCTCGTCTCCGAGCTGACCGTCGATCTGACTGTCGCAGCCCGCCAGGATGCCGAACGGCAGCTCGTCGAGCTTCGCGAGAAAGTCGGCATCGAAGCTGATATCGAGATCCGCCAGGGCGCGCCGGCGCGGGAAATCCTGGCCGCTTCGGTGGATCAGGATGCCGACCTGATCATCGTCGCCTCGCATATCCCGGACCTCTCGAACTATCTGATCGGTGCCACCGCCGACCGCGTCGTGCGCCACGCCACGTGCTCGGTCCTCGTCGACCGCTGAGAAGGAACGGACCCATGGATACGACAAGATATGGCAGTGTTCTGAGGGCGAGAAAGGCGGAGCTGGAAAGCCGCCTGAGCCGCATCGAAGCGGATTTCGTCACGCCCCGCAACCCGGACGACGACGACCGCGCGGTCGAACGCAACAATGACGAGGTGCTGCGAGAACTCGGCGAAACCGGCGAACGGGAGCTTGCGGCCATCGATGCGGCACTTCACCGCATCGCCGCCGGCACGTTCGGCATCTGCGCCAGGTGCGGCCAGCCGATCGCCGAGAAACGCCTCGATGCCGTGCCGCACACGCCCCTTTGCCAGACCTGCGCCGCCGAGGTGCCGGCCGAACTTTAACGCGGGAAATGGAATGTGAATCCTCCCTCTCTTGCCTTCCTCCCTGGTCATGCTCATTCTTAGATCCATGCAGGCGGAAGGTCGGATGAACGAGTTTTTCAATTTCGGGCGGAAATACGATTTTCACGAGATCGTCGCGGATGGCATCATCCACGGCGTCGGCATCGTGTTTGCGCTTGTCGGCGCCACCGCCCTGATCTTCTACGCGACCGTCTGGTCGAGCCATGGCGAAATCGCCGCCGCCTGGATCTACGGCCTCGGGCTGATCATCTGCCTGTCGATCTCTTTCACCTACAATATCTGGCCTCACTCGCGAACCAAATGGGTGCTGCGGCGGCTCGACCATTCGGCGATCTTCATCCTGATCGCCGCGACCTACACGCCGTTCCTGCAACGCGGCGCGCAGGACCCCTGGATATTCGCCATGCTTCTGGCGATCTGGGCGACGGCCATTTTCGGCATCACGCTGAAATGCCTGTTTCCCGGCCGTTTCGACAAGCTGACGATCCTGCTCTATCTCGCCATGGGCTGGAGCGGCGTGATGGTGGCGGGGCCGATCTCGCAATATCTGCCGGCCGTCACCGTCTGGCTGATCGTCATCGGCGGCTTCATCTATTCGCTTGGCGTGATCTTCCACGTCTGGGAACGGCTGCGGTTCCAGAACGCCATCTGGCACGGGTTCGTCGTCGCCGCCGCCGCCGTCCACTACGGCGCGGTGATGACCTGCTTCAGCCTCTCCGGCGGTTTCTGATCCGAGGTTCGGTTTATCGCGGGTAGGCGACCGGCTTCAGGCTCGCTACTCCCGCATTCCGTCGGCAAGCCAGGACCATCAGCAGATACCGCGCTTGCCCCTCCCGCATTGATTCCAATGAAGTTATCCAAAGAGCAGACCAGCAAATCTGGACTCGTCATTCGATCGTCTGATATAATGGACAAACGAGTATCATGATGGACAAAACCTGATGACCGAACCCCTTGTACGCGACGCCACCGAAGCCGATCTCCCGACCGTCATGGAAATCTACAACGACGCCGTCGCCAACACGACGGCGATCTGGAACGAAGTCCTGGTCGATCTCCAGAACCGCAAGGAATGGTTCGCCGCCCGTAAGGCCCGAGGCTTCCCGGTTCTGGTGGCGGACGTGAACGGCAAGGTCGCCGGTTACGCTTCCTACGGCGACTGGCGCGCCTTCGACGGCTTCCGCCACACGGTCGAGCATTCCGTCTACGTCCACCGTGATTTCCGCGGCGCCGGCATCGGCCGGCTGCTGATGCGGGACCTGATCGCCCGCGCCTCCGAGAACGGCATCCACGTCATGGTCGCCTGCATCGAGGCCGGAAATACCGCCTCGATCGGCCTGCACGAAAAACTCGGCTTCCGCACCGCCGGCACGTTTTCCGAAGTCGGCACCAAGTTCGGCCGCTGGCTGGATCTGACCTGCATGGAGCTGAAGGTCACGGGGTGAGATGGCGCAGGGCTGCTTTTTAATGAGCTGACTAGCTTCGCTGCAGCGCCAGATGTGCGCCGAGCCCGACAAGCAGCGCCCCACCGGCTCTCTGCATCAGCCGTTGCGCGCCGCTCGATCGCTTCAGCCGGGTGATCACCGCGCCGGCCAGCAGCACGCAGACGATATCGGCGGACGAGAACATCAGGTTGACGATCGTGCCGAGGATCACGAACTGCAGCCAGATGGGGAAGGCGGCCGAGGCGTCGATGAACTGCGGCAGGAAGGCGAGGAAGAAGATCGCCGTCTTCGGGTTCAGCACTTCCACCGTGATGCTTTCGAAAAACGCCCGCCGGCCGGATTTCTGGGCAATCTCCGGAAGTTCGAGATCGCCGGCCGCCTTGGCGCGAAACAGCGAGATCCCGAGCCAGACGAGATAAGCGGCACCGGCGAGCTTCACCGCCAGGTAGAGCATAGGCACCGCGTGGAATAGCACAGAAAGCCCCGCGGCTGCGGCGAACACATGCGCGTAACCGCCGATATGGATGCCGAGCGAGGCCATCAGGCCCGACCACCGCCCGCGCGCCAGCGTCTGGGCCGCGGCATAAATCATGGCCGGTCCGGGTATGTAGGCGAACACCACGGTGGTGGCGAGAAAGGCGAGAAACAGCTCGGTCGAGGGCATATCGTGTTCCTTGAGTGAGCCCGCATCATTGCAACAGGCGGTGCCCGCCCGCAAGTGCGCTCACTGCACGCCCCTTGAACACCGCAACTTGAGAACACTTCGATCCGCACCGAAGCATCCGCCCTCCTTCCTGACCTAGAACATCCGCATCGAAATGCGAACAAGCCGGGCGAGATCATGCCGAACACACCGAATATGACCAGGGAACTGGCGCTGCTTCTGGCGCTCTCCACGCTCTGGGGCGCTTCCTATACGTTCATCAAGATCGGCGTCGAAACCATCCCGCCGGTCACGCTGATCGCGCTGCGGACCCTGATCGCCGGAGCGGTGCTGCTTGCCGTCATCCGCTGGCGCGGCCTGAAGCTGCCGCGCGACAGGGCCACTTGGGCGCGCTTCCTGTTCCAGGCCTGCCTGAACAGCGCCATTCCCTTCACGCTGATCGCCTGGGCGGAACAGTCGACCGATGCCGGGCTTGCGGCGATCCTCAATTCCACCACGCCGATCTTCGCCTTCCTGATCACGGCATTGATCACCCGCCACGAGCCGGTGACGGTGCGAAAACTGTTCGGCGTCGGCGCGGGGCTGGTCGGCATCTGCATGGTGATCGGCGTCGAAGTGCTGTCGGGGCTCGGGGAGAGGCTGGTGCCGCAGCTGGCGATCGTGCTGGCGACGGTGTGTTATGCCGGCGCGGCGATCTTCGGCAAGAACTTCAAGGGTCTCGACCCGATCATGCCGGCGGCGGGCTCGCTCGTCTGCGGCGCCGCGCTGCTGGTCCCGGCAAGCCTGATCGTCGACCGGCCCTGGACGCTTGAGCCCTCTATGGAATCGATCCTCGCGCTGGTGGCGCTCTCGGTGTTTTCGACGGCGCTCGCCTTCGTCATCTATTTCAGGCTGATGCAGACGCTCGGCTCGGTCGGCGCGACGTCGCAGGCCTATCTGCGGGTGCCCGTCGGGGTGGCGATCGGCGTCGTTTTCCTCGGCGAAAGCCTGCATCCGGGCGCATGGGCTGGCCTCGTCTGCGTCGTCGCAGGCGTTGCCGCCATGACCTTGCCGCCACGTCAAAAGCTCGTTTCCGTGTGAGCCCGCCTTCGTCAATCCTCCGTCGGCTCCGACGGTCCCTGTCGTGAAAGATGAGCCTCGACGGCAAGGTTCAGCTCCCGCAGCAGGTCTGCAAGCTGCGCCTTCTTTTCCGGATCGAAGCCCGCGATCGCCGCCGCCTCACTCGCCATGTCCTGCCGGAACGCGGCTTCCGCTCTGCCGATGCCCTTGTCGGTCAACTGTACGGAAAGGCTGCGGCCGTCGCTGTCGGACGGGACGCGCTTGATCAGGCCGGCCTTTTCCAGCCGGCCCAGCCGGTGGGTGAGGCTGCCAGAGGCGATCATCAGCGACCGGTAGAGTTCCGTCGGCGTCAGCCGATGGGGCGGCCCGGAGCGCAGCAGCGTGCCCACGACATCGAATTCCCCGCGGTCCAGCTGAAACGACGCGAACGTCGCCTCGATCGACGGCGTGATCAGCCGCGACAGGCGGTAGATACGGCCGAGAATCTCCATCGGACCCGTGTCGAGATCCGGCAATTGTTTGGCCCACTGGGCCCGCGCCCGGTCGATGTGATCCTGCGTTTTTTGCGTCTGCGCCATTGCGATTCTCCGTCTCGATAAAACTATCTTGACATGAAGATAAATTGGGAGCAAATATCTTCACCTGAAGATAAATAGGTGAGGAACCGACCATGCCTTCGATCGCCGCAAGGAAGTCCTTTGAAATTCCGCTGATCGTGCAGATGCTTGCCTGTTCCTTCCTGTGGGGAGGCGCTTTCATTCTCCTGAAGCTGGCCGGCACCGCGCTCTCTCCGCTCGCCCTGACGGCGGTGAGGGGGCTGATGGGCGGCAGCCTGATCGCCATCTGGATGATCGTCTCCGGCCACAACATTCTCCCGCGTGGACGGGAAATGCGCGACTGGGTCGTCCTTGGTTTCCTGCAGGGCGTCGTGCCGAACAGCCTGACGGCCTATGCGCTGACGGAAATCTCGGCGGGCCTGACATCGATGATCCAGGCCTCCACGCCGCTCGTCGTCGCGGTTCTGGCGCAGGCGCTGTTTGCGAGCGAGCGGCTGACGCCGAAAGTGGCGCTCGGGCTTGCAACCGGCTTCGGCGGCATGGTCCTGCTGATCGGCCCGGCAGCGCTCGGTGCCGACAATGTCAGCCTTCGCGGCGTCGGCGCCGTGGCCATCGTCGCGGTCAGCTACGCGCTCGGCAATCTTTATGTGCGCGGCATTCCCGGTGCTCAGCCGGTCCGGCTGGCGCTGGGACAGCAGCTGTTTTCCGGCCTGCCGACCTTCGCGGTGATGATCTATCTCGGCGGTCTTTCGGCCTTCTCTCCGGCACTCGACAACCTGCCGCTGCTTCTCGTTCTCGGCGTGTTCGGAACGGCCCTGCCGATCGTTCTCTACATGAACATCCTCAAGAAGGCGGGTCCGACTGTCGGTTCGATGAACGGTTATTTCCTGCCGCCCTGGACGATTATCCTCGGTTTTGTCCTGCTGGGCGAACCCGTCAGCCTGAGAGAGATCATCGCCACCGCGATCGTGCTTGCCGGTGTCGCGATTGTGTCGCTGAAGACGGAAATGCTATTGATCGCCTGCCGCAGGCTGGCTGCCATTCTTCGCCCGCGGCGCATCGGCAAGGTTGCCTGAGCCAGAAGGTTGACCAAAGGCCCGGAAGATCCCGGGCCTTTTCTATTGTCCGGGCAGCACCGCTGCGACAAACGCTTCCAGGCTCCGGCGCACATGCGCGTCGATCGGCCCCGCGGGATTGAACCCCCACCAGAGAAGACAACCCTGCCACTGCGAGGCCATCAGCATGCCGATATTGTCCGGCGCGCCCGGCGTTGCCGCAAAACAGGCGGTGATCGCGGTGGAGATAACTTCGCCCCAGGCGCTGCCGCGGGCGCGCAGGCGCGGATCGCGAAAATCCTCCCGCAGCATCAGCAGGCCTTCGGCATAGGCTTCGATGCCGCCATAGTCTCCGGAAAGCGCGACGAGAATGTCCACGGCGCCTTGAGGCGTCTTCGGCGCGCTGGCGATCGCCGCTTCCGTCTTGGTATCCAGATCGTCCCAGGCAAACAGCAGCGCGGCGCGGGCAAGTTCCTCCTTGTTCCTGAAGCGCTGCACCAGCGTCGAGCCGGAAAGGCCGCACGCGGTGGCGAGCGAGGCGAAGGTCAGCGCCTCCGGGCCTTTTTCGTGCATCACCTTCAGTGCCGCCGCCAGTACGTCCCTATCCGGCATGGTTTTCGGTCGCGCCATCTTGCCTCTCGAATTATAAACGAATAAATGTTTATATATTGCCTTTGTGTGAAGCGCCAGTTCTAACCATACGGAACCGGAAGGGAAGGAGCCGTCATGTCGCACGTGTACAAAAAGCCGCTCGAGGGAAAAATCGCGCTGGTGGCCGGCGCCACGCGGGGTGCCGGGCGGGGTATCGCGGTCGAGCTCGGAGCGGCCGGCGCCACCGTTTATGTCACCGGCCGGACGACGCGGCAGAAGCAGTCGGAATACCGGCGGCCGGAGACGATCGAGGATACCGCCGAACTGGTGACGCAAGCCGGCGGCACGGGGATTGCGGTGCCGCTCGATCACCTCGTCCCTGAGGATGTCGCAGCGCTCGTCGAGCGCATCCGCCGGGAGCAGGGCCGGCTGGATATCCTCGTCAACGACATCTGGGGCGGCGAACATCTGTTCGAATGGGATAAGCCGGTCTGGGAGCACGACCTCGAAAAGGGCCTGCGCATGCTGCGGCTGGCGATCGACACCCACCTGATCACCGCCCATCATGCGCTGAAGCTGATGATCGAAAAGCCCGGTGGCCTGCTGGTCGAGGTCACCGATGGCACGGCGGAATACAATGCCGAACATTATCGCCTCTCGCCCTTCTACGACCTCGCCAAAACCGGGGTGACGCGTATGGCCTGGGCGCACGGCAAGGATCTCGAGAAGGTCGGCAGCACCTCCGTGTCGATCACGCCGGGCTGGCTGCGCTCCGAGATGATGCTGGATATCTACAGGGTGACTGAGGAGAACTGGCGGGATGCGCTCGTCGCCCAGCCGCATTTCTGCATTTCCGAAACCCCGCGCTTCATCGGCCGGGCGGTGGCAGCGCTTGCCGCCGATCCGGACCGGGCCCGCTGGAACGGCCAGTCGCTGTCGAGCGGCGGCCTTGCCAAGGTCTATGAGTTCGACGATGTCGACGGCTCGCGGCCGGATTGCTGGCGCTACCTGAAAGAGGTTCAGGAGCCCGGCAAGCCGGCCGATGCCACCGGTTATCGCTGATCAGCCGCCCATCGCCGCTCTCCCCGCTGCCATTCGCTCGGCCTCGTCGCGCAGGTCGAGCGTGATCAGGGTGCCGTCGCGGATACCGCGTTTCAGCGCGTCCTTCCGCTCCGGCCCGATCCGAATCTCCTGCCTGTCGAAAAGCGCCTGCAGCCGGCTGCGCGACAGCTGAAGTTCCGCCGCCAGCAGCCGGTCGAGCCGCAGGCCGGTCGGGTAGGGTAGGGCGAGCGTGATCGCGATCCGCCGCCAATCCGCATCGTGGCGCAGAACCGCCTTGCGCATCTCGATGTCGTCGCTTTCCTCGATGCGTCCGGCCTTGGCCTTCAGCGCCTGCGCGTCGAATTCGATGCGGGCCACGAAGTCCGGCGTGCTCGCCTGCATCGCGTCGAGCATGACGGGATCGATCGCCCGGATGGTCTGCCGCTCGAAGATCGGCCGGTTCCAGGTGCCGTCGCAGGCGATGCATCTGTAGATGAGCCAGGCATCGAGCCGCTTGCCATTGGCGTTGAGGCGGATGCGGCCGCTGGAGTGGAACGGTCTCGATAGCCCGCAGCCGCTGCAGGCAAGGATCGGCCGGGGTGGAGTTTTAGGGGTTGCAGTCCATTCGAGATGGAGGATGTCGCACATGCCGTTTTGATCTTCCGGTCAGGAAGTTCATGCGGGAAACGGCACTCAAGAAGCCCTTTTCGGGCGCGCACGGTGTGGCGAAGGTCCGGACTGTGGAAAGCAAGCGTCGGAGGTCTTAGTCGGACGGTTCAGGGCAGCATGAGGCCGCACTGGCACGATCAATGCCAAACCGGTCTCAAGCCGCCACCCCGATGAACAGTGTTCCCACGCGGGCAAGCGTCATCGCTCTTCCACACATGGGAGGGTGAACCTGTCGAGACCGGGGATTACTTAGGCAAACTGAACCTCAAAGGCCGACGCTCTTCGACTGAAAGGCATAAACGTGCGAAAATCGAAGTCAAGAATTTTTGGACGTCGCGCCGCGCCCGTTGTGACCTATATGCCGTCCTGACCTATATGAAGCGAAACAGTCGTTCAGCGAGGATCGAACCATGGACATCAAGCGCAGCGGATCGCAGCCTTCGAAGGCACCGCCCCAATATTTCACCGGCACCGTCCGGCTCGACCCGATCGTCGAGGCGCCGGAGCCGGCCCGGGTCCGCGCCCTTTCGGTCACCTTCGAACCGGGTGCCCGCACCGACTGGCACACCCACCCGCTCGGCCAGACGCTGCTCGTCACGGCCGGCGCTGGCCTGGCGCAGGTCTGGGGCGAGCCGGTCCGGGCCATCCGGCCCGGCGACGTGATCTGGTTCCCGCCCGGCGAAAAACACTGGCACGGCGCATCCCCGACCACCGCCATGACCCACATCGCCATCCAGGAAGCGCTGAACGGCAGCACGGCGGAATGGCTGGGCGCGGTGACGGACGATGAATATGCGGGCGAGGTCGCGAAAGACTGAGCCTATTCGACGAGCCGGATTTCCGCGTCCGGTTCGTACCAGCCATGGCGCCGGCGCGACCAGAAGATCGCAGCCGGCGGCGCGAAATCCGGCTCGCCGAAACAGCCGACCGAAACGACGATCCCGTTCTCCAGCACCTCCGCCTCCATGTAGACCAGCGTGCCGCAATTCGGGCAGAAGACCTGGTCCATCCACCGGCCCTCGTCGGTGATCCGCCGGAAGCGCCGCCGCTCGCCTTCGTCGGCGACGATTGCCTGCTTGCGATAACGTGCCCGATAGGAAAACGCCGATCCTGTCGCTTTCTGGCATTCGAGGCAGGCGCAGGCATAGACCCGCTCCGGCGCGCCCGCGAGGGCGAGCCGGAAGTTGCCGCAGGAACAGGCGGCGGTGCGGACGGCCTCTCCTTGCCGGTTTTCCGCCTCGGTCATTTGGTCTCCATGAAGCGCGCCAGCGCCGCGAAGTCGTCCTCGGCGTGGCCAGCCCGGATGGCCGCCTCGAAAAGGCTGCCGAAGGCGTTCGCAATCACCGGGTTGATGCCGCGCTCCGTGTTAATCTCTACGAGATGCTGGAAGGCCACATTGTGGACTGCGATCGTCGCGAGGGTTTCCTCGTCGCCCCGGTCGCGCCCGTCCAGCACCCGTTGCGTCAGATCCCGTTCCGCCCCATCGATGACGGGTTGGGAAAGCTTTAGATAGTTCGCGTAGATTTCGGGATCGATATTTTCGGCTTTGGTGATGGCGAGCGCCTGGAGCGTACCGAACAGCGTACCCCACATCTGGCCGAGAAGGGCGCTGTCGAGCGCGGAGGCCGCCCCGAAATCCTCGCTGACGAAAGCGGATTTCCCGCCGAGCCCGGCAAACACCCTTTCGTGCTGCCTATAATGGACGCCCGACCCGCTGTAGAGGATCAGCGTCTCCGGTTCGCCGATGAAATTCGGCGTGGCCATGATCGCCCCGTCGAGATAGGCGATGCCGTGTTCGGCCGCCCAGGCGCCGGTGTCGCGCGCCGTCTTCGGCGAACCGGAGGTGAGCTGCACGAGCAGCTTGCCCTTCAGCGCCTCGGTGACATCCGGCTTCCTCAGCTGCGCATCGGAAGCGGGATAGTCGAGCAGATTGACGAAAACGATCTCCGCTCCGGCCGCCGCCCGTTCCGGTGCCGGTTCCGGTCGTGCCCCAAAAGCGCCGAGCGCCTGCGCCTTTTCCGCCGTGCGGTTCCAGACATGCACCTCGTGGCCGTTTTTCGCGAGCGTACGAACAAGTGCCGTTCCCATTCGGCCGGCGCCGAGAAACCCTATTGTGGTCATCGCATCGAACTCCAATATGTGAGACGGCATTTTGATAACGCCTCTGGCCGGAGGCGGTAAATTACGCACCTTCGGGTAAGCGGTTACTCTGCAGTAAGGGGAGAACGGGAATGAAACGCCTGCCGGACGACGATTGCGGTTTTGCGAGCGCGCTCAACGTGATCGGTGGAAAGTGGAAGACCGACATCCTTTGGGAGATCAACATTGAGCCCCGCCGCTTCGGGGAGCTGAAGCGCATACTCTCAGGCGTCAGCGAAAAGGTGCTCGCCCAGCAGCTTCGCGAGATGGAGGCGGACGGTCTCATTCGCCGCGAAGTGTTTGCGGAGAAGGTGCAGCGGGTGGAATATTCCGCCACCGATTTCGGCCGCAGCCTCAATCATGCCGTGACGGTGATGGCGGAGTGGGGCAAGGCTTATGAAATCCGCATGGCGGAGAAGGCCGAACAGGAGCGCCGACCCGTCCTGGCGATGCGGGCCTGAGGCTCGAAAAGGTTTCGCGCGTCATTGAACCGAAACGTCCGGCGCGCAAAGATGAGGGCATGATTCCGAACCGGAACCTGAAGGAGCCGCCATGTCAGAGGTCACCCGCATTTCCAACCCGTACCTGACCGTCGACATCTCCTCGCTCGGCTCCGAGATGCAGGCGCTGACGGCCGCCGATGGCCGCTCGTTTCTCTGGAATGGCGATGCCGCCTTCTGGAACGGCCGCTCGCCGGTTCTCTTCCCGATGGTCGGCAAGGCGCCGGAAAACCGGATCAGCGTCGACGGCAAGCCCTACGAGATGGGCCAGCACGGTTTTGCCCGCCGCAGCGAATTTACGCTCGCCTCGTCGAGCGGGACCATGTGCCGCTACGAACTCGCCGCCTCCGACGCGACGCGCGCCGTCTATCCGTTCGAATTCCTGCTGGCGGTCGAGCATTCGCTGGAGGGCCGGACGCTGACGGTCGCGGCCGAAGTCGAGAACCGCGATCAAAAACCGATGCCCTTCGGCCTTGGGTTCCACCCGGCCTTTGTCTGGCCGATCCCCGGCGCGGCGGGCAAGGCCCACAAAATCACCCTCGACAACGGCGCCGAACCGGCTTTGACGCGGCTGGGGGGCGGGCTGGTCAAGCCGGAAAAGCTGCCGTCACCCTTCAAGGCCGGCAGCCTGACCCTCGACCACGCGATGTTCGAGGCGGATGCGATGATCTTTCCGGAAGGGGCGGGCGAGGGGCTGACCTATGCCGCCGAGGGCGGTCCCGCGCTGAAATTTTCCTTCGAAAACCTGCCGAACCTGGCGCTCTGGCAGAAACCCGGCGCCCCCTTCATCTGCATCGAACCCTGGCACGGCACCGCCGCCGAACTCGGCGGCTCGGACGATCTTGCGAAACGTCCCTACGGCGTGGTCCTTGCACCGGGCGAAAAAGCCCGCTTCGCCTTCACGGTGGAACTGCCGGCGTAACGAACCGAGGTGCTCCCATGTCGTCGCGCATAGCCACCTGTTCCTGCGGCCAGTTGTCGATCGAGTTGCAAGGGGAGCCGCTCGGCGTCGGCGTCTGTCATTGTTTCGCCTGCCAGCGCCGCACCGGCAGTGTCTTTGCGGCACTTGCCGGTTTCGCTCCGGATTTCAAGGTCTCCGGCAAGGCCACCGAATATGTCCGCACCGGAGACCAGGGCGCCCGCTTCAGGTTCCGCTTCTGCCCCGTCTGCGGCACCAATCTCTATCATACGGAAGAGGGCGCCGAGCAGCATTTCGTGGCGGTCGCGGTCGGCGCCTTCGCCGATCCGGGCTTCCCCGCGCCGCAGGATTCGGTCTATGATTGCCGCCGGCATTCCTGGGTGCAGCTGCCGCCCGGGATCATCGTCTACGACAAGGACCCGACCTGACGTCAGGCGGTCCCGCGAGAGCTGATTGGGGGGAGACCATGGCCGCGTCGCTTCGCATAAACCACCTGTCCATCATGGTCCGGGACCTCACCCGCAGCGCCGATTTCTACCAGCGGATCCTGCGCCTGCCGGAAATCGAGTGCAAGGCCCGCAAGCCCAACATCCGCTGGTTCGGCATCGGCGACAGCCAGTCGATCCACCTGATCGAAGGCGATTTCGGCCAAACCTACGTCACCATGTCGACCCATCTCTGCATCGCCGTGACCGACCTCGACGCCACGGTCGCCCACATCGCCGCAACCGGCACGAAATACGGCGATCTGGCCAGAAACGAGGGCAGGATCTACACCCGTGCCGATGGCGTTCGGTCGATCTACCTGCAGGACCCGGACGGCTACTGGCTCGAGATCAGCGACGATTATTGAGCCGCTAGAGCAGAGTTCCGCGTCTTTCCGAGTATGATAGGTTGACCGACAGTAGGTCAGATAAGACGAGAAAAATGCTCCGTTTATTCCTTCGCCTGTCGGTGATGCTCGGTATTTCACTTGGTTCGGCTGCAGCTATGGACGCGGCAACGATCGAGAAATTTCACGACGCTGTCCATGTCGGTGATCTTAAGACGGTAAACGCGATGCTCGCTACAGACCCTGCATTGGCAACCTCGGTCGATGAAGACAAATTTTCACCTATCCATCTTATCGACATGTACTTTGACGAGAAAATTCTCGATCTCCTTCTCGCCAACGGGGCCGATATAAACGCCAGAAACGATGAAGGCGTCACCCTTCTTCACATCATTACGGACCCTGACGCAGTCAGCCTCCTCGTGCAGCGAGGCGCCGATATTGAAGCGAGGGATGTCCGAGGTTGGACCCCGCTTATCTGCCAGGCGAACAATCAGGACAATGGACCCGATGTTGTCGCCGCACTGCTGGCCAATGGCGCAAACCCGAATGCCAAGGGTAGTAAAGGCGAGACGGCTCTTTCCTTTGCGCGCGGAACTCGCGACGAGGAATTCATAAAAGTCATGGAAGAGGGTGGAGCGAGGGACTGAAAGGCGGCGGGAAAGAAACCGGACAGCGACTATTGCAGAGTTCGCCCACAAAATTTGCAAGCGTGCGGCCGACCTCTGTGACAGGGATATCCGGTACCTTCGTTGTTACTTCATCGCCTCGAAGTCCATCGCGTGGCCGTTGATGCAGTAGCGCAGGCCGGTCGGCGGCGGGCCGTCGGGGAAGACGTGGCCGAGATGGCCGCCGCAATTACTGCAGCGAACTTCGGTGCGCACCATGCCGTGCGATAAATCGCGGATTTCGGTGATCGCTTCCGGATTCACCGCCTCGAAATAGCTCGGCCAGCCGCAGCCGGAATCGAACTTGGTGTCGGAGACGAACAGCGGCTCGTGGCAGGCGGCGCAGCTGTAGAGGCCCTTTTCATGGCTGTTCCAGAAGGGCCCGGTAAAGGCGCGTTCGGTGCCGGCCTGCCGCAGGATGCGGTACTGTTCGGGCGTCAAGATCTCGCGCCATTCCGCATCGGTCTTCTGGATTTTCGGGGTGATGACATCGGACATCGCAAGGTTCCTTTCGTTTCCCCATAGATAGGCATCGAGACGGCGAAGGAAAAGTCCGCGATTGGAGAGCGGATGTCGGCGTGGCTGTTTCGGGGCCTTAGCGGACGAAGCACTCCGTTGGATCAAAGCCAGTTGGACACGAGCAGAGGTAGAGCTAGGAGCATCCCGACCGGCGTCGCCATTCCGAACAGAAGGAATAAAGCGACCGACGCAACACCCCAACACCACCAGAATATACGAAATCTCCGTGTCATAAGCCCCGCTGCGCAGAGCGCCAAATTGAGCAAGAAAAAGGTCAAACCAATTGCAAATCCTCTGATTCCTAACACCATCAGGGCATGCGGAATGATCCCTAGCAGTACGGCTGTCACTACAAGAGCTGGGGCTTTCTCGGACAATTTTTGCATTGCATTGCCTTCTGGCATGGCGCTCGTCATCCCCGATGAAATGCACATTGTCGTGCCAGTTGCACCCACTCTTCCCGGAAAGTGTTAATGTCCGGTGTTGGCGCGTTGTTGCCCAGCATCCGGACCGCAATGCTGGTTTCCGCTGGCCTGCTTCGGGTTCACATCTTCGAAAGCGGAGGCGATGTTCCAATCTATCGTCGCACATTGACGAGGGGATTTTTCACCACAATAAGGTCAAGCCGAAAAAATGTGGTAAGCGCCAGCCTAATAACAATATAAGCGCCCCGCGAATAACAACAGGAGAGTGGCAGTGACTGAACCGACCGTAGCAGATGCAACAGGCCGCATTTATGAATCGCTCCTGGCGAACAATGCCGACATCGACGTGCATATCGCGGCTCTCAAGGCGGCCATGGCCCGAGCGGGTTTGAAAGAGGCCGTATTCGACCCGGCCAAGCTCGTGCAGAACAACCGTTCTGGCAGGAAGCTGATGCAGGCCTACTTTCGGCAGCGCGGCGTGACGGTGAAATTCTCGGCTGAGTGACGCCTTCTTATGATGTATGATGCCGAACCGTTGCTTAAGCATAGGCCAAGCACCAGCCGGGAGCGCGAACCCAACATAGCTCGGCCGGTCGCAGAATAAGCAGTTTTGCGACGCCAGCAATGTCCGCTCATGGTGCAAAGTTGCCGCCACCATTTGATGATCGGACGCAGTGGGATCACAAAGCTAGGTCCAAAAACTAGAACATCCTTCTCCCGTAGAGGCGCGTGCAGTGGCTACGCGCCATGTGCAAAAACGTCGGATGCTGATTTTTGGCGAACTCATTTATCGAGAATACACCGTAGACCTTCCCATTTGCACCGACCACTATCGGGGGATTCAGTGCAAACTTATTGCAGACGCTCGTGTCCGACGTTTCATCTGCGTACTCGGAATAAATATTGTTGATTGAGGTACTCGATGTTTCGCTCCCGTACTTCCCCGACGTGTTGCCGACAGAATCGGGTTCTTTGTTTAGGCAGTTCATGCATCCGAGATAAGTCGTCCGATCCCCACCGCCGTAAATGCTGAAGTCATTTAGACCGGCACCTGAAGCTGACGCTATCAGTGCGATGGAAATCGCTACACTGGTTAGAACGGACATATTGCCTCCAATTCATCGGAAGCTAGCCGGCAAGCTGCACCGAAACAACGAGCTCTTGCCCGCTATTTCGGCCGGGGCGGAGGGGCCGAGCTTAGAAGGCTTCGGGGAAAATCGCCGCTGTTGCCGTCCCAAGGATGAGCGCGAGCATTATCGCCATCAGTCCGATCGTGCCCGTCCTGTCCCCCATGTTGAAGCTACCGAACAATAGGTGTCGCGAGATAATCCCCGCGAATGCAACGAGCATCACGAATGCAAGCAATGCTACCTTCTGGCCGATCGTCATGTTGCTCCCCATCCGCACCGCCACATCGTGACTAGATGATGTTAATGAATGCCCTATCCTGTGGCCAAGGCGGGAACCGACGGAGCCGTTCTGATGTGCCAAGGTTGGCAACGACATCCTCCACCGAACATGGCAGGAGCAGGAGGAGACACTAAGGGAAACCTGGAGACTAGGAATGACTGCACCTGATGACCTAGCCGGCCTGCGAGGCATTCCGGAGATAGATGCAATTTTAAAGCGGGCTTCAGCTCTTCCGCTTAATGATTCAATCTACCAGATCTTCCGATCACGAAACGTCTTGGGGCGACACGAGTGGAAGGCAGGCATGACCGATCCTCGGCCGTACGTCTTCCATGAGAGCCCGCTATTCTGTTGGATGAAGATCGCAAATCCGGGCGCTACAGATGGTGAAATCGTCGAAGGCTTTGAACTCACGATCCGTTTAGAGCAGGCTTATGGTCGCTGCGTGGAAGAGATCACTCATCGAGTCGGTAAACACGTTCCAATCACGACGAGAGAGTCGATGGTTGTCCAATTGTTGCAGAACAGATTTCCTATGTTTAGTGAGAAGACGGTCCAGACGCTCAGTCAGGATGGGCTGAGAGCAGACCGCTGAGACTACTCACGGTCGCATCACCTTAGGGTACTGGCCTGAGCATGTATCGAAAGCCAGTCAAAAGAGATCCAGCGCAATGATAGGCGCGTTGCGATAGTCCCGATGGGGTACGATGAGCGAGTTTCTAGATTTCCTAGGGAATTTACTAAGCGGGATTTTTTCCGGGGCGCCAGCGAAGTCGCGGTGGCTCCGGCGGGTGGAGCAGGCCTTTGCCGTCGCAGTGAACCGCCCCGGCTTGGCCGGAGACCCCAACTCGTGAGAAGTAGGGTCTATGACAAGCAAGACGACGAACAAATTCTCTCCTGAAGTCCGCGCCCGCGCCGTTCGGATGGTGACGGAGCATGAAGC